>NZ_JBEOYI010000040.1:0-47334 GCF_040297005.1 Streptomyces sp. NPDC001904 | reverse complement strand
GTTCCCCGCGCCCCTGAAGCGAGCGGAGCTCGCCCTCAGGGGCGCGGGGAACTGCGCGAGAAGCCACGACGAGAGCGGCACCCGGACGACGGCGGATCAGACGTCGTCGGCGCCGGGCAGCGCCACGGTGGCGGCCCGCTGCCAGCCCCGGTCACCCCGGGCCCGGAGCCACGCCGTGGTCTCGTCGGGCGGCATGGCGGCGGCGACGAGCCACCCCTGCACCGCGTCGCAGCCCAGATCCCTCAGCCGCTCCCACGTCTCGTCGTCCTCCACCCCTTCGGCGACGACGAGCAGGCCCAGCGAGTGCGCCAGATCGACGGTGCAGCGCACGATCTCCGCGTCCTCGGTGTCCACCGCGAGCCGGGCCACGAAGGACCGGTCGATCTTCAGCTCGCTGACCGGCAGCCGCCGCAGATGCACCAGCGACGAGTACCCGGTGCCGAAGTCGTCCAGCGACATCTTCACCCCGTGCCCGGTCAGCCCGGCCAGGGTGTCGGCGGCCCGCTGCGGGTCCTCGAGCAGCACGTGTTCCGTTATCTCCAGCTGGAGGGACCCGGCCGGGACCCCGTGCCGGGCGAGCCGCGCGGCGACCGCGCCCGCGAATCCGGGGGTGTGCACGTCGCGCGGGGACACATTGACCGCGACGGGCACGAACAGCCCCTGGGCACGCCAGCGCGCGACCTGGGCCAGCGCGGTCTCCAGCACGTACTCGGTCAGGTGCGGCATCAGACCGGAGGACTCGGCGATGGCGATGAACTCGTCAGGCGGAACCTTCCCGCGCTCGGGATGCACCCACCGCACCAGCGCCTCGAGACCGGCCACCTGTCCGTCGAAGCGGACCTTCGGCTGGTAGTGCAGCTCCACGTCGCCCGCGTCGAGCGCGCGCCGCAGATCGCCCAGCAGACCGAGCCGGTCGGGGGTGTTGGAGTCCCGCTTCGACTCGTAGACCTCGACGCCCGTACGGTCCCGCTTGGCCTGGTACATCGCGACGTCGGCCCGGCGCAGCAGCCCCTCGGCGTCGAGGGCGTGGTCGGGGAAGACGGCGAGGCCCGCGCTCGCTTCGAGGACCAGCGTGAGTCCGTCGAGGTCGAGCGGCGAGCCGAGGGCGGCGACCAGACCGCGGGCGACCCGGGACGCGGACGTCGTCGAGTCGGCGACCGGCAGCAGCACGGCGAACTCGTCCCCGCCGAGCCGGGCGGCCTCCGCTCCGCGCGGCAGTGCGGCTCTCAACCGGTCCGCGATCTGCAGCAGGAGCCGGTCGCCGGCGAGGTGACCGAGCGTGTCGTTCACCGACCGGAACCGGTCGAGGTCGATCAGCATGAGCGCGCTGCGGGCACCGATCCGCTCGGCGTCGTCGAGCGCGGTCCAGGTGCGCTCCAGCAGCCACTGGCGGTTGGGCAGTCCGGTGAGCGGGTCGCGCAGCTGCTCCTCGGCGCGGGCGCGGGCGATCCAGAGCGTGGAGTCGAGCGCGATCAGCGGGATCGAGAACAGCGGCAGCAGCACGGGCAGCGCGACGGCGACGACGCACACCAGCGGCGCGATGCCGAGCAGCGCGACCCCGACCAGGCCCTGCCGGACGAGCGCGGTGCGGTCCACCTTCGGCAGGCCGGAACTGCGCGGGGCGTGCACGTAGTAGAGCAGGAGCCGGGTGACCAGCAGGTACGAGGCCGTCACCAGGGCGATCTCGGGGGCCGTGTAGAAGTCCCAGGTCTCCGGCTTCCACGGGGTCTCGACGGACGGTACGCGGCCGAACGCGGCCAGCACGAGGGCGCCCGCCCCGATGCCGAGGATGTCGATCGCGCCGTGCAGGACGCCCTGGCGCCAGCGGTGTCTGCGGGCGGCGCCGACGAGCACGACGACCGTGAGGCTGACCATCCCGGCGGGCACCCAGCCGTACAGCAGCAGGACGGCGAGGGTGAGCGCCCCGCCGGAGCCGGTGCCGCCCCACCAGCGGTCGCGGCCGAGGGCGACGAGGTGGCCGACGATGATGCCCGTGAGGATCGCGAGGGACCAGCCGACGACGCCGGACGGGAAGAGCGCGTGGTTCCCGGTGAACGCCCGGTAGAACCCGGCGGCGAGGACCACGGCGGCGAGCGCGACGACCGCGCCGGGCAGCAGCGGGAGCGCCGTCGCCCGTGCGCTGTCGGCCGGTCCGCCGTGGTGGTTCTGGGCGGGGGTGGCGACGCCGACGTGGCCGCCCGCGGTCAGCGCGGCGGGGGGCCGCTCGGCGGGGAGGACGGTCGTGCCCTCGGTCCGGGGGCCGGTGCCCTGCGGCTCCACACCCGGCGGGCTCTGGATGCCGTAGGCCGCCCGGCCGCCCCGGGTCCGGTCCGCACCGAGCCGGGCGAGGCCCAGCCCGCTCTCACGCCACCAATTGCGCCAGTTCACCACACCACCGCGTTCGCTCTCCCCGTGACCGCTGTCGCTGTCCCCGCCGCCCTCGTCGGGGCGTCGGGCCGTGCCGCGCCGCAGCCGCCGGCGCGGACGCAGTCGTGAGTCCGGGGCGGCGCTCTCGGTCGGTTCCATTCCCGTCCCTCTCACAGCCGGCGGTGCCCATGTCCGCAGCCCGCTCCCCTGGCTTCTGCGGAGCGGAGGTTGCCCCATCCGCAGCAGGACACGGCAGGCGCACACCCTCAACAGTAGGCCGCAGAAGGCTTCCACGGGCACCAGACGGATGCGCCCGGCCGTGGATACCCGAATGCGACCCGGCCACCCGTATGCATCTGATATGCGCTGAACGGGTGGCCTTCAACCGCTACTCCCCAGTCGGTTGTTCGGCGGGAAGCGCCAGTTCGGCGGCGGCGTCGGGGCCTTGTTCGAGCAGCACGGCGAAGCCGTCCTCGTCCAGAACCGGAACCTTCACCTGCATGGCCTTGTCGTATTTGGATCCCGGGTTGTCCCCGACGACGACAAAGGACGTCTTCTTGGAAACGGAACCTGTCACCTTCGCACCTCTGGTCTGCAGGGCGTCCTTGGCTCCGTCCCGGGTGAAGTTCTGCAACGTGCCGGTGACGACGACGGTGAGGCCTTCGAGCGGACGCGGCCCCTCGTCCTCGCCGGTCCCTTCCTCCTCGGTACGCACACCGGCCTCACGCCATTTCCGCAGGATCTCCCGATGCCAGTCCTCGGCGAACCACTGCTTCACGGAGGTGGCGATGATCCCGCCGACACCGTCGGTGGCGGCCAGCTCCTCCTCGGTGGCCTGATCGATGCGGTCGATGGACCGGAACTCGCGGGCCAGCGCCTCGGCGGCGACGGGGCCCACGTGCCGGATGGAGAGGCCGTTGATGATGCGGGCGAGCGGGCGGTCCTTGGCGGCGGCGATGTTCTCCAGCATCGACACCGCGTTCTTCCGGGGCTCGCCCTTCTGGTTGGCGAAGACCGTGACGACCTTGTCCTCGCCGGTCTTCGGGTCCCGCTTGGGCAGACCGCTGTCGGGGTCGAGGACATAGGCCTTGATCGGCAGCAGCTGCTCGATGGTGAGGTCGAACAGGTCGCCCTCATCGGTCAGCGGCGGCTCGGCGGGCTCCAGCGGGGCGGTGAGCGCGGCGGCGGCGACCGCCCCGAAGTTCTCGATGTCCAGGCACTGGCGGCCGCCCAGATAGAACAGCCGCTCGCGCAACTGGGCGGGGCAGGTGCGGGCGTTGGGACACCGCAGGTCGATGTCGCCCTCCTTCATGGCCCGCAGCGGTGTGCCGCACTCGGGACAGTCGGCGGGCATCACGAACTCGTACTCGCTGCCGTCGCGCAGGTCGACGACCGGGCCGAGGATCTCGGGGATGACGTCACCGGCCTTGCGGATGACGACGGTGTCCCCGATGAGCACGCCCTTCTTCTTGACGATCTCCTGGTTGTGCAGCGTCGCGAACTCGACCTCGGAGCCCGCCACCGTCACCGGCTCGACCTGCGCGTACGGGGTGACCCGGCCGGTGCGGCCCACGCCGACCCGGATGTTGACCAGCTTGGTGTTGACCTCTTCGGGCGGGAACTTCCAGGCGATGGCCCAGCGCGGGGCGCGCGCGGTGGAGCCGAGCCGGCCCTGGAGCGGGATCTCGTCGAGCTTGATGACGGCGCCGTCGATCTCGTGCTCGACGGAGTGCCGGTTCTCCCCGTAGTACGCGATGAACTTCCGTACGCCGTCGAGGTCGTCGACCACTCTGTTGTGCTTCGCGGTGGGCAGGCCCCACTCGCGCAGCAGGTCGTACGCCTGCGACAGGCGGTCGATGTCGAAGCCCTCGCGGGCGCCGATGCCGTGCACGACCATGTGCAGCGGGCGGCTCGCGGTGACCCGGGGGTCCTTCTGGCGGAGTGAACCCGCCGCCGCGTTGCGCGGGTTGGCGAAGGGCTTGTCGCCGGCCTCGACCAGCCGGGCGTTCAGCTCCTCGAACTTGTCCATCGGGAAGAAGACCTCGCCGCGGATCTCGACGAGCTCCGGGACGCGGTCGCCCTCCAGGCGGTGCGGGATCTCGGCGATCGTGCGGACATTGGGCGTGATGTCCTCGCCGACGCGGCCGTCGCCACGGGTGGCCGCGCGGGTCAGCCGCCCCTGCTCGTACGTCAGGTTGACCGCGAGGCCGTCGATCTTCAGCTCGCACAGGAAGTGGTAGCCGGGCGCGCCGACGTCCTTGTGGACCCGCTCGGCCCAGGCCGCCAACTCCAGGTCGTCGAAGGCGTTGTCGAGCGAGAGCATGCGCTCGCGGTGCTCGACCGACGTGAATTCCGTCGCGTAGTGACCGGCCACCTTCTGGGTCGGCGAGTCGGGGGTGCGCAGCTCGGTGTACTGCTCCTCGAGGGCTTCGAGGGAACGCAGCAGCTTGTCGAAGTCGGCGTCGGAGACGACCGGCGCGTCCTTCACGTAGTACCGGAAGCGGTGCTCTTCGATCTGCTCGGCCAGCCGGGCGTGCTCGTCCCGCGCCGACGCGGGCACGGAGCTCTCGGTCTCCGCCTTCTTTCCAGCGCTTGCGGCAGCCACCTTCTCGTCCTCCCGTTTACCTTCGTCCCCGGTCACTCAGGGTTGTCCGCGAGTGATCTCGCCGCCCGGGCGCAGTGGGCGAGCGCCGCACGGGCGTACGCGGGCGACGCGCCCGCGAGTCCGCACGACGGCGTGACCACGACCGACTCCGCGAGCGACCCCGGATTCAGCCCCAGCCTGCGCCACAGCGTCCTGACACCCATGACGCTACCGGCAGGGTCCGACAATGGAGCGTCCACGCCGGGCACGACACCGGCGAAGAGCCGGGTGCCGGATTCGACGGCCTCACCGATCGCCTCGTCGTCACGCTCGGTGAGGAGGGAGAAGTCGAAGGAGATCGCGTCGGCGCCGGCCCGGCGCAGCAGTGCGAACGGGACGTCGGGGGCGCAGGAGTGGACGACGGCGGGTCCGTCGGTGTGGACGCCGAGGACGTCGCGCAGGGCGCTCTCCACGACCTGGCGGTCGACGGCGCGGTGGGTGCGGTACTCGCTCGCGGTCTTGACGTGTCCGCGCAGGACGGCGATGAGGGAGGGCTCGTCGAGCTGGAGCACGAGCTGGGCACCGGGGACACGGCGGCGCAGGTCGGCGAGGTGGGTGCGCAGGCCCTCGGCGAGGGAGCCCGCGAGGTCGCGGCAGGCGCCGGGGTCGGAGAGCGCGGCCTCGCCGTTGCGCAGTTCCAGCGCGGCGGCGAGCGTCCACGGCCCGACGGCCTGCACCTTGAGCGGGCCCTCGTAGCCCTGGGTGAACTCCTCCAGCGCGTCGAGGTCCTCGCCCAGCCACGACCGGGCGCGCCTGGTGTCGCGCCCGGGCCGGTCGCCGATCCGCCAGCCGCTGGGCTCCACGCGCGCGTACAGGTCGACGAGCAGCCCCGCGGTCCTGCCGATCATGTCGGCGCCCGGCCCGCGCGCGGGCAGCTCGGCGAGGAACGGGAAGTCCTCGAAGCTGCCGGTGACGGTCTTGGCGGCCTCCCGGGCGTCACCGCCGGGCATCGACCCGACGCCGGTCGCCGGTCCCCACTTGAAGTCGCTCTTTTCGCTCACCCACGAAGGGTACGTAACGGGGCCGGGAGCCCGGTCGTCAGCGTCCCGGGCGGACCGTCAGGTCGTTGACCTCGGCGTCGCGCGGGAGGTCGAGGGCCATGACGATGGTGGTGGCCATCGACTCGGGGTCGATCCAGCGGGCCGCGTCGTACTCCTTGCCCTCCTGCTGGTGCACCTTGGCCTGCATGGGGCTGGCGGTGCGGCCGGGGTAGACGGACGTGACCCGTACGCCGTTGTCGTGCTCCTCCTGGCGCAGCGAGTCGGCGAGTGCCTTCAGGCCGTGCTTGGAGGCGGCGTACGCGGACCAGTCGGGGCTCGCCCGCAGGCCCGCGCCGGAGTTCACGAACACCACGTGGCCCTGGGCGAGCCGGAGTTGGGGCAGGAAGTGCCGGGTCAGCTCGGCCGGGGCGATGAGATTGACGTTGAGCTGGTGGCGCCAGGTCTTCGGGGTCAGTTCGCCCACCGGCCCCAGGTCGACGACGCCGGCGATGTGCAGCAGCGAGTCGACCCGGTCGGGCAGCGACTGGTGGGAGAACGCCCAGGACAGCTTGTCCGGGTCGGCCAGGTCGCCGACGAGGGTGCGGGCGCCGGGGAACTCGGCGGCGAGTTCCTTGGCGCGGCCCGCGTCGCGCGCGTGGAGGACGAGAGCGTCCCCGCGCGCGTGGAGTCGGCGGGCGACGGCGGCGCCGATGCCGGAACCGGCGCCGGTGATCACATGAGTGGCTGTGCTGGTCATGGGCGCCATGCTCGCACTACTGCTGCCCGAACGACTCTTCGAGGTAGGCGAGGGCACCGACCGGCTCCTCGGCGAAGAACACCAGGTCGGCGAGGGGGATCGGCAGGAATCCCTCGTCCTCCATGCGCCGGAACTGCTCCTTCAGGCCGTCGTAGAACCCCGCCGAGTTCAGCAGCACGATGGGCTTGTCGGTCTTTCCGTGCTTCTTCAGCTCCAGGATCTCGGTGGCCTCGTCGAGCGTTCCCGTGCCGCCCACCATGACCACGACGGCGTCGGCCTTCTCCATGAGCAGCCGCTTGCGCTCGGCGAGATCGGCGGCGACGACCATCTCGTCGGGCGCGGTCACGGCCCGGGCCTTGGCGGCGAGGAACTCCACGGACACCCCGACCAGTCCCCCGCCGCTCTCGTGCACCGCGTCGGCGACGACCTTCATCAGCCCGCTCTCGCTGCCGCCCCACACCAGGGTGTGCCCGCCCCTGCCGAGCAGTTCGGCGAATTCGCGGGCGGGGCCGGTGTAGCGGTCGTCGAGGTCGGCGGCGGAGAGGAAGACGCAGATGTTCATGGTGTTCACGGTACGGGTCCGCGATCGGGCGGCCGCACCGGGAAGAACCCGCCCGCTGTGAGCGCTGACACAGTCATGGCTGAAGGACACACGATCACGATCGAGCAGGATGCACGGCGCGTGCGCGTCGTCCGGGACGGGGAGGTGCTGGCCGACAGCACGCGGGCGCTGCTGCTGAGGGAGACCGGCTGTCCGGAGCGGCACTACATCCCTCCGGAGGATGTGCGGACCGAGCTGTTGACCCCGTCGGACACCACGACGTACTGCCCCTTCAAGGGCCACGCCTCCTACTGGTCGCTGCCCGGCGCCCAGGACCTGGTCTGGGCGTACGAGGAGCCGAAGCCCGGGGTGGCCGCCATCAAGGGCCACCTGTGCTTCTACGAGACCCAGGTCGACGCCGTCTAGCGGCCGCGGCTGCCGGGGCCGTGGTCGAATACGGGGACACGCAGAGACACTGCGCGAGGTGAAGGGCGGGACCGTCATGACGTACGGCGACGGGCAGCAGGGTGTCTCCCAGGGCGGCTTCGGTCCGCCGCCGTCCGTCCCGCCGCCGCCCGCGCATCCGCCGGCGTTCCCCCCGCCGCCGTCCGTGCCCCCGGCGGTGGGCCCCGGGCCGGGACCGACGGGCCCCGAATTCATCGCCGCCGACGAGCACAACGGACTGGTGGTCGACGCCGACGGCGTCCACTTCGAGCAGGGGCCGCACGGAATCGACCTCCCGTGGGCGTACGTGCGCACCGTGCGGTTCCAGCCCGTGCCGGACGGCCTGTACGTCACCGCGGTGATGACGGACGGCCCGGTCTACGAGTGCCGGGTCCGGGCCCGGCGCCGCTCACTGGCGACGCAGTGGAGCACCGATCTCGCCGGGGTGCTCCACCACTATCTGGCGGGCCGGGTCAAGGGTTAGGCGACCGCCGTCGCCCGGTCGGTGGTCGCGATGGTGGCCGAGCCGACGACGCGCGTGCCGTCGTACAGCACGATCGCCTGGCCGGGTGCGACGCCGCGCACCGGGGCGTCGAACGACACCCGCAGCTCGTCGTCGACCAGCTCCGCCGTCACCTCGGTCTCGCCGCCGTGGGCGCGGAGCTGGGCCGTGTAGGTGCCCGGGCCCGTGGGGGCCGCGCCGCACCAGCGGGGCTTGATCGCGGTGAGGGCGGACACGTCGAGGGCCGCCGCCGGGCCCACCGTCACCGTGTTGTCCACCGGGGAGATGTCCAGGACGTAGCGGGGCTTGCCGTCGGGGGCCGGGGTGCCGATGCGCAGGCCCTTGCGCTGGCCGATGGTGTAGCCGTACGCGCCCTCGTGGGTGCCCAGCTTGGCGCCCGACTCGTCGACGATGTCGCCCTCCGCCTTGCCGAGGCGGGAGGCCAGGAAGCCCTGGGTGTCGCCGTCGGCGATGAAGCAGATGTCGTGGGAGTCGGGCTTCTTGGCGACGGCGAGGCCGCGGCGCTCGGCCTCCGCGCGGATCTCGTCCTTGGTGGTCTCGGTGTCGCCGAGCGGGAACATGGCGTGGGCGAGCTGGCGGTCGTCCAGGACGCCCAGCACATAGCTCTGGTCCTTGGCCATGTCCGTCGCGCGGTGCAGCTCGCGAACGCCGTTGTCACCCACGACGACCTGCGCGTAGTGGCCGGTGCAGACCGCGTCGAAGCCGAGGGCCAGCGCCTTGTCGAGCAGCGCGGCGAACTTGATCTTCTCGTTGCAGCGCAGGCAGGGGTTCGGGGTGCGCCCGGCCTCGTACTCGGCGACGAAGTCCTCGACGACGTCCTCGCGGAAGCGGTCGGCGAGGTCCCAGACGTAGAACGGGATGCCGATGACGTCCGCCGCGCGGCGCGCGTCGCGGGAGTCCTCGATGGTGCAACAGCCGCGGGCACCGGTGCGGAACGACTGCGGGTTCGCCGACAGGGCCAGGTGGACGCCTGTCACGTCGTGACCGGCTTCCGCGGCGCGGGCCGCCGCGACGGCGGAGTCGACACCGCCGGACATGGCGGCGAGAACACGGAGGGGACGGTCCTGGGCGGGGCGCTGCGCGGCATGCGGAGTCTGGGAAGTCATAGCACTAACAGAGTACGGGGAGCCGGGAACCGAATCGCTCCGATATCCGTTATGGAACATGTACGCGAAAGGTGGGACGGGGGCGTCGCGTGGGGAAGCAGGGGTCGGGTGGCAAGGACCGCGACCGGGGCGTCAGCCGGCGGACCTTGATCGTCGGTGGGGTGGCCTCGGCCGTCGGTGTGGGCTTGCTCGCGCGCGGCGACCTCGCCCGGATGTGGTGGCAGATGCCCGGCGTGGACAAGCCGCGCACCGCGGGCGCGGTGGATTTCAAGGGCGCGGAGTGGGTGGCGGCGGCCGCGGCGAACTGGCGGCGGGCAGACCGGCCGGCGGACTACCCGATCGACATGGTCGTCGTCCATGTCACGCAGGGCAGTTACAGCGGCACGCTCCAGGTGTTCAAGGATCCGTGGCACGGGGCGTCCGCGCACTACGTCGTGCGCAAGGACGGGCACATCGCGCAGATGATCCGGGAGCTGGACGTCGCGTTCCACGCGGGGAACAGGGACTACAACCAGCGCAGCATCGGCATCGAGCACGAGGGCTTCGTGGACCGGCCCGAGGACTTCACCGACGCGATGTACGCGGCCTCGGCGAGACTGACCGCCGGGATCTGCAGACGGTACGGGATACCCGTGGACCGCAAGCACATCATCGGGCACGTGGAGGTGCCGGGCACCGACCACACCGATCCCGGGCCGCACTGGGACTGGGACCGGTACATGAAGCTCGTACGGGCGGCGTACAGGACGACCAAGCGGCCGGGATCGGCCAAGGCCTGACGGACGGCTCAGGCAGTCGGCTCGGGCGGTCGGCTCAGCTCAGCTCAGCTCAGACCGGCTGTGCGGGCTCGCTCCGCCGCCGGACCGATCGCCTTCGCGACCGCCTCCACGTCGGCCCTCGTCGACGTGTGGCCGAGGGAGAAGCGGAGGGTGCCGCGGGCCAGGTCGGGTGCGGTGCCGGTGGCGAGGAGGACATGGCTGGGCTGGGCGATGCCCGCCGTGCAGGCCGAGCCCGTGGAGCACTCGATGCCCTGCGCGTCCAGGAGGAGGAGCAGGGAGTCGCCCTCGCAGCCGGGGAAGGTGAAGTGGGCGTTGGCGGGGAGGCGGCCGCCGGGGGCCGGGTCGCCGCCGAGGATCGCCTCGGGGACGGCGGTGCGCACCGCCGTGACCAGGTCGTCCCGCAGGGCTCCGATCTCGCGGGCGAACGTCTCGCGGTGCTCGTGCGCCAGGCGGCCGGCCGTCGCGAAGGAGGCGATGGCGGGGACGTCCAGGGTGCCGGAGCGGACGTGCCGCTCCTGTCCGCCGCCGTGCAGGACGGGGACGGGGGTGTACTCGCGGCCGAGCAGCAGCGCGCCGATGCCGTACGGGCCGCCGATCTTGTGGCCGGACACGGTCATCGCCGCGAGGCCGGAGGCCGCGAAGTCGACCGGGATCTGGCCGTAGGCCTGGACCGCGTCGGCGTGCAGCGGGATCTCGAACTCCTGGGCCACGTCGGCGAGTTCGCGGACCGGCTGAATGGTGCCGATCTCGTTGTTGGCCCACATGACGGTGGCCAGGGCGACATCGGCGGGGTTGCGCTCGATGGCGTCCCGGAGCGCCTCGGGGTGGACGCGGCCGTGCGCGTCGACCGGGAGGTACTCGACGGTGGCGCCCTCGTGCTCGGCGAGCCAGTGCACGGCGTCGAGGACGGCGTGGTGCTCGACGGGGCTGGACAGGACGCGGGTGCGGGCCGGGTCGGCGGCGCGGCGGGCCCAGTACAGGCCCTTGACGGCGAGATTGTCGGCCTCGGTGCCCCCCGAGGTGAAGACGACCTCGCTGGGGCGGGCGCCGAGCGACTCGGCGAGGGTCTCGCGGGACTCCTCGACCGTGCGGCGGGCGCGGCGTCCGGCGGCATGCAGGGACGAGGCGTTGCCGGTGACGGCGAGCTGGGCGGTCAGCACCTCGACCGCCTCCGGAAGCATCGGGGTGGTCGCGGCGTGGTCGAGGTAAGCCATGGTGGGCACGATTCTACGAGTCCGCCGGAGCTCGTCGGCCGCCGCATGGGGTCCCGTTCCCACGCGCGGCCCGCCGGGGGCCTCAGCCCGCGATGCTCCAGGAGAACGTGCCGTCGGCGGCGACGAGGGCGGCGAGCACGACGAGGTCGGCGACTCCGAGGCCGAGCCCCAGCAGGGCCCGGCCGCGGCGCGTGGTGCCGCGCCACAGAGCGAGGCCCGCGAGGACGATCGCGACGGGACCGAGGAAGACGTTCATGACGAGCAGGCCGACGAGGCCGAGGACGAACGAGGCGACGGCCATGCCGTCGGTGTCACGGCGTCCGACGGGCCGCGGCCGGGCCGGTGCCTGTGCGGTGAGTTGCATGGTGGTACCCCCTGAATCGACTGATGCGATCGGCTGACGCGTGCTCAGTGCTGGTGGCGGCGGCGGCCGCGCTCGCGCACGGCGAAGACGGCCAGCCAGACGCCGATGACGGCGGCGGCCACGAGCGTGAAGGACAGCGGTGCGTGGGCCACGGCGCCGAGGGCGAAGCCCAGGAGCAGCAGGGCCGCTACGAGGAACAGCACGGGAAACCTCTCAGAGTTGGGTTACAACTGTTCACTGACTATTGAGTCTAACCGCGCACGCGGGTGTTCAATTACGGAGAACAGTTGTTAACTGGATGACATGAGTCACACCACCCTCGGCAGCCGGCAGGCGCAGAAACAGAAGACCCGGCAGGCGCTGCTCGACGCGGCGCTGGAGCTGCTGGAGGAGCAGAGCCTCAGCAGCCTGGGGCTGCGCGAGGTGACCCGGGCCGTGGGCGTGGCACCGACCGCGTTCTACCGGCACTTCGACTCGATCGCCGATCTCGGGACCGCGCTGGTCGAGGAGGCGGTCGGCAGTCTGCACGCGGTCGTCTCGGAGCTGCTGACGGCGACCTGGGACAGCGACGAACGCATCGCGCGGACCGTCGGGTTGATCGCCGCGCACGTGCGGGCCCACCCGGCCCACGTGCGCTTCATCGCGCGCGAGCGGCACGGCGGGGTGCAGCGGGTGCGCGAGGCGATCGCCGCCCAGTTCGGGCAGTTCGCCGAGGAGGTGCGGGAGGCCCTGCGCCGGGATCCCGAGTCGGCGGGGTGGAGCGAGGAGGACCTGCTGATGCTGGCCGGGCTGTACGTGGACCACATGATGATGGCGGCCGCCGCCTTCCTCACCACTCCCCCGGCGGACTTCCCCGGCGCGGCGACCCTCGCGGAGCGGCAGTTGCGGCTGGTGAGCCTCGGACGCAGGCACTGGCTGGACGCGTCATGAGCAACTAGGCTTACGGTCATGACAGCAGCCGACTGGATACTCGACCGCGGCTTTCTCAGCTCGTCCGGCGAGGTCCGATGGGGCGTGCTCGGCGCCCCGGACGCCCCGCCCGTCGTCCTCGTCCACGGCACGCCGTTCTCGTCCTACGTCTGGCGCGCCCCCGCTCGGGCCCTCGCCTCCCGGTTCCGCGTGCACGTCTGGGACCTGCCCGGCTACGGCGCCTCGGAGATGCGCCCCGGGCAGCGTGTCGACCTCGACTCCCAGAGCCGCGTCCTCACCGAGCTGCTGGACCACTGGGGTCTGGGCCCCGAAGGCCCGGCGCCCGCCGTCGTCGCCCACGACTTCGGCGGCGCCGTCGCGCTGCGCGCACATCTGCTGCACGGCGCCGCCTACTCCCGGCTCGCGCTCGTGGATCCGGTGGCACTGGCACCCTGGGGCTCACCCACGTACCGCCTGTTCGCGGAACACAGCGATGTCTTCCGGCAGTTGCCCGCGGAGCTGCACGAGGCGCTCATCCACCGCTACATCAGCTCGTGCAGCCATCCCGGCCTGCGCCCCGACACCCACGCGCGGCTGGTCGCACCCTGGCTGACCGAGGCCGGCCGGGACGCCTTCTACCGGCAGATCGAACAGAACGACCAGCGGTTCACCGACGACATCCAGGGGCGTTACGGGGAGCTGGAGCTGCCCGTCCTGGTGTGCTGGGGCGCCGAGGACACCTGGATCCCGGTCGGCCGCGGGCGGGAGCTGGCCGCGGTGATCCCCGGTGCCGCGCTGCGGATCATCGAGGGAGCCGGGCATCTCGTGCAGGAGGACGCTCCGGCCGAACTCACGGCCGCGCTGCTGGAGTTTCTGCGTGCTCCGCGTAGAGACGGGTGACCGCGGCCGCGCAGCGGGCCAACTCCTCGCGCACCTCCTGCGGTTCGAGTACTTCCAGGTGCTCGGCGAAGGGCAGGAGGGTGCGGGTCGCACCCAGCACGCCGTAGCCGAGCCGGACCGTGATCCACTCGTCGGCGTCCTCGGGTTCCGGGTGCTCGATCAGGGAGGCGCCCTGCAGCCGCAGGAACAGGTCGTAGCGGCTGCGGTGGACGCGGGCGGTCACCTCGATGCCGCCGGGGCGCTGTTCGACCTGGCGCTTCAGCACCGCCCAGACGTCGGCGAGTTCGACGCCGGAGCGGCGCCTGACGGGTGCGTCCGTGACGGTCACCTCGTGGGTGCGGTCGGCACGGAAGAGCCGGGGCACCGCCCGGCGGTCGGCCACCAGGTACCAGACACCCGCCTTGGCGACGAGGCCGTAGGGGTCGACCGTGTACGTGCGGGGCTCGTCGGTGCCGCTGTGGCGGTAGCGGATCCGCAGCCGGCGGTCGGCGAACACGGCGTCCTGCAGGGCGCCGACGTCGACCTCGCGCGGCGGTGGGCCCATCCAGCGCGAGGACTCGACCAGGATACGGCGGCTGGTCAACTCGGCCGCGGGGCGGTGGGGTTCGGGGAGCGCGGCCATGACCTTGCGCAGCGCCGCGGTGAGGGCCTCGTCGAGTCCCAGGGCCGCGTGGGCGCCCTGCGACGCCAGGATGAACAGGGCGCGGGATTCGTCGGCGGTCAGGCCGGTGACGTCCGTGCGGTAGCCGGGGAGGAGGGCGATGCCGCCGTGGCGGCCTCGCTCCGTGTAGACCGGGACGCCCGCGGCGGAGAGGGCCTCGACGTCGCGGTAGATCGTGCGGACCGAGACTTCCAGGCGGGCTGCCAGGGTGGGGGCCGGGGTGCGGCCGTGGGTCTGCAGGAGCAGGAGGATGGAGAGCAGGCGGTCGGACTTCACGGGGTTCAGGGTGCCGCAGAACGGGTTCGCTGTCGGGTGCGGCGGCGTCGTGGCTGGTCGCGCAGTTCCCCGCGCCCCTGAGGCAGGCGCTGCGCGCCGCCTCCCCTGATGAGATGGCGCACGCAGTGCGCATCTCAGGGGCGCGGGGAACTGCGCGGCCAGCCACGACGAAAGCCGCGGACGAACGGCGCCGCTACGCCAGGCGGACGCGGGCCAGTTGGCGGGACTGGGCTACCAGGCGGTCCTGGGAGTCCCAGACCTCGGCGTCCTCCTCCAGGAAGCCACCGGCGAGGTTGCGGGTCGTGATCGAGACGCGGAGGGGGCCGGAGGCCGGACGGCAGCGGATGTGGACGGTGAGTTCCACCGTCGGGACCCAGCCCTTCAGGCCCATCTCGAAAGCGGTCGGCGGCAGCGCGTCCACGGTGAGGAGCAGCGAGAGCGGGTCGGCGTCACGATCGTCGGCCAGGCCGAACCAGGCCCGCATCTCGCCCTTGCCCGACGGCGCTCCGAGCGCCCAGCCGAGGGTGGCCGGGTCGAGCTTGACGTCGAGGCGGTCGGTGATGGCCGAGCTGCCCGGGATGCGCGGACCGTCCGCGGGCGCGTCGGCGGCGCCGAAGCACTGCTCGACCGGCGGTATGGCGGGCGGCTTGGCGCTGGTGCGGACGTCGTCGGGGAGCGCGTCCAGGTCGCCGTACGAGGCGAGGACACGGATCCGCTCGACCTCGGTCCCGTCCTCCGCGTACTGGAAGAGGGACGCCTGGCCGGTGGAGAGGGTCCGGCCGGTGCGGACCACGTCCGTGCGGATCACCGCGGGTCCGGGCGCGGACGCCGTCAGGTAGTGCGCCGAGATCGTGAACGGGTCGGCGTGCGGCAGGGTGTCGGCGAGCGCGCGACCCAGCACGGCGAGCAGATAGCCGCCGTTGACGGCGTTGATGATCGTCCAGCCGGCGGAGAGGTCGATGTCGTAGACCCCGGGGACGGCGGGATCGCGCCGGGTGACGGCGGTGTCGCGGTCGAACTCGCTGTCGCCGATCGTGGCCGTGCCGGTACGTGCCTGCGGGGATGCTGCGTCTGCCATGCAGGCAGGGTACGACAGCTCATTACTAAGCGGTAGCTTTAGAGACCCGCCTCACGGCCGCCCGCACTACACCTCCTCCGGCACCTCCACCGCCGCGGACCTGCGGTTCCACGCGCGCGGTGCCCGCCAGTGGTAGCGCATCGCGAGCAGCCGCAGGATGAAGGCGGTCAGTACGGCGACACCGCTGGTGAAGCCGTTGAGGGCGTCGAAGCGGATGCAGAGCACGACGATGACGGCGCCGACGATCGCGGGGACGGCGTACAGGTCGCGGTCCCAGCGCACGAGCGAAGGCACCTCGTTGGCGATGATGTCGCGCAGCACACCGCCGCCGACGGCCGTGGCGAGGCCGAGCACGGCGGACGAGGTGAGGCCGAGCCCGTAGTCGTACGCCTTGGTGGTGCCGGTGACGCAGAACAGGCCGAGGCCGGCCGCGTCGAAGACGTTCACCGCGACCTGGGTGCGTTCGACCTCGGGGTGCAGGAAGAAGACGAGGGCGGCGGCGAACAGCGGGGTGATGAAGTAGCCGAGGTCGGTGAAGGCGGCCGGCGGCACGGCCCCGATGACCAGGTCGCGGAACAGCCCTCCGCCCAGCGCGGTGGCCTCGGCCAGGGCGCCGATGCCGAAGACGTCCCAGTTCTTGCGTACGGCCATCAGAGCGCCGGAGATGGCGAACACGAAGATGCCGACGAGATCGAGCCAGTGCTGGACGGAGGGGGTGAACAGTTCCTGGATCACCCGATATTTTTACCTGCCGGGTCCGCGCCTACAGCGTCGGCTTGCCCGTCGTGAACAGCCACGTGTCGAACAGATCGTCCAACTGCCGCCCCGAGACCCGTTCGGCCAGGGCGATGAAGTCGGACGTCGAGGCGTTCTCGTACCGGTGCTGCTTGGTCCACAGCGGCAGCAGCCTGAAGAACGCCTTGTCGCCGATGCGCTCGCGCAGCATCTGGAGGGTCATCGCGCCGCGCTGGTACACGGCGGAGGCGAACATCGTGTCGCGCTGCGGATCGCCCACCTTCGTCTGCCAGAACGCGGAGTCGGCCGGGCGGGAGCCGTAGCCCGCGAGGAACGAGTCGTGGGCGGAGCGGATGCCCTTGTGCTCGGACCAGAGCCATTGGGCGTACGTGGCGAAGCCCTCGTTGAGCCAGATGTTCTTCCACTGCTCGACGGAGACGGAGTCGCCGAACCACTGGTGGGCCAGCTCGTGGACGATCGTCGACTCGCTGCGGACGGCGGAGTAGCTGGGCTTGGACTGGGTCTCCAGGGAGAACCCGGCCTCGGGCATGTCGTCGACGACGGCGCCGGTCTCCTCGAAGGGGTACGGGCCGAAGACCTGCGACCAGTAGTCGGTGGCCTCGGCGGTCACCGCGTACACGTCGACGCTGTTGCTGTTCGCGAGGACCGGGTCGATGGCCACGTAGATGGGGGTGCCGGCGGGGGTGCGGCCGGTCTTCACGTCGAACTTCCCGATGCTGGCGGTCGCGAGGTAGGTCGCCATCGGCTTCGACTCGTGCCAGTGGTGGACGGTCCGCGTGCCCTTGTCGGTGTCGTACGTGCCGACGAGCCGTCCGTTCGAGACTCCGGTGAGGCCCTTGGGGGCCTTGATGCGGATGTCGTAGGTGGCCTTGTCGGAGGGGTGGTCGCTGGAGGGGAACCAGGTGGAGGCGGCGTTCGGCTCGCACGCGACGAAGACGCCGTCGGCGGTCTTCATCCAGCCGTAGTCGGAGCCGAAGACGATGGGGCCGTTGAGGGGCTCGGGGACGCCGTTGTAGGTGACCGTGGTGGTGAAGGTGCTGTTCCTGCGGAGCGGGGTGCGCGGGGTGATGACGATCTCGTCGCCGGTGCGGGTGAAGTCGGCGCGTCTGCCGTTCACTTCTATCCGGGTGACCGTGAGCTTCTGCAGGTCGAGGTCGAAGGACGAGAGGTTCCGGGTGGCCCGCGCGGTGAGCGTCGTCCGGCCGTCGAGGCGGTCGGTGCCGGGGTCGTAGGCGATGTCCAGGCCGTAGTGGCGGGCGTCGAAGCCGCCGTTGCCGAGTTCCGGGAAGTACGGGTCGCCGATGCCGGCGGAGCCGGGGGTGGGGGCGGGGGCTGCGGCGATCAGGGTGAAGGAGGCCGCCGCGACGGTGAGCGCGGCCAGTCTTGCCGAACGGGAGAGCATGTGGCGTCCCTTCGAGCGTGATCCTGTGTGCCGGACACGGGAACTCTGCCGCTCAAGGGTGGGCGTGTACATGACCTCTCTGGGTCATATGCGCCCCGTCAGGGGCGCGGGGAACTGCGCGACCGGCCACGACGAGAGCCGCAGCCGGTCGCGAGCGAACCGTCCCCCTACTTGTCCTCCGAAGCCTCCGGCGACGGGGCATCGGCGGCCACGGCGTCGGCCGGTGCCGGGACCGTCACCACGTCGATCGCCTCCTTGGCGGCCGAGAGGAGCTTGGTGTCCTCGGGGGCCTGGTCGGGGGCGTTCTCCGGGTGGTGGCAGGCGACCTGGTGGCCGGAGGCGAGCTGGAGCAGCGGGGGCTCCTTCGTCGCGCACAGCTCCGTCGCCTTCCAGCAGCGGGTGTGGAAACGGCAGCCCTTGGGCGGGTCGATCGGCGACGGGACGTCGCCGCGCAGCAGGATCCGCTCGCTCTTGACGCCGCGCCGCTTGGGGTCCGGCACCGGCACCGCGGACAGCAGCGCCTTGGTGTACGGGTGCATCGGCGTGGAGTAGAGGTCGTCGCGGTCCGCCAGCTCCACGATCTTGCCGAGGTACATCACCGCGATCCGGTCCGAGACGTGCCGGATGACCGAGAGGTCGTGCGCGATGATCACGTACGTCAGGCCGAACTCGTCCTGGAGGTCCTCCAGGAGGTTCACGACCTGGGCCTGGATCGACACGTCGAGCGCCGAGACCGGCTCGTCCGCCACGACCAGCTTCGGCCGCAGGGCGAGCGCCCGGGCGATGCCGATGCGCTGGCGCTGGCCGCCGGAGAACTCGTGCGGGTAGCGGTTGTAGTGCTCGGGGTTGAGCCCGACCCGCTCCAGGAGATCCTGTACCGCCTTCTTCACGCCGCCCTCGGGCTTGACGCCCTGGAGCTTGAACGGGGCGCCGACGATCGTGCCGATGTTGTGGCGCGGGTTCAGCGAGGAGTACGGGTCCTGGAAGATCATCTGCACGTCGCGGCGCAGCGGACGCATGCCGCCCGTGCCCAGGTGCGTGATGTCCCGGCCCTCGAACTCGACGCGGCCCGCGGTCGGTTCGAGCAGCCGCGTGATGAGCCGGCCCATCGTCGACTTGCCGCAGCCGGACTCGCCGACGACGCCCAGGGTCTCCCCCGCGCGGACGTCGAAGGTCAGCCCGTCGACCGCCTGCACGGCGGCGACCTGCCGCTTGAGCAGGCCCTTCTTGATCGGGAAGTGCTTGACCAGGTTCTCGACCTTGAGCAGCGGCTCGCCCGGCGCCGCGTCGGCGGAGGTCTGGGGAGAGTCGGCCGCCTGCTGGGGGATCGTCATCTCGGTCTCGGGTCCTTTGGCGTCCGTCACAGCTTCGGCGCAATCTCTTCGGTCCAGATCCGCTCCCGCTCCTCGCCCGACATGTGGCAGGCGGAGAAGTGACCGGAGCCGACCTCGCGCAGTTCGGGGCGCTCGGTACGGGTGATGTTGTCCTTGGGGACGTCCGCGTACGGGCAGCGCGGGTTGAAGGCGCAGCCGCTCGGCAGGTTGATCAGGCTGGGCGGGGAGCCCTTGACCGGGATGAGGCGCTCGGTCTGCTCCCGGTCGATGCGCGGCATCGAGCCCAGCAGGCCCCAGGTGTAGGGGTGCCGGGGTTCGGTGAAGACCTCGGTGGCGCTGCCGCGCTCCACGCACCGGCCGCCGTACATGACGAGCAGCTCGTCGGCCATCTCCGCGACGACCCCGAGGTCGTGCGTGATCATGATGACGGCGGAGCCGAACTCCTTCTGCAGATCGCGGATCAGGTCCAGGATCTGCGCCTGCACGGTCACGTCGAGGGCCGTGGTCGGCTCGTCGGCGATCAGCAGCTCGGGGTTGTTCACCAGCGCCATCGCGATCATCGCGCGCTGGCGCATACCGCCGGAGAACTCGTGCGGGTAGGCGTCGACCCGCTTGTCGGGCTGCGGGATGCCGACCCGGTCGAGCATCTCGATCGCCCGCTTGCGCGCGGTCTTCTTGTCCACCTTGTGGTGGACCCGGTACGCCTCCACGATCTGCTTGCCGATCGTGTAGTACGGGTGGAGCGCCGAGAGCGGGTCCTGGAAGATCATCGCCATGTCGCGGCCGCGCAGCCGGCGGACGGCGTCCTGGTCGCCGGAGAGCAGCTCGGTGCCGTCCAGCCAGATCTCGCCGCTGATCTGCGCCTTGCGCCGGCCGTACTGGCCCGCGGTGTGCAGGCCCATGATGCCGAGCGACGTGACGGACTTGCCCGATCCGGACTCGCCGACGATGCCGAGGGTGCGGCCCTTCTCCAGGGTGAAGGAGAGGCCGTCGACGGACTTGACCAGGCCGTCGTCGGTCGGGAAGTGCACCTTGAGGTCGCGGACCTCCAGGAAGGCGCTGGGGGCACCGGAGGCGGTGACGGGTTCGCCGACCGCCGCTCCGGTCTTGTGCAGGTCGGTCATCCCAGCCTCACTCGCGGGTCGATGACGGCGTACAGAAGGTCCACGACGAGGTTGGCGACGGCGATCGCGAGAGCCGCGAACAGCGTCACGCCGAGGATCACGGGCAGGTCCTTGTTGCTGATGGCCTGGACCGCTTCGAGACCGAGACCCGGCAGGTTGAACGTGGACTCGGTGAGCACGGCGCCGCCGAGCAGCACACCGAGGTCGAGTCCGAAGACGGTGAGGATCGGGGTCATCGCCGAGCGCAGCGCGTGCCGGGTGATGACGGCGGACTCGCCGAGTCCCTTGGCGCGCGCGGTGCGGATGTAGTCCTCGCCGAGAATCTCCAGCATGGTGGCGCGGGTGAGTCTCGCGTACATCGCGGCGTTGAGGAAGGCGAGCACGATCCACGGCAGGATCAGCGTCTGCAGCCACGTACCGATCGAGTCGTCCGTGGACAGCGAGTCGGCGATGTGCACCCAGCCCAGGCTGTGGACGAAGATGCCCATCGCGACCATGCCGGTGAAGAAGACGGGGAGCGAGACGCCGCCGAGGGCGGTGGTCATCGCGGCGCGGTCCCAGAAGGTGCCGCGCTTGAGGGCGGAGGTGACGCCGGTGGCGACACCGCCGAGGAGCCACAGGACGCACGCGCCGAGCGCCAGGGCGCCGGTGATGGGCGCGTCCTGCTTGAGGGTGGTCCATACGGGCACTTCCGTGCGGAAGGAGTACCCGAAGCAGGGGGCGGGGCAGTGGGTGATGTCGGCGCCGTTGGTGTAGTCGCGGCCGAGCGGGATGCCCTTCACGAAGTCCCAGAACTGCACGAGCAGCGGGTCGTTGAGGCCCAGCTTGATGCGGATGCCGTCCAGCGCCTCGGGGCTGGTGGCCTTGCCGGCGAAGAGGACGGCGACGTCCTGGCCCGCCCATTTGGGCAGCATGAAGAAGATGGTGAAGGTCGCGAACAACACGATCAGCACCATGATGACGACGGCGAACAGGCGCCGGATGAGATAAGCAAGCACTGTGCGCGGCCCGGCGGCGGGGACCCGTTCGGGGTCCCCGCCGCCGAGGCCATCACCTGCCCTTCGGACTGGCGGGTTTCGACGGCATGAGCGGGATCAGCTCAACGACCGGAAGGACTACGACTACTTGTTGCCGACGCCGAGCATCACGTAGTCGTAGCGACCGCTGTAGGCCGCGGACGAGTACACGTTGGTCAGACGGCTGCTGCGCCACGAGATGTTCTTCTCGTAGATGAACGGCATCCAGTACGCCTGGTCCAGGATCTCGTGGTCCAGGTCGGTGTAGAGCTGCTTGGCCTTGTTCAGGTCGGTGGTGCCGATCGCGTCGTCGAAGAGCTTGTCGACCTTCTTGTCCTTGATCTGCGACTCGTTGTAGTTACCGGTCGGGAAGATGAAGCGGCTGTCGAACAGCGGCTGCGCGTAGCCCTGGCCGGAGTTGAAGTCGGGGCCCCAGCCGCTCATCGTCATGCCGTAGCCACGGGACTTGACGACCTTCGGCGAGCCGGTGATCGAGGACGACTGGGCGCCGTCGATCGAGTCGATCGTCAGCTTGATGCCGACCTTGCCGAGCGACGCCTGGAGCGCCTCGGCCGCGTCGACCTCACCCGGGTTGTTGCTGCGGGCGGAGATCTTGGTGGAGAAGCCGTTCGGCTTGCCGCACTGCTTCAGCGCGTCCTTGGCCTTGGCCACGTCCGGCTTGCCCTTGCGGGCGACGATGCCGTACGGGTCGTAGTCGCTGTAGCCCGGGATGGACTTCGGGAAGGTGGAGTTGGCGATCTCGCCACCGGCCACCTTGCCGCCGCGCGACTGCTGGATGCTGGCGAAGTCGGTACCGTAGAAGACGGCCTTGCGGCACTCGACGTTGTCCAGCGGCTTGGTGGCGGTGATCAGGGCCACGTAGCGCACGAAGGACGTCTGGACGTTGTCGACGTTGCCCCGGTACTTCTCGACGGCCGAGACGCGGCCGTTCTGGGTCATGCCGGTGCCGTTGACGTCGACGTCGTAGTCGCCGGCCATCAGGCGCTTGTCGTTCTCCTCCAGGTTCGAGGAGATGGTGACCGTGATCCTCTCCGGCAGGGCCGGGCGGATCGGGTCGGACGACTTCTTCCAGGCCGTGTTGCGCACCAGCGTCAGGCTCTTGCCCGCGTTGTAGCTCTGGATCTTGTACGGGCCGGACGAGACCGGCTTCTGGGTGTACTTCGCGGCCGTGTCCTTGGCCTGCGGCACCGGGGCGCCGGTCGGCATGGCGAGCATCTGCTCGAAGTCGCCGTTGGCCTTGGGCAGGTGGAAGACGATGGTCTGGTCGTCGGGCGTCTCGATCGCCTTCAGGCCCAGCTTGTCCTTCGACTTGTCCTTGTACGGGCCCTTGTACGCGCCCTTGGGGTCGAGGGTGGAGCGCAGGTAGCCGGGGCCGCCGGTGATGACGTCGGTGGCCCAGATGCGCTCGATGCCGTACTTGATGTCCTTGGAGGTCAGCTTGGAGCCGTCCTCCCAGGTCAGGCCGTCACGCAGCTTGTACGTGTAGGTCTTGCCGTCGTCCGAGACGGTGGCGGGCGCGGTGGCCAGGTCGCCGACCAGCTTGTTGGAGCCGTTGCCCGGCTTGGTGTCGTAGGTGACCAGGGTGCGGGTGTAGTACCGCATGAAGTCCCAGGTCATGCCGTAGTACGTCCGCTGCGGGTCCAGGGAGTCGAAGTCCTGCTTGCCGACGAACTTCAGCGTCCCGCCCTTCTTGGTGGACGCGTTGACGACCTTGTTCAGCGCGGCGTTGAAGCCGGGCGCCTTGGCTCCGTCCTTGCTGTCGCCGTCACCGCCGCCGCACGCCGTAGTGGCCGCCAGCGCCCCGACGACGAGGGCAGCGCACGCAGCGAGCCGTCGCTTGGGAATACCTGTGGGCATTTTCTCGTATCCTCCGAGATCGCGGTCCGGGCAAGTCGCCGATGAACCAGTCGGGTGCGCCGCCTGACGATGCGACAGGGGCCTGTGGAAAGAGGGCTGTTGAGGGCCTAGCGGGTGCCCTTGGGGTCGAGTGCGTCGCGCAGCCCGTCCCCGAAGAGGTTGAACGCGAGGACGGTGATGAAGATCGTGACACCGGGGAAGACCATGAACATCGGGTCGTGCTCGTACGTCGCGAGCGCGTCCCGGAGCATGCCGCCCCAGGACGCGGTCGGCGGGCGCACACCCGCGCCGAGGAAGCTGAGGGCGGCCTCGGTGAGGATGTTGGTGGGGATCATCAGCGTCATGTAGACGACGATCGGGGCCACCAGGTTGGGCAGCAGCTCGCGCAGCAGGATGTGGCGGCTGCCGCCGCCCAGCGAGCGGGCCGCCTCCACGTACTCGCGCTCGCGCAGCGACAGGGTCTGGCCCCGGACGATCCGGCCGACGTAGGGCCAGCCGAAGAAGCCGATGACCAGGACGAGGATGGCGACGCGGACGCCCGTTCCGGTCAGCCCGAGCATGTCGTCGGGGAGCACGGAGACCAGCGAGATGATGAAGAGCAGCTGCGGGAAGGCGAGCAGCACGTCCATGACCCGGCTGATGACCGAGTCGATCCAGCCGCCGAAGTAGCCCGCGACGACGCCGAAGACCGTGCCGAGCACGACGGCGACGATCGCCGCGAGGAACGCGACGAGCAGCGAGATCCGGGCGCCGTAGACGACCCGGCTGAAGACGTCGCGGCCCTTGTTGGGCTCGACGCCGAACAGGTAGTCGCTGCTGACGCCGCCCAGCGAACCGGTGGGCAGGTTCGTCAGCGGGTCGAGCTTGTCCTGGTGGAAGTCGTTGGGCGGGTGGCCCAGCAGACCGACGATGAGCGGGGCGAAGACCGCGACCAGGATCAGGAGGACGACAACGATGCCACCGGCCAGGGCGACCTTGTCCCGCTTGAGGCGGTTCCAGGCGATCTGCTTGAGCGACCGCCCTTCGACCTTGCCGCCTGACTGGCTCGCGGCAGCGTCGGCCGACGCGACCGGCTCCGCCTCCGCAGTCGTGTCGTGCAATGGTGCCGTCATCGTGGCAGGGACCCCTCTCAACCGGCGGTGACCGGCCCGCACTTGCCGCTGGTGGCGGCGTGGTTCAGTCCGTCGTTCTCGGGGGGCTCGTACACGAGGTCGAACCCCTTGGAGCGGGAGTCTTCAACCTGTGTGCGATCTGTTGCCAGACTTGACGGGGAAAGGATGCCTAAACGTGATGCTGTCTGGGGGGTTCCGTTATCCGGACGACGGTCAACGGCGTGCGAACACTGGGCAGTTGGGGCTGAAGGGGCGACGAGTCGGACATTGGGCCCACGAGGGAGTTTCTCTCCCCCAACCAGCCTCTTCCCGAAATGACCGCTGCACACGCGGAGTTGAGGAGGACTTGAGGTTCAGGTGGTAATCCCGGCCCGTCCGGCGTTTGAGGACAAAAGCGGTCAGTACGACGCACCGTACGGCGGGGGATACCCGTAGCCACCACCGGCCTGACCGGCAGGAGCGGCATGCGCCTCGCGGTCGTAGAACGGCCGGGCGTTCGCCCGCAGCCACATCGCCACCGGGTCGTACTCGTCGGACATCGCGACCGTGGACACCGGCAGACCGTCCGGCACCGCCGTGACGGACTGCTGCATCATCGCGCGCACCGAGTCCACCGACGCGGGCGACGTGTCGTACACATCGAGGCCGATGGCGAGGTACGGGGCGCCGAGCGCGGGCTGCACCCAGGCGCGGCGCAGCGCCCGTACGGCGGTCGTACGGTGCGCGTTCTGCGCCAGGACCGCGTAGAACTGCGGGAGGTCGATCGTGGGCTCGGACAGCCGCAGCGGACCGGCCGGCTGCCGGTCGAGGCCGCCCGCGATCCGGCGCAGGTCGAGCCAGGGGATGCCGACGCCGCCGCCCGGCGCGTGCGGGTTGAGCCAGAGGCCGTAGTGGTCGGGGTAGAGCGTGCGGGCCGCGTCGACACCGCCGACCACCTCGTACGCGCGCGACCAGCCGGACGCGGAGAGCTCCTGGGCGGAGGTGACGCAGGGGGCGTAGCCGAAGCCGTCGACCTCCATGTTCCCGTACTGGGCGTCGGGGGAGCCGGCCTGGCCGTGCCAGAGCAGCATCCACACCTGGCCCGCCGCGGGATCGGCGAGTGCCTGGAGCAGCGCCTCGTACGCGTCGTAGCGCCCGGGAGTCACCTGGCGCAGCATCTGCTCGACCTGTCCGGCCGCGGCCGTGCCCGACGCACTCACCCGTAACCGCCCCTTCGTGTACTTCTGCCCGTCTGCGGATCGCCCGATCGCCCCGCGCCGGGCGGTGTGACACCGCCCGGTCAGGTCATGAAACCAGCTTAAGCGGCGTTACTGACACCGACTTGACGGACGGTGTCACACCTCTCGTGCGTAGAACGGACGAACATGGGTCCGCAGCCAGTCGGCGACCGGGTCCTGAGTGACGTCGAGAAAGACGAGATTCACCGGCCAGGCGACCGGCGTCCGGCCCAGCGCACGGCCTAGCGCGTCCAGCGGGACGTCCCGCGCCGGGCCCTCCCACGCGGTCAGCTCCACGCCGATGAACAGCGACGGGTCGCCGTCCTCGACCACCGCCAGACAGCGGCGGGCCGTGCGGACGGTGCCGGCCGCGTCGAACTCCTCGCGCACCGCGGTCAGGAAGTCGACCGGGTCGTCCTGCCAGTCCGGCTCGGAGAGCACGACCCGGCCGCCGGTCGCGGGACCGTCCAGCGGGGTGCGGCCGCCGCGGGCCAGCTCGGCGACGGCCGGGGGCGGGAGCGGGACGCCGATGGTGCCGTCCGGGTTCACGGCGAGGCCGACCTGCGGCGGCAGACCGCGGGCGAACTCCACCGCCGGGGCCACCGTGCAGTCCATCCGGCCGCCGGTGACCCGCATGAACTCGTGCTCGGAGCTGAAGACGGGGACGTAGGCCTGGCCCTCCAGCTCCAGGGTGGGCAGGTCGAGGTCGCGGCTGGCCGGGCCGCCGCCCTTGGGCAGCGGGATCCACAGGTGGCTGCGGCCCAGCACCTCGACGATGCGGCCGCCGCCCTCGGGACGGCCGAGCGCCGCGGAGAGGACCTCCTCCAGCTCGTTCGCCGGCCAGGTGTGCTGCGGCTGCGGGTGGGCGTGCGCACCACCCTCACCCTGCGCGTAGTGCTCGTGCCCCTGTTCCGGGATGCCCGGCGTCTCCATAGCTGCCTTCAACCTCTGCTCCGGCCCTGCCATACGGTCCGCGCCGACGATAACCCGTTCGGCGGTACCGCCGGAGGGACTCCCCCACGCGCTCAGCGCTCCAGGAACGTGATTCCGCCGAGTGCGTCCGACGCCGCGCGGTCCAGGAGCACCGCCGACTCGATGCCGGCCGGGAGGTCCCCGGACTCCGTCGACGTGACGAGCGCGGTGACCGCCCTGCGGTGCCGGGCGAAGGCATAGCGCGAGACGCCGCGGCCGCGGTCGCGCTGGCCCTCGAGCGCCAGGTCCGGCGGCACGTCGAGCAGGATCAGGTGGACGGCCGCGCCGCGCCGCCCCGCCGACCGCGTCACCCAGCGGCGCACCCAGGCCTGGGTGCCGCAGTCGTGCACCACGAGGCTGGCGCCGGAGCGCATGGCGCGGCGCAGGCCCGCGTAGTGCGCGACGCGGACCAGCGGCCGGTAGAGCGCGTACGGCACCCAGCGCGGCATCCGGGCCGCCCAGCGGTCCCGGGTGTCCTGGGAGTCGATCCGCACCACCGTGACCACGCGCCGCATCAGCGTGGACTTCCCGCTGCCCGGCAGCCCCGACAGCACGACCAGGTCACCCGCCGCGAACCCGATCCGGCGCGGGGTGCGGCCGCCGCGCCCGCGCAGGTCCCGCACCGAGCGCTGGCGGGGGATGCGCACCCCCGCCACCGCCCCCGCCGTGGTCGCGTACGCCCCCGCCAACTCCTTGTGCACCGTGATCGTCCTCCCCGTTCCGGTCACGCCACTTCTCCCCACCAAGTGTAAAGAGTAGGTAATGCCCTCCGATCTGTTTTCCCGTTCCCCGGGCATGCAATGATGTGCGCGCCAACTGCATACAGGCCGCTTGAATCCGCGCGGGAGAGTTCCAGGCACGTGAGGGCCTGGGCGCCGAAGGAGCAAGTCCCTCCCTTGAATCTCTCAGGCCCCGAACCGCGCGGGCGAGGCACATCTGAAAAGCGGGCCGACCGTCTCGTACGGCGGCCCCACCCAAGGTGCAAGCCCCTCGGGGCGAACCTCTCAGGTTCCGATGACAGATGGGGAGGACACTTCGCCCTCGCCGTCATGCCCTGGAGCACCAGCAATGACCCCTACGCCTTCCCGCCTGACCGCACTCGATGCCCTGCACCGTGCGCTCGGCGCCACGATGACCGATTTCGCCGGCTGGGACATGCCGCTGCGCTACGGCAGCGAGCGTGACGAGCACACCGCCGTGCGCACGAAGGCCGGCCTCTTCGACCTCTCCCACATGGGCGAGATCACCGTCACCGGCCCCGGGGCCGTGGACCTGCTCAACCACGCGCTCGTCGGCAACATCGGCTCCGTCGGCGTCGGCCGCGCCCGCTACACGATGATCTGCCGCGCGGACGGCGGCATCCTCGACGACCTGATCGTCTACCGGCTCGGCGAGACCGAGGCCCCCGAATATCTGGTGGTCGCCAACGCGGGCAACGCCCAGGTCGTCCTTGACGCGCTGACCGAGCGCGCCGCGGGCTTCGACGCCGAGGTCCGCGACGACCGGGACGCGTACGCGCTGATCGCCGTGCAGGGCCCGCACTCCCCCGCCATCGTGAAGTCCGTCACGGACGCCGACCTGGACGGCCTGAAGTACTACGCGGGACTGCCCGGCACCGTCGCGGGCGTCGAGGCGCTCATCGCCCGCACCGGCTACACCGGCGAGGACGGCTTCGAGCTGTTCGTCGCCCCGGCCGACGCCGAGAAGCTGTGGCAGGCGCTGACCGAGGCCGGCGCCGAGTACGGCCTGGTCCCCTGCGGCCTGTCCTGCCGGGACACGCTGCGCCTGGAGGCGGGCATGCCGCTGTACGGGCACGAGCTGACCACGGAGCTGACCCCGTTCGACGCCGGGCTCGGCCGCGTCGTGAAGTTCGAGAAGACGTCCCACGGGGAGGACTTCGTCGGTCACGACGCGCTCAGGGCAGCCGCCGAGCGCGCCGAGACCGCCCCGCCCCGCAAGCTGGTCGGCCTGATCGCCGAGGGCCGCCGCGTCCCGCGCGCCGGGATGTCCGTGGTCGCCGACGGCGAGGTGATCGGCGAGATCACCTCCGGCGCCCCGTCGCCGACGCTCGGCAAGCCGATCGCCATCGCCTACGTCGACGCGTCCCACGCCGCGCCGGGCACGTCCGGCGTCGGCGTCGACATCCGCGGCACGCACGAGCCCTACGAGGTCGTGGCGCTGCCGTTCTACAAGCGCCAGAAGTGACCCTCACCAGCCCCGCCGTCACCGGCACCCTCCCCCGTACAGGAGAATTCGCCTCATGAGCAACCCCCAGCAGCTGCGCTACAGCAAGGAACACGAGTGGCTGTCGGCCACCGAGGACGGCGTCGCCACGGTCGGCATCACGGAGCACGCGGCCAACGCGCTCGGTGACATCGTGTTCGTCCAGCTCCCCGAGGTCGGCGACACCGCCACCGCGGGCGAGACCTGCGGCGAACTGGAGTCGACCAAGTCCGTTTCCGACCTGTACTCCCCGGTGACGGGCGAGGTGACCGAGATCAACCAGGACGTCGTGGACGACCCGGCGCTCGTGAACTCGGCCCCCTTCGAGGGCGGCTGGCTGTTCAAGGTCCGCCTCTCCGAGGAGCCGGCCGACCTGCTCACCGCCGACGAGTACACCGAGTTCTCCGGGAGCTGACCCCCCTCATGACTGAGAAGAAGTCCGTACTGAACGAATCCCTGCACGAGCTCGACCCCGAGGTCGCGGTCGCGGTCGACGCCGAGCTGAAGCGCCAGCAGTCGACGCTCGAGATGATCGCGTCGGAGAACTTCGCCCCGGTCGCCGTCATGGAGGCCCAGGGCTCGGTCCTCACCAACAAGTACGCCGAGGGCTACCCCGGCCGCCGCTACTACGGCGGCTGCGAGCACGTCGACGTCACCGAGCAGATCGCGATCGACCGGGTCAAGGCGCTCTTCGGCGCCGAGTACGCCAACGTGCAGCCGCACTCGGGCGCCTCCGCCAACCAGGCCGCCCTGTTCGCCATCGCCCAGCCCGGCGACACGATCCTCGGCCTGGACCTGGCGCACGGCGGCCACCTCACGCACGGCATGCGCCTGAACTTCTCCGGCAAGCAGTTCAACGTGGTCGCGTACCACGTGGACGACGCCGGCCTGGTCGACATGGCCGAGGTCGAGCGCCTCGCCAAGGAGCACCGCCCGAAGGTCATCATCGCGGGCTGGTCGGCGTACCCGCGCCAGCTGGACTTCGCCGAGTTCCGCCGCATCGCCGACGAGGTCGAGGCGTACCTCTGGGTCGACATGGCGCACTTCGCCGGCCTGGTCGCCGCGGGGCTGCACCCCAACCCGGTGCCGTACGCGGACGTCGTCACCTCCACGACGCACAAGACGCTCGGCGGCCCGCGCGGCGGCATCATCCTCGCCCGCAACAAGGACTTCGCGAAGAAGCTGAACTCCGCGGTCTTCCCGGGCTTCCAGGGCGGCCCCCTGGAGCACGTGATCGCGGCCAAGGCCGTCTCCTTCAAGGTCGCGGCGAGCGAGGACTTCAAGGAGCGCCAGCAGCGCACGATCGAGGGCGCCCAGATCCTCGCCGAGCGGCTGACCTCGGAGGACTCCCGCGCCCACGGCGTGAACGTGGCCTCCGGCGGCACCGACGTGCACCTGGTCCTGGTCGACCTGCGCGACTCCGAGCTGGACGGTCAGCAGGCCGAGGACCGGCTCCACGAGGTCGGCATCACGGTCAACCGCAACGCGGTCCCGAACGACCCGCGCCCGCCGATGGTCACCTCCGGCCTGCGCATCGGCACGCCGGCCCTGGCCACCCGCGGCTTCGGCGCCGACGACTTCCGCGAGGTCGCCGACATCATCGCCGAGACCCTCAAGCCGTCCTACGACGCCGAGGCGCTGAAGGCGCGGGTGACCGCTCTCGCGGAGAAGCACCCGCTGTACCCCGGCCTGTAGCCGTTCCGTACGCTTTGCGGCGTACGAAATCTCGGGGCACCCCGCACACTGGACAGTGAGCAGGGTGCCCCGTGTCACGTCCTCACCGTCAGTCCCGAACACCGGCGGACAGCGTCGTCCGCCACCACCATTGGAGTCCCACCGTGGCCATCTCGGTCTTCGACCTGTTCTCGATCGGCATCGGCCCGTCCAGCTCCCACACGGTCGGCCCGATGCGCGCGGCCCGGATGTTCGCGCGCCGCCTGAAGAACGAGGGCCTGCTGGCCCACACCGCCTCGATACGCGCCGAGCTGTACGGCTCCCTGGGCGCGACCGGCCACGGGCACGGCACCCCGAAGGCGGTGCTGCTCGGCCTGGAGGGCGACTCCCCGCGCACCGTCGACGTCGAGCACGCCGACCAGCGCGTCGAGGCGATCAAGGAGTCCGGGCGTCTCCAGCTGCTCGGCGCGCACGAGATCGGCTTCGACTTCGACGAGGACCTGATCCTGCACCGCCGCAAGGCCCTGCCGTACCACGCGAACGGCATGAGCCTGTGGGCCTTCGACGCCGACGGCGCGGAGCTGCTCACCAAGACGTACTACTCGGTGGGCGGTGGCTTCGTCGTCGATGAAGACGCTGTCGCCGGCGAGAACCCGATCGTCCCGGACGACACGGTCCTGAAGTACCCCTTCCGCACCGGCGACGAACTGCTCCGCCTCACCCACGAGACCGGCCTGTCCATCCCGGCGCTGATGCTGGAGAACGAGAAGGCCTGGCGCACCGAGGACGAGATCCGGGCGGGCCTGCTGGAGATCTGGCGGGTCATGCAGGCGTGCACCTCGCGCGGCATGGCCCGCGAGGGCATCCTGCCGGGCGGCCTCAAGGTCCGCCGCCGGGCCGCGAGTTCGGCCCGCAAGCTGCGCGCCGAGGGCGATCCGCTGGCCCACGCCATGGAGTGGATCACCCTGTACGCGATGGCGGTGAACGAGGAGAACGCGGCGGGCGGGCGCGTGGTGACCGCTCCGACCAATGGCGCGGCGGGCATCATCCCCGCGGTCCTGCACTACTACGTCAACTTCGTGCCCGGCGCCGACGAGGAGGGCGTGGTCCGCTTCCTCCTCTCGGCGGGTGCCATCGGCATGCTCTTCAAGGAGAACGCCTCGATCTCCGGCGCCGAGGTCGGCTGCCAGGGCGAGGTCGGCTCGGCCTGCTCGATGGCGGCGGGCGCGCTCGCCGAGGTGCTCGGCGGCTCCCCGGAGCAGGTGGAGAACGCGGCGGAGATCGGCATGGAGCACAACCTCGGCCTGACCTGCGACCCGGTCGGCGGCCTGGTCCAGATCCCGTGCATCGAGCGCAACGGCATGGCGGCCGTGAAAGCGGTCACCGCGGCCAAGATGGCGATGCGCGGCGACGGCTCGCACAAGGTGTCCCTGGACAAGGTCATCAAGACCATGCGGGACACCGGTGCGGACATGTCGGTGAAGTACAAGGAGACGGCGAGGGGCGGCCTCGCCGTCAACATCATCGAGTGCTGAGCGGCGGGTGCGGGACGGCGGTCACAGGGTGGCCGTCGTCCCCTCGCCGGACCCGCTGCCCTGGAGCCACTGGTCCCAGCTCAGGTTGAAGGCCGCGTAGCCGTTGTCGGCCGGGGCCTTGGCGCGCGGCGAGCCGGTGATCGTCACCGGGTCGCCCTGCTTGACCTGGCCGTAGAACCACTTGGCGTCCGACATCGACAGGTGGACGCAGCCGTGCGAGCCGCGGGCGCTGCCGCTGCCCGGGTTCGGGTCACCGGTCGAGTAGTGCACGTACGTACCGGACTGGGTGAGGTGGACGTCCCAGGGCAGCGTCAGGTCGTAGTAGTTCGGGTTGCCCTTGTCGCAGCTGATGCCGACGCTGCAGGAGGTCATGTGGACCTCCTTCTGCTTGTCGATGACGGCCATCGTCCCGTTCCAGGTCGGGTATTCGGCGCTGCCCGCGTTGATGGACAGGGTGCGCAGCGTCGACCCGTTCTTCCTGACCTTCATGGTGTGGCCGCTGACGGAGACGTCCGCGCGGACGTCGTCGCCGACCTTGAAGGTGTGGGTGTAGCTGTGCGTGCCGTAGCGCCCGTTGCCGTTGCTGACGCCCTCCATGTCGGCGACGACCTTCACCTTCGTCCCCGAGGGCCAGTACTCCTTCGGGCGCCAGTCGGCGCGCTTGTCGCCGAACCAGTGCCAGGCGCCCTCCACCGGCTGCGAGGCGCTGACCTTCATGTGCTTCTCGACCGAGGCGCGGGCCTTCGCGGCGACCGGGTCGGTGAACACCACCGAGACGGGCATCGCCACGCCGACCGTGGCGCCGGTCTGGGGCATGATCGTCTCCAGCAGCATCGGCGGGCCCTTGGGCTTCGTCGGGGACGGCTTCGCGGTCGCGCTGGGCTTCCCCGGTTTGCCGTTCTTCCCGTCCGCCTGGTCATTGCCGCCGCCTCCGCCGCAGGCGCTCGTCCCCACGAGCACCGCGACCGTCACGAGTGCGATCCCTATTCCGCCGCCCTTGCGCCGTCCCACGTCCTGTCCCACTCTCCTCGGTCCGTGCCCTCCCGATACGGGGCCCGGCCTTCTGTCAGACCCCTGTTCGGGTGGGCTCAGTTGCATGTGGCCACGTAAAGCGTGTTCCAAGATTGCGGGCACCTACACCGCGCACCCGCACCACCGGAGCCTTCCCCGCAAAGCCGTCCGCGGCAAGGTTCGGACCGGTAAGCATGCGGGGACCATGACAGTTCAACCTCGTCGCCGTCGCCCCCACCGACCAGGAGGTCCCGCATGCTCCACGGCATCGACGTCAGCTCGTACCAGTCCACGTTCGACACGGACGGCCAGTCGTTCGTCTTCATCAAGGCCACAGAGGGGCGCAGTTACGTCAATCCGCGCCTGACCCACCAGACGAAGCTGGCCCGGGACGGCGAGTGCGTCGTCGGCTTCTACCACTTCCTGTGGCCGGGGAACGTCGCCGCCCAGGCCGCGTACTTCGTGAGCAAGGCCCCCGAGAAGGCCGGCGACCTGCTCGCGGTCGACTGGGAGACGACAGGCGACGGCACCCGGGCGAGCAACGCCGACAAGGACCACTTCATCCGCGAGGTGAAGCGCCTGCGGCCGAACAACAGAGTCCTGCTCTACTGCAACCGCGATTTCTGGCTGAACCACGACACCACGTCGTACGCGGGTGACGGCCTGTGGATCGCCGACTACGTGACGGCCGGGAAGCCCCGCATCAAGGCGAAGTGGACGATCCATCAGTACACGTCGTCACCGCACGACAAGGACGTGGCCGTGTTCACGAGCGAGAACACGCTGCGCGACTGGGCCACGCCCTGACGGGAGGTACGGGCGCGTCTCCTCAGGCGCGCCACTCCGCGGTGCGCTCCGGGGAGGCCGCGTCCAGTGCCTTGCGGACGGCCGCGGTGTCGGCGGCGAGGCCGTAGACCGGGGTACCGGGCTGCTGGCGCCAGGACTCGTCCTGGCCGCCCGCGTCGACGGTGTCGAAGCCGATCTCGTCGAGGAGGGCCGTGGCCGCGCGCTTCGCCGCCGCGTCGTCACCGGCGATCGGCAGGGCGACGCGGGCCGGGTCGCCGGCGGGGCGGGCCTTGTCGACGATGTCGGCCGCGTACGTGCCGTTGAACGCCTTCACGACCTCGTGGCCGATCTGGCGCTCCGTCCAGCGGCTCTCGGTCAGTCCCTCGTCCTCGATCCCGGCGATCTTCCCGTCGCGCTGCTGCGGGTAGTAGTTGCCGGTGTCGATGACGGTGACGTCGGGCGCCGCCGTGTCCAGCAGCCCCTTCGGCAGGTTCGGGACCGCCTTCAGCGGGATGGTGACCACGACGACCTGCGCGTCGCGCACCGCGTCCTCGATGGTCGCGGGGGTCGCGCCGGTCTCCTCGGCGAGGCCGGTGAGGGTGTGCGGGCCGCGCGAGTTCGCCACGTGGACGTCGTGCCCGACAGCGGTGAGGCGCCGGGTCAGGTTGCCGCCGATGTTGCCCGCGCCGATGATGCCGATCTTCATGTCTCGCCCTTCCGGAGATTCATGCATGTGCATCGAGTGTGAACCCGGCGGGCGGACAGGCTATTCCTCAGGCGCCCAGCTTCGCCTGAACGGCCGCCAGTTCGGCCTGTACCACCCGCCCGGCGGCCTCGGCGTCGCCCGCCGCGACCGCCGACACCAGGTCCGCGTGCGCCGCGTCGCCGTGGTCGCGCTCGGCGCGGGGGACGTCGACGAGGGCGAGCAGGTCGATCAGGGCCTCGCGCAGGGCCGGTGCGAACTCCGCGAACAGATCGGTCAGTACGGGGTTGTGGGCGGCGGCGACGACCGTGGCGTGCAGCGCGATGTCGGCGTCCACGAAGGCGTCGCCGGGGCCGCCGGCGGCCGCCCGCCGCGCGTCGAGGGCCGCGCGCATCGCGGCGACGTCGTCGTCGGTGCGCCGCCCGGCCGCGAGCCGCGCCGCCTGGACCTCCAGGAGCGTGCGCACCTCGTACACGTCGGCGACGGCCGCCCTGCGCAGCCGGGCCGGGAAGTCCTCCGCCGGGCGGGTGGCCGTCACGAAGACGCCGGCACCCTGCCGGGGCCGCACCATCCCGGCCCCGGCGAGCGCGCGCAGCGCCTCGCGGACCGTGGAGCGGCCGACTCCGAGGTCCTTGGCGAGGGTGGTCTCGCCGGGCAGCCGGGTGCCGACGGGCCAGGTGCCGTCGGCGATCCGGGCGCGCAGCCGCTCGGCGGCCTGTTCGACGAGGGGGCTGGGGCGGAGCGGGCCCACGGACGACACGGATGGCACCAACTTGTCTGAGGAGTACTTGTCTGAGGAGCTGAGGTGTGGCTAGTGTACCGACTGTGTTCACGATGCGCGGACTCCTTCTTCTCGGCAGCCGCGGCGGGGCCTGACGCGACCGGCACCCCGCCGCGGGGTGCCGTGCTGCCGGTCGTCCCCGTCGACCGCGAAGGACCCGACCGATGTACCGCTGGAATCCCCAGACCCCCTCCCCCATGCCGTTCCACCGCTACCGCCCCCACCACGAGCGCGTCGACGCCGCTCCGGTGCGGGAGCGGAGCTGGCCGGGGCGGCGGATCACCGAGGCCCCGCTCTGGGTGCCGGTCGATCTGCGCGACGGCAACCAGGCGCTGGCCGAGCCGATGGACGGCGCGCGCAAGCAGCGCTTCTTCGAGCTGCTGGTGCGGACCGGCTTCAAGGAGATCGAGGTCGGCTATCCGTCCGCCAGCCGGACGGACTTCGACTTCGTGCGCCGTCTCGTCACGAGCGGCGGCGTCCCGGACGACGTGACCCCGGTCGTCTTCACGCCCGCCAGGCCGGACCTGATCGAGCGCACCCTCGCCGCCGTCGAGGGCCTGCCGCGCGCGGTCGTCCATCTGTACATCGCGACGTCGCCGGTCTGGCGGGACGTGGTGCTGGGCAGGACCCGCGCCGAGATCCTGGCCATGGTGCGGGAGGCCGGCACGCACATGGCCCGGCTGGCGGACGCCCGCGGCGACGCGCACATCCGTTTCCAGTTCGCGCCGGAGACCTTCAACCTGACCGAGCCGGACTTCGCCCTGGAGCTCTGCGACGAGCTGACCGGGCTGTGGGACGCGAGCCCCGACCGGCCGGTCACGCTCAATCTGCCGACGACGGTCGAGACCGCGACCCCGGACGTCTACGCGGATCAGATCGAGTACATGCACCGGCACCTGGCCCGGCGCGACTCAGTGATCCTCTCCGTGCACCCGCACAACGACCGCGGCACCGGGGTCGCCTGCGCCGAACTGGCCCTCCTCGCCGGAGCGCAGCGGGTCGAGGGCTGCCTGTTCGGCAACGGCGAGCGCACCGGCAACGTCGACCTGGTCACCCTGGCCCTGAACCTGTACACGCAGGGCGTCGACCCGAAGCTGGACCTCTCCGACATCGACGCGGTGCGCGAGACGGTCGAGCACTGCAACCAACTGCCCGTGCACCCGCGCCACCCGTACGCGGGCGATCTCGTCCACACGGCCTTCTCCGGCACCCACCAGGACGCGATCAGCAAGGGGTTCGCGCACCGTGCCGCGCACCCGGACGGTCCGTGGGAGGTGCCGTACCTGCCGATCGACCCGGCCGATCTCGGGCGGTCGTACGAGGCCGTCATCCGCGTCAACTCGCAGTCGGGCAAGGGCGGAATGGCGTATCTGCTGAGGGAGCACCACGGCATCGACCTGCCGCGGGACCTGCGGCCCGAGTACGCGCGCACGGTCCAGGAGGCGACCGACGCGAGCGGGCGCGAGGCGAGTCCGGACGAGCTGTACGCGCTGTTCCGGGACGTCTATCTGGATGCCCGCGGGCCGGTCCGCCTGGTCGACTGGGCGACCCGGCAGGAGGGGACCGAGGCGCATCGCTTCACGTGCACCGTGGACGTGGACGGTGAGCGCCTGCGGCTGGAGGGCAAGGGCAACGGCCCGCTGGCCGCCTTCGGTGACGCGCTGCGCGCCGCGGGGGTGGACGTCGACATCGAGTCCTTCGCCCAGCACGGGCTCAGCGGGGGCTCGGGCGGCGAGGCCGTCGCCTACGCGCGCTGCCGCGTGGGGCGCTCGCGTGCCTGGGGCGCGGCCCGGGACACCTCGGTGCTCGCCGCCTCCGTGGGGGCGGTGCTGTCCGCGGTGAACCGGGCCGCCGTGCGAACGGGTTGAGCCGGTCCTCGCAACGGCCCCGTCCCGCGCTCAGGCCTTGTTCAGGTTGGCCCAGAACTCGTCGAAGGACAGCACCTTGTCGCCGTTGGTGTCCTGCCCGGCGATGAGGACCTCGGCCACCGACTCGGTGACGTTGAAGTCGCCCATCTGCGCCATGGCGCTCTTGTACTCGGCCGCCGTGATGAAGCCGTCGCCGTCCGCGTCGAACCGGTCGAACGCCTTGCGTGCTTCCTCGATGCTCGCCACCGGGACCACCCCTCGTTTACGTACTGCTCGTGTTGCCGTACTGACGGAGGTCAGATTAACCGGCCGGGTGAGCGCGCAGTGCGGCGACCACCCACGCGAACTCCGGCCGGTACGCGGACGGTGCCCGACCGCCCTTGAGGACGCGGAGCAGCTCGCGGGACCGGTTGACCTTGTCGTCCATCGTGGCCGTCAGCCGGTCCAGGACCGTCGGGCGGTGGGCTTCCTCGCCGAGCAGTTCGCGCAGGACCGCGTCCGCCTCGGGGCCGTCCGGCGGGACGCCGTCGCGCACGGCGGCACCGGCCACGCCGATCAGTCTGCGCAGGAACTCCATGGAGGCTCCCGCGACGTCCTCGCGGGAGCGGTCGGCGGCGTTGTACGCGTAGGCCCGTCGCATCCGGGCCTTGAAGTCCGGGTCCTGGTACAGCTCAACCAGCTCCACCCAGGCATCGACCTGTTCGGGGGTCGGGTCGTCCGGCAGACCCTCGCTCATGCCGCGCACCCGCTCCCGGATCGCCGGGTCGACGGTGTCCAGGCCGTGCAGCATCTCCTCGGCGAACTCGTCCATGATGCGCTTGCGTTCGGCGGTGGACTGCCGTGCCAGTCTGTTCATCAGGGCCATCTCCTCGGCGCTCGATCTCCGCTGGGCGACCGTCGACAGCACCGCGCGGCTCAGCCGCAGCACCCGGATCTGCGCGTCGAGGGCCACCACGTGGGCGGCGGCCACCGAGGCGACGTCCCGCTCCCCGGCCAGGACGGTGCGGACGTCGTCCAGGCCGAGGCCCAGCTCGCGCAGGGTGCGGATCAGCTCCAGGCGGGCCACGGACTCGGCGTCGTAGAGCCGGTATCCGCCGTCGCTGCGGGTCACGGGGTGCAGCACACCCTCGTCGGACCAGTAGCGGATGGTGCGCACCGTGAGGCCGGTGCGGCGGGCCAGCTCTCCGATGGTGAGCAGTTCCGGGCTGTCGTCGGTCATGCCGGGGAGTCTGGGCCCTCCAGCGGCTGGAGACTCAAGTGCGGCGCGCACACAGCGCCGGGGAGAGGCGTTTCCTACCGGAAGATGCCGGTGTGACCCAGTGAGTAGCGGCCCGGTTGCGGGTACACCGCGAGGCCGTGCGGGCCGTTGCCGACCGGGATGCGGGCCACCTGGACGCCGGTGCGGGTGTCGATCGCGTAGACCTCGGAGTCGTAGCGGCCGGACAGCCAGAGCGTGTTGCCGTCCGCGGAGACGCCGCCCATGTCGGGGCTGCCGCCCTGCGGGAGCTTCCACTTCTTCGTCAGCTTGTTCTGCGGGAAGTCGAAGACGGAGACCGTGCCCTCGCCGCGGTTGGAGACGTACATCTCCCTGGAGTCGCGGCTGACGTAGAGGCCGTGGGTGCCCTTGCCGGTGGGCAGCAGCCTGGGGGTGGTGAAGGTGTCGCCGTCGAGCACCCACATGCCGTTGGCCATCATGTCGGCGATGTAGAACCGCTTGCCGTCCGGGGAGATCTTGACGTCCTGCGGCATCGCCCCGTCGAACGGCAGCTTCTGGTGGGCGACCACCTTCATCCTCGCGGTGTCGACCTTCAGCAGCTCGCCGCTGAACTCGCAGCTCACGATGAAGTAGCGGCCGTCGAGGGAGAAGTCGGCGTGGTTGACGCCGTAGCAGGAGACCGGCTCGGTGTGCTGGATCTTCATGGTGTGCGGATCGCGGAAGACCAGTTCGCGGTCGAGCGAGGCCATCACGACGGCGTGCTTGCCGTCGGGGGTGAAGTAGAGGTTGTACGGGTCGTGGACGTCGACCGGGGTGCCCGCCTTCCCGGTTCTCGGGTCGATGGGGGTGAGGGTGTTGCCCTTGTCGTTGTTGACCCAGAGCGTCTTCAGGTCCCAGGAGGGGACGACGTGCTGGGGCTGGCGGCCGACCCGGATCGTCTCGGTCACCTTGAAGGTCGCGGGGTCGATGACGCTGACGGTGTCGGACTCGGTGTTGGGGACGTAGATCCGGGACGGGAAGTCCTTGACCACCGGCGAGAGCTTGTTCGGGCGGTCGGCGGCGTAGACGTCCTTGGTGTCGAGGACGGGCGGCATCCCGGGCAGCCCGTACACCGCCTGCCGCTGCGGCGCGGCCGGCTTGACCGGCTTGATCGCGCCCTGGGTGGTGTGCCCGGTGCCGGCGGTCTCGGTGCCGCAGCCGGTCAGCGCGGTGAGGACGGCCGCGGTCAGCAGGAGGCCGGTACGGCGGGTGAGGTTCACGAGAGCAGCTCCGTACAGGTCACCGCGGACAGGCCGCGGCGGTCGAGGTGGTCGAGGAGCGACGGCAGGGCCTTGACCGTGTCCGCGTAGCCGAAGTGCAGGCTGATGATCGAGCCGGGGCGCACGGCCGAGACGACGTTCTGGACGACGGCCTCCTGGCCCGGCGAGGTGTAGTCGAGCGAGTCGACGTCGTAGGAGAGGACGTGCGGGTACCCGGCGCCGCGGGCGAGGCGGGCGACGAGCGGGGTGGCGGTCCGGGTACGCGAGGGCCGGAACCAGGTGCCGATGGAGCCGGTCAGCCGGCGGATACGGTCGGCGCAGTCGGTGATCTCGGCGCGGGCCTCGGCCTCGGGCAGCTCGCTGATGCCGATGTGGCGCATGGTGTGGTTGCCGAGGTCGTGGCCGCCGTCGACGACGCGCCGGGCCAGGTCGGGGTGTTTGTCGAGCCAGGTGCCGACGGCGAGGACGGTGATGTGGGCGCGGGCCCGCTCCACCTGCTTCAGGAGCGCGTGGGCGACGTCCGGGTCGCCCTGTCCGTGGAAGGTGAGGGCCACCTGGTCGCCGGAGCGGGGGCCGTGGGCGATCTGGGCCGGCTGCCCGGGGAAGCGGCGGGGGCCGGGGGCGGCGCGGGTCGTGAGGGCCGTGCGGTGCGCCTTCGGGGCGGGCGCGCTGGTGGCGGGGTCGGTCTGCTCGGCGGGGGCACAGCCGGCGGCGAGAGCGGCGGTGAGTCCGGCTCCCGCGCGCAGGGCCGAGCGGCGTCGGATCGGTTCTGCCTGAGTCACCCGCCTTATTTAAGGGTGATCCGGGGCGAAAGCCTCCTACCGACCCGGGGGCCTTAATGATTGCTGAACACTGCTTGTACATTTCCTTCATTTGCGAGGCTGATGACCCTTGTCACCAATGATTCATTTGGCCCTTTGCGGTCCCATCTGCCATGATCGGTGCCACGACCTCCATTGACCCGGGCCAGGTCGTCCACAGCCGTCGCGGAACTCACCCCCCATGTCCGCGGCGCACCACACGAAAGCCCCCGCGGCGCCGTACAACGGCGAGAACGGGGGCTTTCGTGCGTCTCGGGGGCGGGCGGGGTCAGCGGTCGGCGACGCGCATCTCGAACCAGGTCGTCTTGCCGCGCGGCAGCAGGTCCACGCCCCAGCGGTCGGAGATCTTGTCGACGAGGAAGAGGCCGCGCCCGGAGACGTCGAGGTCGTGGACCGGCATGAGGCAGGGCAGGCCGCGGGACGGATCGCGGACCTCGACCCGGATCCAGCCGCGGCGGCGCAGCATGCGCAGGCCGAAGACGCGGGCGCCGGTGTGCCGCACCGCGTTGCCGACGAGTTCGGAGACGAGCAGGACCGCGTCCTCGGTCATCTTCGGGGAGAGGCCCCAGTGCCGCAGGATGACGACCTGGGCGAGCCGCCGCGCGGTCGCCGCCGATTCGGGGCGCGACGGCAGCCGCACCTCCGCCTCGGTCGGATTGCCGAACATCTCCAGCGCCCGCAGCGCGTGTTCGTCCTCCACCGCGGGAGACCAGCGCGCCGCGGTCGCACCGCCGTGCCTCCGCGGCTGTTCGACACCCTCAAGCCCCGCCATGCCCACCATGATGGCTGCACAGAGGGGCCCGTGGGACCGTTCCGGCTGAATAAGCCCCCCGGAACGCCTCATTCCGGAGGGCTCTTTTGGCATATGCCAGCGGCAGATAGAGGGTCGCTACAGCCCTCCTGACCTGCGATGATTAACCACACGAGAACGGTCGATGATCGTCACTGACCCGAATCGCTTAAGGTTCTCTTAAGGCGGGGATAATGCGCTCCAACGGGGGACATGATCAACTCTGCTTGCCCGCAAGGGATTTGACGCACCGTCCGCGAGGCCGTCAGGCGAACTTCGCCTTGCCCGGACCTTCCTCCACGAAGCTGCGCATTCCGGTCTCCCGGTCGGCGGTGGCGAACAGGCCCGCGAACCAGTTCCGTTCGAGCGCGAGGCCGGTCTCCAGGTCCGTCTCGAGGCCCGCGTCGATGGACTCCTTCGCGGCGCGCAGCGCGATCGCCGGGCCCTGTGCCAGCTTCGCGGCCCAGGCGTGGGCGGCGGTGAACACCTCGTCCGCCGGGACGACCTGGTCGACCAGGCCGATCCGCAGCGCCTCGTCGGCCCGCACATGGCGGCCCGTGAAGATCAGGTCCTTGGCCTTCGACGGGCCGATCAGGCGGGCCAGGCGCTGGGTGCCGCCCGCGCCCGGGATCAGGCCGAGCAGGATCTCGGGCTGGCCCAGCTTGGCGTTCTCGCCCGCGATCCGGTAGTCGGCGCACAGGGCCAGTTCGCAGCCGCCGCCCAGGGCGTAGCCGGTGATCGCGGCGACCACGGGCTTGGGGATGCGGGCCACCGCGGTGAACGAGTCCTGGAGGGCCCGGGACCGTACGACCATGGCCGCGTGGTCCATGGCCTGCATCTCCTTGATGTCGGCGCCGGCCGCGAACACCTTGTCGCTGCCGCGCACGACCACGGCCCGGATGTCGTCCCGGGCCGTGGCTTCTTCCGCGAGTTCCTTGATGCGGTCCTGGGTGGCGATGTCCAGGGCGTTCATCGGGGGGCGGGTCAGGGTGACGGTGCCTACGCCGTCGGCGATTTCGAGGGTTGCGGTCATGCTCCGCAGGTTAGCGGGCGTTCACCCCGTGGGGGGTGGTGCGGTTCGTCACGTGGCCGTCCCGCCGGCGGGGCTTCTCGCGCAGTTCCCCGCGCCCCTTGCGGGGCGCGGGCCCCTGTCTACTTCTTCCAGTCCGCCCAGGACATGTTCCAGCCGTTCAGGCCGTTGTCCGGGGAGACCGTCTTGTCCTTGGAGTGCTTCACGACCACCACGTCACCGGTGATCGACTGGTCGAAGAACCAGGCGGCCGCGACCTTGCCGTCGTACCCGCCCCGCACGTCGCGCAGCCCGATGCACCCGTGGCTGGCGTTGTAGTTGCCGAAGGCGTCGCCGCCCCAGTAGTTGCCGTGGATGAAGGTGCCGGAGGTGGTCAGGCGCTGGGCGTGCGGGACGTCCTTGATGTCGTACTCGCCGCCGTAGCCGACCGTCTCGCCGTTCATGCGGGTCACCTTGAGGCGCTCGCTGATGACCATCTGGCCGTTCCAGGTGTCGTAGCCGGGCTTGCCGGTGGTCACCGGGATCTTCTTGATGGTCTTGCCGTCGCGCTTGACGGTCATCGTCTTCGTCTTCACGTCGACCGTGGAGACCTGGCTGCGCCCGATGGTGAACTTCACCGTGCGGACCTGCTTGCCGTAGACGCCGTCGCGGCCCTCGACCCCGTCGAGGTCGAGCTTGACGGTGACCTTGGTGCCGGCCGCCCAGTACTCCTCGGGACGGAAGTCCAGGCGGTCGTTGCCGAACCAGTGGCCCTCGACGTCGACGGCGGGTTCGGTCGTGATCGAGATGGCCTTCTCGACGTCCTCGGGGTGCGTGATGCCCCGCGTGAAGCGGACCGAGAACGGCATGCCCACGCCGACCTTCGAGCCGTCCTCCGGAGTGAAGGTACCGATGAAGGTGTTCTTCGGCGTGAGGGTGGTGAAGCTGGTGTCCTTGGCCGACTCCCGGCCGTCCTTGTCCTTGGCCACCGCGTGCACCTTGTACGTGGTGGAGGCGGCCAGGTGGTGGTCGGGGGCCCAGGAGGTGCCGGTCCCCGTGATCTTGCCGTCGACCTTGTTGCCCTTGCTGTCCGCGACCTCGACCGCGGTCAACCTGCCCTTGGCGGACGTGACTTTGAGCGCCCCGCTGGTCGCCACGCCGTCCGCGCCGTCCTTGGGTGCCACGGTCACCACGGCGGCCGACGCCTTGGTGTCCTCACCCGCCTTGTCGGATTTCCCCTTGCCGTCGTTCCCCGTGTCCGAACCGCCCCCGCCACCGCACGCGGTGACCAACAGCAGTGCCGAGCCCAGCAGAGCCGCCGATATCGGCCGTCGCCCGTTCAAGATGTCTCTCCCCTCGCCAGGCCCGGGTCCAGGGCCTGCACCCCTGCGCGTCCGCGCGCGCACTGCGAAAGATAACCACACGACCTGGGAAAACGGAGCCCCGAACTATGTCACCGTTTAGTCCCAACCGCCGGTGCCCCACCCCCCTTTCGGACCGTCGTCCGTCCCTTTCCGGGGCACCGGCCCTGCGCGTCAGTGGCTAGGAATGTGCGGCGCCCCCGGCCTTCCACGTCCTCCAGTCCATGTTCCAACCGCCGAGCCCGTTGTCGGCAGCCACTTTCTTGTCGGCGCTGTTGCGGACCTCGACGACGTCCCCGATCAGCGTGTGGTCGAAGAACCAGCCGGCGGGGGTGAGGGAGCTGCCGCCCTTGACGTCGCGCAGCCCGACGCAGCCGTGGCTGACGTTGGCCGAGCCGAAGGCCCCGCCCGACCAGTAGTTGCCGTGCAGGAAGGTGCCGGAGTCGGTGAGCCGGATCGCGTGCGGCACGTCCGGGATGTCGTACTCCCCGCCGAACCCGACGGTGCGGCTGTTCATGCGGGTGACCTCGTGCATCTCGGTCACCACCATCTTCCCGTTGTACGTGGTCGAGCTGGGCGCCCCCGCCGTGATCGGCAGGGTGTCGAGCAGCTCGCCGTCCCGGACGACCCGCATGGTGTGCGCGGCCGCGTCGACGGTGGACACCTGGCCGCGCCCGATGGTGAAGGTGAACGTCTTGCGCTGGAGGCCGTAGACGCCCGGGGCGCCCTCCACGTCGCGCAGGTTCAGGTCGACGGTGACCCGGGTGCCGGGCTTCCAGTACTTCTGCGGCCGGAAGTCGAGCCGTTCCTTGCCGAACCAGTGCGGGGCGACGGGCACGGCGGGCTCGGCGGTGATGCGGACGGCGCGTTCGACCGCGGCCCGGTTCTCGATCTCCCGGTTGAAGGCCAGCTTCACGATCATGCCGGTGCCGACCGTGGCCCGGTTCTCCGGCGTGACGTAGCCGATGAAGCGCTCGTCGGGCACGGCGGTGGTGAAGGTGGTGTGCCGGGCCATCCGCCGCCCGTCCTCGTCGACCGCCACCGCGTCGACCGTGTACTGCGCGGCGAGCGCGAGCCCCTCGGCGTCCCGCCCGGTCGGCCGCCACCGCGTACCGTCCTCGTCGAGCCGGCCGGGCACGGTCTCCTCCTGCGCGTCCTGGATCCGGACGACCTTGACCGACTGCAGCCTGCCCTCGGGGACCTCGACCCGGAGTGTGCCGTCGCCCTTCACGTTCTTGCTCGCGTCGTCCGGGGTCACCCGGATCATGTCCTCGGGCGCGCGCGGCTTGCCGAGCACCTCGTGCGAGTCGCAGCCGGCGAGTGCGCCGACCAGTCCTGCCCCTGTCAGTACGGCGCCCAGTGTCGCCCCTGCGCGCCGCGCGCGCCTCACAGCAGTTTTCACGCCAGGCCAACGACGGGCACCCCGCTGGGGAAACGTGAGTGCGAGGCAAGCTCTGGGCAGAACAGTGGGGAGGGCTTGAGGGGAGCGCGGCCGGGACGCCGCGCGCGCCCCGCTCCGGCCCGCCAGTCGTGGAGCCGCGGGAGGCTGACAGGTGTCGAGCGCACCCGAGCAGGAGGCCGTGCAGTCCGGCACGGGGACAGCCGTGCCGGACGGTGTGGCGGGTCAGGGGCGGCCGGTGCCGTCCGCGCTGATCGGGCGGGGCCGGGAGCGGGAGTTCACGCCCCCGGTGGGTCCGGTGTGGCCGGGGACGCCGATGCCGCTCGGGGCCCGCTTCCGGGTCGGCCCCGACGGCGTCGCGGGCACCAACTTCGCGCTGTGGGCGGGCGGCGCGGAGCGGGTGGAGCTGTGTCTGTTCGACGAGGAGGGCCGCGAAAGCCGTTCGCCGCTGACCGAGTTGACGCACGAGATCTGGCACGGGTTCGTGCCCGGGGTGCGTCCGGGGCAGCGCTACGGCTTCCGGGTGCACGGCCGCTGGGACCCGTGGACGGGCGCCCGCTGGAACCCGGCGAAGCTGCTCCTCGACCCGTACGCGCGCGCCGTGGACGGCGAGTTCAGTCTGCCGCCGGAGGTCTACGGCCACGTACGGGACTGGCCGGAGCAGCAGGTGGCGGACACCGTGCGCGACGACCGGGACTCGGCGCCGTACGTCCCCAAGGGTGTCGTGGTGCACGACGACGCGCCGGACGACGAGTGGGCGGACGACCGGCGCCCGAAGACCCCGTGGGCGGACTCGGTCATCTATGAGCTGCACGTGCGCGGCTTCACCCGGCAACACCCAGGGATTCCGGAGGAGTTGCGGGGCACGTACGCGGGTCTCGCGCATCCGGCGGCGATCGAGCACCTGGTGAAGCTGGGAGTGACGGCGGTCGAGCTGCTGCCGGTGCACCAGTTCGCGCACGAGGACCATCTGCTGCGCCGGGGCCTGAAGAACTACTGGGGCTACAACTCGATCGGCTACTTCGCCCCGCACGCGGCGTACGCGGCCTCCGGCACCGCCGGGCAGCAGGTCGGCGAGTTCAAGCGGATGGTGCGGGCGCTGCACGACGCCGGGATCGAGGTCATCCTCGACGTCGTCTACAACCACACGGCGGAGGCCGGTGAGCTGGGGCCGACGCTGTCCCTCAAGGGCATCGACAACCGCGGCTACTACCGCCTCCAGGGCGACACCCGCCGCTACGCCGACTACACCGGCTGCGGCAACACCCTGCACGTCGTCCAGCCGCACGTGCTGCGCCTGATCACCGACTCGCTGCGCTACTGGGTGACGGAGATGGGAGTCGACGGCTTCCGCTTCGACCTGGCGGCGGCCCTCGCCCGCTCCATGCACGACGTCGACATGCTCTCCCCGTTCCTCGCCGTCATCGCGCAGGATCCCGTGCTGCGGCGCGTGAAGCTGATAGCCGAGCCGTGGGACGTGGGCTCGGGCGGCTATCAGGTGGGCGCCTTCCCGCCCCTGTGGACGGAGTGGAACGACCGCTACCGCAATGCCGTACGGGACTTCTGGCGCGGCGCGCTGCCCGACGTACGGGATCTGGGCTACCGCCTGTCGGGGTCGAGCGACCTGTACGCGTGGGGCGGGCGCAGGCCGTACGCGTCGGTCAACTTCATCACCGCGCACGACGGGTTCACCCTGCGCGACCTGGTGAGCTACGAGCACAAGCACAACGAGGCGAACGGCGAGGGCAACCGGGACGGGACGAACGACAACCGGTCGTGGAACTGCGGCGTCGAGGGCGAGTCGGCCGAGCCGTCGGTGGCGGCCCTGCGCAGGCGCCAGCTGCGGAACCTGCTGACGACGCTGCTGCTGTCGACGGGGGTGCCGATGCTGGTCGCGGGCGACGAGTTCGGGCGCACGCAGCGCGGCAACAACAACGCCTACTGCCAGGACAACGAGATCAGCTGGGTGGACTGGGAGCTGCTCGCGGAGCCGGGCTGGCGCGCGCTGTTCGACCTGGCGTCCCGGCTGATCGCGCTGCGCCACGCGCACCCGGTGCTGCGCCGCCGGGCGTTCTTCTCGGGGCGCGCGCACTCGGCGGACGGGCTGCGCGACCTGGCCTGGTTCACCTCTCGCGGCACGGAGATGACGGAGCGGGACTGGTACGCGCCGGCGCCGACGCTCGGCATGTATCTCTCCGGCCGGGACATCCCGGGCCGGGACGCGCGCGGTGAACCGGTCGAGGACGACAGCTTCCTCGCGGTGCTGCACGCGGGCGACCGCGCGGAGAGCTTCGTGCTGCCCGGCGAACCGTGGGCCCGTGCCTACGAGGTCGTCGTCGACACCGGCCAGGAGTCCCAGGAGGCGGCACCGGGCGTGCGGCACCCGGCGGGCGGCACGGTGACGGTGGGGGCGCGGACGGTGCTGCTGCTGCGCGTGCGGGGCTAGGGCCTGTCCGGCGGATCAGGTCGCAGCCCGGTCCGCCCGCGCATTTCTGTACTGGTGAGCGGGGTCTGGCGCGTCGAGCTGCAAGGCGGAGGAGGGCG
>NZ_JBEOYI010000039.1:0-47981 GCF_040297005.1 Streptomyces sp. NPDC001904 | reverse complement strand
CGCGCAGTTCCCCGCGCCCCTTAAGGCTGCGCTGCGCGCAGCCTCCCCTGAGCGAGCGGAGCTCGCTTCAGGGGCGCGGGGAACTGCGCGAGCGACCACGACGAGACCCGCACCCGGCGACGAAACAGCCCCCACCCGAAAAAGACGACCCGCACCGAAGAGGAGCCCCGATGACAGCCGCGCCCCAACCGGAGGTACTCCGCGCACCCTTGGTCGTGGAGTTTCCTTTCACCCGCTCCCTGGGCCCCGTCCAGAGCGCCTTCCTCACCGGCCTGCGCCACCGCACCGTACTCGGCGTCACCACCACCGACGGCAGAACCCTCGTCCCGCCCGTCGAGTACGACCCCGTCACCGCCGACGAGCTGCGTGACCTGGTGGAGGTCGCGGACACCGGCACCGTCACCACCTGGGCCTGGAACCCCGAACCCCGCCGCGGCCAGCCCCTCGACACCCCCTTCGCCTGGATCCTGGTCAAGCTCGACGGCGCCGACACCGCCCTGTTGCACGCCCTCGACGCGCCGGGCCCGGACACCGTGCACACCGGCATGCGGGTCCGCGTCCGCTGGGCCGGAGAACGCACGGGCGCCATCACCGACATCGCGTGCTTCGAACCGTACGACGGGCAGAGCGAACAGAACCCGCCCGCCCCGCACACCGGCACGTTCGACGGGGACCCGGTCACCGGCATCGTGGCCGAGGCCCGGCTCGACTACACCTACAGCCCGGGCGGCGCCCAGAGCCGTTACATCAACGCCCTCGCGGACAACCGCACCGTCGGTGAACGCTGCCCCTCCTGCCACAAGGTGTACGTCCCGCCGCGGGGCGCCTGCCCCACCTGCGGCGTCGCCACCACCGACCAGGTCGAGGTCGGCCCGGCCGGCACCGTCACCACGTACTGCATCGTCAACGTCAAGGCCAAGAACCTCGACATCGAACTGCCCTACGTCTACGCGCACATCGCGCTCGACGGCGCCGACCTCGCCCTGCACGGCCGCATCGCCGGCATCCCCTACGACCAGGTCCGCATGGGCCTGCGCGTCGAGCCCGTCTGGAGCGAGGGCGGCCGCTACCCGGATCACTACCGGCCGACCGGTGAACCCGACGCCGACTACGACACGTACAAGGAGCTGATCTAGATGCGGCCGCCGATCCGGGACATCGCCGTCGTCGCCTTCGCCCAGAGCGACCATCTGCGCACCACCGACGAGATGTCGGAGGTGGAGATGCTGATGCCCGTCCTGCACAAGGTGCTCGCGGCCACCGGCCTGAAGACCGCCGACATCGGGTTCACCTGCTCCGGCTCCTCCGACTACCTCGCGGGCCGCGCCTTCTCCTTCACCATGGCGCTCGACGGCGTCGGCGCCTGGCCGCCGATCTCCGAGTCGCACGTGGAGATGGACGGCGCCTGGGCGCTGTACGAGGCGTGGACGAAGCTGCTGACCGGAGAGGCCGACACCGCGCTCGTCTACTCGTACGGCAAGTCGTCCCCCGGCAGCGTCCGCGACGTGCTCACCCGTCAGCTCGACCCGTACTACGTCGCCCCGCTGTGGCCCGACGCCGTCGCCCTCGCCGCGCTCCAGGCCCAGTCCCTCATCGACGCGGGGGAGACCGAGGAGGGCGCCCTCGCCGGGGTCGCCGCCCGCAGCCGCACGGCCGCCACGGACAACCCGCACGCCCAACTGCGCGGCCCGGAGGTCGCCCACGGCGACTACGTCGTCCGTCCGCTGCGCACCGGAGACTGCCCGCCGATCGGCGACGGGGCCGCCGCCGTGATCCTCGCCGCCGGGGACCGGGCCCGCGAGCTGTGCGAGCGGCCCGCCTGGATCCGGGGCATCGACCACCGCATCGAGGCGCACAGCCTCGGGGTGCGCGACCTGACCGACTCGCCCTCCACCCGGCTCGCGGCCGAGCGTGCGGGGGCCTTCGAACGTCCCGTCGACACGGCCGAGCTGCACGCCCCCTTTACCTCGCAGGAGGTCGTCCTCAGGAAGGCCCTGCGGCTCGGCGGCCCTCAGGACGGCGTAACCGTCAACCCGTCCGGCGGGGCCCTCGCCGCCAACCCGATGATGGCCGCCGGCCTCATCCGGATCGGCGAGGCCGCCGCCCGCATCCACCGCGGCGAGTCCCGCCGCGCGCTCGGCCACGCCACCTCCGGGCCCTGCCTCCAGCAGAACCTGGTCGCCGTACTCGAAGGGGAGGACCAGTGATGTCCCAAGCTGTGGCCAAGGAACCGGTGGCGGTCGTCGGCATCGGCCAGACCAAGCACGTCGCCGCCCGGCGCGACGTGTCCATCGCCGGACTCGTCCGCGAAGCCGCCCGGAGTGCCCTCGCCGACGCCGAGTTGACCTGGGCCGACATCGACGCCGTCGTCATCGGCAAGGCGCCCGACTTCTTCGAGGGCGTCATGATGCCGGAGCTGTACCTCGCCGACGCGCTCGGCGCCGTCGGCAAACCCATGCTGCGCGTGCATACCGCCGGCTCGGTCGGCGGCTCCACCGCCCTCGTGGCCTCCAACCTCGTCGCGGGCCGCGTCCACGGCACCGTCCTCACCCTCGCCTTCGAAAAACAGTCGGAATCCAACGCGATGTGGGGACTGTCGCTGCCCGTCCCCTTCCAGCAGCCACTGCTCGCCGGAGCCGGCGGATTCTTCGCGCCCCACGTGCGCGCCTACATGCGGCGCACCGGCGCACCCGACCACGTCGGCTCGCTCGTCGCCTACAAGGACCGCCGCAACGCCCTGAAGAACCCGTACGCCCACCTCCACGAGCACGACATCACCCTGGAGAAGGTCCAGGCCTCGCCCATGCTGTGGGACCCGGTCCGCTACTCCGAGACGTGCCCGTCGTCCGACGGCGCCTGCGCGATGATCCTCACCGACCGGGCGGGCGCCGCCCGGTCGCCGAAGCCCCCCGCGTGGATGCTCGGCGGAGCCATGCGCAGCGAGCCGACGCTTTTCGCGGGCAAGGACTTCGTGTCGCCGCAGGCCGGAAAGGACTGCGCCGCCGACGTGTACCGGCAGGCGGGGATCGCCGACCCGCGCCGGGAGATCGACGCCGTCGAGATGTACGTGCCGTTCTCCTGGTACGAGCCGATGTGGCTGGAGAACCTGGGATTCGCCGCCGAGGGCGAAGGCTGGAAGCTCACCGAATCCGGCGTCACGGAACTCGACGGGGACCTCCCCGTCAACATGTCGGGCGGAGTCCTGTCCACGAATCCCATCGGCGCCTCCGGAATGATCCGGTTCGCCGAGGCCGCCCTCCAGGTCCGCGGGCAGGCGGGAGAACACCAGGTGGACGGGGCGCGCAAGGTGCTCGGCCACGCCTACGGGGGCGGCTCGCAGTTCTTCTCCATGTGGCTGGTCGGCGCCGAGCCGCCCACCCACTGACCTTCGGCCCCTTTCGTGGCCTGTGCGCGGCACCGGCCGATCGCTAGGCTGACGCACGGACGACGAACCGGGAGGAGCACGGACGTGGCCGAGAGCACCATCGACCAGCACCCGCTCGCGGGATGGGACAAGCCGGACCTGGATCTGAGCAAGGCGGACTGGCGCTCCAGCAGCAGGGGACTGGGCGATGTCCAGATCGCCTTCATCGAGGGCTTCATCGCGATGCGCAACAGCGGCAGCCCGCAGAGCCCGTCGCTGATCTTCACTCCCGCCGAGTGGGGCGCGTTCGTGCTCGGGGCCCGCGAGGGCGAGTTCGATCTGACGTAGACCCCGGGCGGGAGAGATCCCGCTCCGCCTCCGACACGTGACTTTCGGCCCTGTCCTGTGGCACTTGTGTGCGCGACCCTGGCCACGAGAACACAGGAACAGCCGGTCAGCGAGGGCACGGCCAGCGTGCCCGGTGTCGGAGGCATTGATCCATGAGCACGCCCGAGTCGCAGCACCTTCCCGTCGTCGTCGCGGTCGACGGGTCCGACGACAGCCGCGCGGCCCTGGAGTGGGCGCTCGCCGAGACGACCCGGCGCGGCGCCGTCCTGCGCGTCGTGCACGTCCGCCAGTACGCGCCCCTCCTGCAGCCCGCCGTCCTGACGGCCGGGCCGGAGGAACCGGCCGACGACCCCGTCATCGCAGAGGTGTGCGAGGAACTCGAAGGGCGTTCGGGGCTGCCGTCGGTGGAGTACGTCTGTCTGGAGGGCGTGCCCGCCGGCGTCCTGCCCGAACTGGGCGGCGAGGCGCAGCTCCTGGTGCTCGGCTCGCGCGGGCGCGGCGGGTTCGCCAGCCTGCTGCTCGGCTCGAACGGAGTGGCCGTCGCCCGTGACGCCGCCTGCCCCGTCGTGGTGGTGCGCGCCCAGGAGGCGACGGCGGAGCGCGTGGTCGTCGGCCTGCAGCCGGACGACCCCGACGAGACGACGCTGGCCTTCGCGCTCGACCACGCCGCGCGGACGGGCGCGCCGGTGCGGGTCGTCGCCGCGTACGCGTGGCCCGTGCTCGCCTGGACCGCGTACGGCGACTTCGCACTGACCGGCCAGGAGCAGGAGACCGTCGAGAAGGAGACCCTCGCGCTGGCCCGGCAGGCCGTCGCACCGCTGCTCGACTCTCACCCTAAGGTCGAGGTTGAGATTCTGGTCGCTCCGGGCGATGCGGCGGGGCAGCTCGTCGACAACTCCGAGGACGCCGCCCTCGTCGTCGTCGGCCGGCACCGGCGGCGCTTCACCCGGCCCGCGCCGATGCTCGGCTCGGTGACGCACGCCGTGCTGCTGCACGCGAAGAGCCCGGTCGCCGTGGTCCCGCCCGCGCCCCAGGAGTAGGGCTCTACAGCAGGGTCACGCAGCCCCGCCCGGCCAGCTCGTCGAGCAGGCCGGGCGGAATGCGCAGGTCATTCCATCGGAGGTCGAGTTTCTCCAGGGCCGGCAGCCCGGCCACCCACCGCGGCAGCTCCGACAGACGATTGCCGCGCAGATCCAGTCGGCGCAGCCGGGGCAGACCGCGCAGCGACTCCGGCACCGTCTCCAGCGCGTTGTCCCGCAGCTCCAGTGCGCGCAGCTCGCGCAGATCCCGTACCGAATCCGGCAGGCCGGTCAGGAGATTGCCGCGCAGCCACAGTTCGCGCAGCGCGGTGAGCCGGCCCAGACCGTCGGGCAGCCGCGTGAGCCGGTTGTCCTGCGCCCGCAGCTCCACCAGACCCGTCATCGCGCCGAGCGTCTCCGGCAGCGCGGCCAGCCGGTTTTCCCCGACGTTGAGGTACGCGAGCCGGGTCAGCGCGCCGAGCCGGTCGGGCAGGGCCGTCAGCCGGTTGTCGTGCAGGTACAGATACCGGGTCAGACCCGTGAGGGAGCCGATCTCCGGGGGAACCGCGGCGAGCCGGTTGTGGCCGAGGTCCAGGGTGTGCAGCGCGGTCAGTGAGCCGATCCGGGCCGGAAGCGACGTGAGCCGGTTGTCGCACAGCAGCAGGACCTCGGGCCCCGGGTGCGTCCACACCTCTTCGGGCACCTCGTCCAGACCCGCACGCCAATAATCGAGCCGCAGGTCGTCCATGTGCTCCTCCCCTCCCGCGCCGCTGATCGCGCATCCTATTCAAGGGCCCCGAAGGGGGCCGTCGCGATGTCCGCCGCGGGTCTCGCGAAACGGCCCCCGCCGGACCGCGTCGGCGTACGCTGAGGTGCCTGGAACCCGCGGCGCGCACCGGCTCCCCGCGCCGGACCACCACCGCGGGAGGGGGTGCGACATGGTGCTGCGTGCTGGCCGGGGTGGGACAGGACGAGAGACCTTGTTCGAGCGCGAGAGCGAACTCGCCGCGGTCGACGAGGCGCTCGCCGAGCTGACCGGGATACCCCAGGGCGGCGATCCGCCCGAGCGGCCGCACGGCGCGCTGCTCGCCGTCGGCGCGCCCGCCGGACTCGGCAAGACGACCCTGCTCGCCGAGGTGCGCAGGCGCGCCGCCGCCCGGGGCTGCACCGTCCTGTACGCCCGCGGCGGCGACCAGGAACAGGGCGTCGCCTTCCACGTCGCACGCCAGCTGATCCAGCCCCAGCTCGCCGCACTGCCCGAGGCCGAACTGCGCGCCCGGCTCGGCAGCTGGTACGCCATCGTGGGCCCCGCGCTGGGCCTGTGCGCGGACTCCGACGGCGCGCCGCCCGACCCGCAGGGCCTGCGCGACGGCCTCGACTGGGTCCTCACCCACCTCGCCGTGCGGCGCGCGCCCATGGTCCTCGTCCTCGACGACGCCCACTGGACCGACCCGGAATCCCTCGGCTGGCTCGCCGCCTTCGCTCCGCGTGCGGAGGAACTGCCCCTGCTGATGGTCGTCGCCTACCGCCCCGAGGAGCTGCCCGAACACGGCGAGGCACTGCGCGGCCTGCCGGGCCGCAGCGGCCGGCGACCGCTCGGCCTCGAGCCGCTCAGCGCGACAGCCGTCGCCGACCTGGTACGCGAATCCCTCGGCGCCCACGCCGACGACGCGTTCTGCCGCGAGTGCTGGGCCGTCACCGCCGGCAACCCCTTCGAGGCCGTCGAGCTGACCGCCAAGGTGCACGACCGCGGGCTCGCCCCGACCGTGAGCGGCGCCCACCTGTTGCGCGATCTCGCCGCCGCCGTCAAGGGCAGCGGTCTCATCGCCCGCCTCGAACGCCTCGGCACCTCCACCGTCCGGTTCGCCTGGGCCTGCGCGGTCCTCGGCACCGAGATCTCCCCCGAGCTGGCCGCGAGCGTCGCCGGGCTCGGCGCGGAGGAGGCGGCCGACGCCGCCGACCGGCTGCGCGCCGCCCGCATCCTCACCGGTGAGGTGACCGCCGAGGGCACCCTCGAGTTCGTCCACCCGCTCATCGCCACCGCCGTCTACCGCGCCATCCCCGGCGCCGTCCGCGTCGCCCTGCACGGGCAGGCCGCCTGGACCGTCCTCAACGCCGGGCTCGGCCCGTCCACCGCCGCCCGCCACCTCCTGGAGACCCACCCCGACGGCGACGGCTGGGTGGTGCAGCAGCTGCGCGCCGCCGCCCGCGAGACCGTCCGCGCCGGAGCCCCCGACGCCGCTCGCCGCTATCTCGCGCGCGCCCTGCGCGAACCCCCGCCCTTCGAGGACCGCGCCGCCGTCCTCTACGAACTCGGCAGCGCCTCCCTGCTCACCGAGCCCGCCACGACCGTCAACCACCTGCGCGCCGCCCTGGAGGAGACGGTCACCGACCCCGCGCTGCGCCACGGCATCGTCTACCGCCTCTCGCAGGTCCTCGCCCACAGCGACCGGCTCGCCGAGGCCTCCGAACTCCTGGCCCGCGAGATCCGCACCACCGGCGACGCCCGCGTCCGCCTGCGGATGCAGGCCGAACAGTTCATGTGGGACGCCTTCCGCGCGGACGAACCCGACTCACCGTCCCGCTCCAGGCGCCTGGCCAGGCTCGCCGACCGGCTCGGCGGCCGCGACCTCACCGAGCGCTACATCATCGGCCTGCGCACCTGGGACGCCACTCTGCGCGGCGAACCCACCGACGTCGTCCTGCGGCATGCCGAGCGTGCCCTGGAGGGCGGCCTGCGCTGGGCCGCCGACGAGGACCGGGGCTTCGAGGTGCCCGTCCTGGTCGCCATGGCGTTCATGTACGCCGACCGGCCCGGCCGCACCGAGGAGCTGTTCATCGACGGCATCGCCGACTTCGAACGCGCGGGCTGGCACGGCGCCCACCTCTCCTTCGCGTACACCCTGCTCGCGTACGTCCGCCACCGGCGGGGCAGGCTCGCCGAGGCCGAGGACTTCGTCCGCGCCGGGCTCCGGCTGGCCCGGCGCGTCGGACCCGGCACCCCCGCCCACTGGTACGCCAGCGGCACCCTCATCGAGGTCCTGCTCGCGCGCGGCCGGGTCGCGGAGGCCGAGGAGGCCGCGCGCACCCACGGCTTCGGGCCACCGTTCCCCGCAGCGGTCGTCTTCCCCGACGCGCAGACCGTCTACGGCGAGCTGCTGCTCGCGCTCGGCCGCACGAAGGAGGCGGCGGCGGAGCTGAGCGCGGCCGGACGGCGCCTCGACCCGCGCGGCATGCGCAACCCCGGCTGGTGCCCCTGGCAGCTCCACCTCGCCCGCGCCGAGGCGCACGAGGCCCCCGAGCGGGCGCTCGCCCTCGCCCACGACGCCGTCGAGCGGGCCCGCCACTTCGGTGCCCCGTCCGCGATCGGGCAGGCGCTGCGGGCCGCCGCCGACGTCTCGCCGCGCTCCGCACGCGCCAAACTCCTGGAGGAGTCCGTCGCCCAGCTGGAGCGCTCACCGGCCGGCTACGAACTGGCCTGCTCGCTCGTCGCCCTCGGCGCCGAGGCCCGTCGCGGCGGCCATGCCGGGGACGCCGCGGACCACCTGTACCGGGGTCTGGAGACGGCGGCCGACTGCGGTGCCGACGGCCTGGTGGAGCGCGCGCGGGACGAACTCGCCGCCGCGGGCCTGCGGCCCCGCCCGCTGCGCGGAGCTGCCACCGACGCCCTCACCGCCGGCGAGCGGGCCGCCGCGGCCTGTGCGGTCCGCGGTCTGTACCCGGCGGAGACGGCGGCCGAGCTGCACCTGGCGGAGACGGACGTGGTGCGCCTGTTGTCCGCGGTGTACCGGAAGGTCGGCACGGATCAGGCAGGACTGGCCGCGGCGCTCGGCACCTAGCGTCGAGCAGGTCCCGGTGCGAGAGCCCCGAAGCGGGAGAAGGCGCCGGGGCGACGTACCATGGCCGCATGTCCTTCCTCCGCCGCCGAGCAGCGACCCCCGCGGGCCCCGACTTCGACGTCCTGGCCATGGACCCGGGCGACTGGCCGGGCAACCTCGGCGCGGGCCTGCTGCCCGCCCCCGACGGCACCTGCCAGGGCGTGTTCCTGCGCTACGACCTCTTCGGAGGCCGCGGCCCGGCGATGGTGATCGGCAACCTGCCCGAGGGCTCCCCGGCCCGCGAGGTCGCCGAGGGCGAGATCCCCTTCGAGGTCGCGCAGCTGCTCATCGCGCTGGAGAACGACGAGGAGGTCACGGTCACGGACGTCGAGGACGTCCCCGTGATGCAGGGTGACAACCTCCTCATCGTGCGCCGCCTCAAGCTCTCCGAGACGCGGATCTCCTGCGTCCAGTTCGACCGCAGCGACAATGTCCTGGTGACCATCGCGTCCTGGGACCGCCCCATCACCGACGACCTGTACGCGCTGCTGAAGCCGCTGCCCGCCGAGCTGTTCCAGCAGGGCTGAGCACCCGCACACGACAAGGGCCCGGGACCGCGCACGCGGACCCGGGCCCCACTTGTCAGCCGTGCACGGCCGTCACTTCACCGTGGACGGCACCACCCGCACGTCCGCCGCCCGCACATACGCGACGCGGTGTCCGAACTGGATCTCGTAGTACACGTCCTTGCCCTTGACCACCTTGTGGGAGGTGGTGTCGAAGGTGGGGGAGTAGAAGTACTCGCCCGTGGTCCTCCCGCCGATCACATAGCGCTGGCCCGCGAGGAGCGTGTACGACAGCGGAGAGACCGCCTGCGGGGTCATCCCCGCCGGATAGGCCTCCTTCTCCGGGTAGGCCCGCCCGTACACCGGGACCGACGCCGCGCCGTCCTTCGGCTCGACGACAAGTCCCTTGGCGTTCAGGGCCGTCGGCTGCTTCTTCGGGTTCTTGAACCAGGCCTTCTGGCCCAGGTACCAGATCGCCGTCCAGTCGCCCTCGCGCCCCGCGACCGCATACTGCTGGCCCGTCGAGGCCCGCGACGCCATGTCGTTCACATCGATCGTGGAGTCCTGGCCGCCCGGACGCAGCCCGATGTCCTTGACCAGCGGGGCGTCCTCACTCGGCGCCGTGTACAGCCGCACCGCGCTCGAACCGTGCGGCGCGCACGCCACGCCCGCCTTCTCGCAGCCCGTGAACTCCGGCTGATTCCGCGCGAACTGCGGGTCGATCGTGACCACACCGCCGCGCGCGCCCGCCGTCGGGTGGAACGGCTTCCCCATCAGCTGGAAGTAGTGCGCCCAGTCCCAGTACGGGCCCGGGTCCGTGTGCATCGACGGGATGGTGGACGTCGTCGGCCCCGGCACCGTGTCATGGCCGAGGATGTGCTGCCGGTCCAGCGGGATGTCGTACTTCTTCGCCAGGTACGACACGAGCCGCGCCGACGAGCGGTACATCTCCTCCGTGTACCAGGAGTCCGGCTGCGCGAGGAAACCCTCGTGCTCCAGACCGATCGACTTCGCGTTCACGTACCAGTTGCCCGCGTGCCAGCCGACGTCCTTCGCCTTGATCGACTGGACGATGTGGCCGTCCGTCGAGCGCAGCGAGTAGTGCCACGCCAGATACGTCGGGTCCTGGACCAGCTTGAGCGTCTGCTCCCACGTCGCCTCGGTGTCGTGGATGACGATGTAGTCGATGCTCTGGTCGTGGGGCCGGTCCGCCAGATCGTGGTTGCCGTAGTCGCCGTCGCCGAACTCCTCGTACGGTGCCGGGATCCACTCGCACGACACGGTCCTCGGGCACTCGGTGCCGGACGTGTCCGTCTTCTTCAGGCCCATGGCCCTGAGCTGCGCGGCCTGCGGCTGCGCGGCGCGGTCGGCCGCCAGGGTCACCCGCTGCCCGGCGTCCGTGGTGCGCTGCTCTCCGTCGCGGATCACCGCGAACACATCATTGGCGTACGTCGCCGCGGTCGACGCGTCGTCCGCGCCGGAGAACGACGCGATCGCGCCGTACCAGTCCGCGGGGTCGGAGCTCAACGGCTTGCCGAGCTCCTTCTGCGCGTCGGCGAGCAGGGCCGCGCCACCGCGCACGTTCGCCGCCGGGTCGGTGCGCAGGTCGTCGGCCGCGATGCCGGTCAGACCGGCGGCGCGTACCAGCGTCTTGAGCCGCGCCGGGAGCTGCGACTCGGTGGGGACCGAACGGGACGTCCCGGCGGCCTTCAGCGCGGCACGCGAGTCGTCGCCGCGCGCGTCGCCCTCCGCGTGGTCGTACGCCACCGTGTTCGCGAGGGCGGTGCGCGCGTCCGTCAGGTGCATCGGACCGTAGCCGCCGCTGACGCTGGGCGCGCCGGCGTGCCCGTCCCACCGCGACTGCAGGTACGACACGCCGAGGAGCACGCTCTGCGGCACCTTGTACTCGGCCGCGGCGGACGCGAACGCGTGCTGCAGCGCGGCCGACGGTGCCGCCGTGTCCTGGGGCGGGGCCGCGCCGAGGAGGGGCAGGAGCAGGGCGCCGGTCGCGAGGGTGCCCACCGCCCGTGCGCGCGTGCTGCCGCCGGGACCTCTGCCAGTGAGGGAACGCGGGGTTCGTTGCAACGGTGCCTCCAGGGGCCGGCGAATCTCGGGTTGGTGCGCGGTGCGTGCGGGGCCGATCGTCGTCAGTGGTATCGGCTCACCGACGATCCGTCAATGATCGGACCGGCAACGGAGATTCGCGGGATTTCCCATGTCAGCACGCGTACGCCCGGGTTTCCGGCGCGGTGGTGCGGCCGCCTGCGGCGCGTCAGTGGTGTGGACCAATGTGCGGCAACGGAGAGCGGATCCGGGGGAGTTGGGCGTGGGCCGTGGCCCGGACACGGGGAAGATCCGCGGTACGCCATCCTCCACCCCGGCGTACCACGGATCTTCGTCTCGGTCAGCGAGTGCCGACGGCCGCACGCACCGCCTTGCGGGCCATGTTGCAGTCGTCGTGCAGACGGCGCAGCAACAGCCGCTGCTCCTCGCCGGTCGGTACGGCACCGGGCGGCTGGGGCTGACCGGGCTGTGCCGGTGCCGCCGGGGCCTGGTCGTGCATCGAACGCTGCACGACCGTCTCGTAGGTACGGATCTCGCGGGTCAGGACCAGCATCAGATTGACCAGGAACGCGTCGCGGGAGGCCGGGCCGCCGGACTGCGCGAGCTGGCTGATCTGCCGGCGGGCCACCGGCGCGTCGCCGAGGACCGCCCACAGCGTCGCCAGGTCGTACCCCGGCAGGTACCAGCCCGCGTGCTCCCAGTCCACGAGCACCGGGCCCGCGGGGGAGAGGAGGATGTTCGACAGCAGGGCGTCGCCGTGGCAGAACTGGCCCATGGAGCCACGGCCCGAGGCGTGCGCGATGCCGTGCAGCAGCTTCTGCAGATCGCCCATGTCACGGTCGGTCAGCAGACCCAGATCGTGGAACCGGTTGATCCGCTCCGCGTAGTCCAGCGGCGCGCCGAAGGTGCCCGCCGGGGGCCGCCACTGGTTGAGGCGGCAGACGGCGCCGAGCGCCGCCCTGATGTCCGCCCGGGGCGGTGCCTCGGCCGGGTGCCGCTGCAGGGCTGCCACCCGGCCGGGCATCCGCTCGATCACCAGCGTCCCGTTGTCCGGGTCCGCCGCGATCAGGCGCGGCACCCGCACGGGGGGCCGGTGCCGGACGAACGAGCGATAGGCGGCTATCTCGTGCCGGACCCGCTCCGCCCACACGGGGGAGTGGTCCAGTAAACATTTCGCGACGGCGGTGCTGCGCCCTGTCGTACCGACGAGGAGCACGGACCGCGGGCTGCGGCGCAGTACCTGTACCGGATGGAACTCCGGGCAGATCCGGTGCACCGCGGCGACGGCCGTGCGCAGCTGGGCGCCCTGAGGGCCGGACAAGTCGAGTCTCCCGCTGAGCGGTTGCGTGCCGAGCCCCGGGACACGCCGGGTCCTGCCGACGCCACCGAGCGCCGTGGACCCCGGTCGCGCGGGGTCGAGGTACGGGCCGCCAGCGACCACCGGGCGGGCGGAGCGCAGCGGCCGGGGCGGGGCGGACACGGAGGACGATGCTGCGTACATGGGAGATACAGATCCCTTCGTGTGCCGATCAGTTGCGTGCGCCTCCCGGCCCGGCCGAGTTCGGTAACACCCTGGGGAATGCCCTGCGACGACCGGGTCGGGGTGGCGCATTCCTACCTGACACCCGAGGGGCAGGAGCACAACAGCTGGCGCACCCTGGCGAACCGTGGCGAATAGTCGCTCAGCAACTGACAGAGGGCTACTGTCAACTTCAGCCGAGAACCTGGGGGCTTGAAGTGAGCGGACAACCCAACACCCGCCTGAACGACCTGTTCGGCCTGGCCGGCTGGTCCAAGGGCGAGCTCGCGCGACTCGTCAACCGGCAGGCGGCGGCCATGGGCCACCCCCAGCTGGCGACGGACACCTCGCGGGTGCGGCGTTGGATCGACATGGGAGAGATCCCGCGCGATCCGGTACCGCGGGTGCTGGCGGCGCTGTTCACCGAGCGACTCGGCCGTGTCGTGACCATCGAGGATCTCGGTCTCGTCCGACACGGGCGCACGGGGAAACGGCAGGGCGGCGGAGGCTTGGAACAACAGGGCCCCGACGGAGTGCCGTGGGCGCCCGAGCGGACAGCTGCGGTCCTCACCGAATTCACGGGAATGGACCTCATGCTCAACCGACGCGGCTTGGTGGGCGCGGGTGCCGCGCTCGCCGCAGGATCCGCACTCAGCAGCGCCATGCACGACTGGCTGCACACCGACCCGGCCCTCGTGGCCGACGCTCCCCGGACCTCCGATCCCCTGCACGCCGACCCCGCCGGGTTCGACCGCTACGAAGCGGCCCCCATCGGGTCGCAGGAGATCGAGGAACTGGAGCGCTCGGTCGAGGTGTTCCGGGCCTGGGACGCCTCCCGCGGCGGCGGGTTGCAGCGCAAGGCAGTCGTGGGCCAGCTCAACGAAGTCGGCGGAATGCTCTCGTACCGCCATCCCGACCATCTCCAGCGGCGCCTGTGGGGCGTCGCCGCCAATCTCGCCGTCCTCGCGGGCTGGATGTCGCACGACGTCGGCCTGGAGCCCACGGCCCAGAAGTACTTCGTCATCGCCGCGCACGCCGCGCGCGAGGGCGGCGACCGGCCGCGCGCCGGCGAGGCCCTGTCACGGGCCGCCCGCCAGAAGATCCATCTCGGCGCGCCCGACGAGGCGCTCGACCTGATGAAGCTCGCCAAGTCCGGCTCGGGCGACCAGGTGCTGCCCCGCACCAAGGCGATGCTCTACACCATCGAGGCCTGGGCCCAGGCGTCCATGGGCAAGGGGCAGGCGATGCGGCGCACCCTCGGCCGCGCGGAGGATCTCTTCGTCTCCGACAAGGGGGACGTGGAGCCGCCGAGCTGGATGCAGATGTTCGACGAGGCGGACCTGCACGGGATGCAGGCCCTGGCCTACCGCACCCTCGCCGAGCACGAGCCGGGCGCGGCCGTCATCGCCCAGCAGCACGCGAGGGAGGCGCTCGCACTGCGGGCGGGTGGCCGGGACCGGTCGAAGATCTTCGATCACCTGTCGATGGCGTCGGCCTGCTTCATCGCCGACGACCCCGAGCAGGCGGACCGGTACGCGCGCCTCGCCCTCTCCTCGATGGGGGCGAACTCCTCGCACCGCACCTGGGACCGGCTGCGCGAAATGTACCGGCTCACCGGCCAGTACGCCGGTTACCCGAAGATCGAGGACCTGCGACAGGAGATCAAGCTGGCACTGCCGAGGAGTGCGGGAAAGAGGATGCGGGCCTGAGTCCACCAGGGCGCCCACGCCGACAGGGCGTCAGAGATCGATCCTCGCGATGAGCACACAGGCGTCGTCCTCGCGCTCGCCCGAGCCCAGCGCATCGGTCACCACGCGCACGCACTCCTGTGCGTCGCGGGCCTGAGCGAGGCGTGGCGCCAGTGCGAGCAGACGGCCGGCCGCCGCCTTCTCGCCGCGTCGTGGCACCAGTGCGTCGGTGTGCAGCACCAGTACGTCACCGCTGCGCAACCGCACTTCGGCCTGCTCGTACTCGGCACCGGAGGTGGCGCCGAGCAGCACGCCCCGAGGAGGCGTGAGCGCACTCCCCGTCCCGTCACGGAAGAGCAGTGGGGCGGGATGTCCCGCCTGCGCCCACGCCAGTGTGCGGTCCGCCGGGTCGTACCGACAGCACAGGGCGCTGCCGAGAGCGGGCCGTACGGCGTTGTCGAGCAGGTGCCCGAGGCGGCCGAGGAGCTCGGCCGGCGGGGTGCCGCACACGGCCATGCCGCGGACGGCGCCGAGCAGCATCGCCATGCCGGAGGTGACGGCGACGCCCTGTCCGGTGAGGTCGCCGACGGTGAGGAGGGTCTTGCCGTCGGGCAGTTCCAGTGCGTCGTACCAGTTGCCACCGGTCGGGGTGCCGTTGGAGGAGGGGAGGTAGCGGGCCGCGACGTGGAGACCGCCGGGGCCGCCGTGCGGGAGCCGCAGGGAGCCACGCCACGGCGGCAGCACGGCTTCCTGCAGCTCGACCGCGAGCCGGTGCTCGGTCTGCGCGATGTGCCGCTGGCGCTGGAGCGAGTCACGGGTCTCGCTCACCGCTCGCTGGCTGCGGCGCAGTTCGCTGACGTCGCGCACGACCGCCCACATGGAGGCGGTCGAGCCGTCCGCGTCGAGCACGGGCTCGCCCATCATGTGCACCGCGCGCACGGTGTCGTCCGGGCGCACGATGCGGAACTCGCCGTCGATGGGCTTGCCGTCGATCAGACAGTCCGTGACCATCGCGGTCAGCTTGGGCTGGTCGTCGGTGTGCACCACGGCGGACAGCTCGTCGAGGGTCAGGGCGGGGGAAGCGGGGTCGCGGCCGAGGATCTCGTACAGCTCGTCGGACCAGTGGGCCTCGTCGGTCAGCAGGTTCCAGTCCGCGCTGCCGACGCGGGTCTCCGGCGAGCCGGTGGGCGCGTCGGTGGCCGGTCGCTGGGCCGGTACCCCGGTCCGCGGTGCCGGGCCCTCCCGGAGTTGCGCCAAGTGCCGGTCCAGGTCACTGAGTTGATGGACCGCCAGCTCGTACAGGGCGCGCTGCCAGCGGGCCTCGGGGGCGGTCTCGTCGGGGATCGCGTCGACGGAGTCGCGGCGCACCGCGTCGACGTCACCGAGCAGCCGGCGTGTCTGGTCGATCAGCGCGTCGACGGTGCCACGCTCCGGCGGCTGGCCGGCGGGGCGGTCCGCGAAGACATGGGGCGGCATGACGAACTCCGATGCAGGCACGGGAACGGCCGAGGCGGACGGAAGGACCGCCAACGACTCTGGCACAGGCACCCTGGCCTCGTAAGGCATTTGGCCATACACGATGCGGTGGTGCTTCTGGCATATGCCCTTGTCCTCGTGAATCGTTCTTCCGGGTGGCTTGGTCGAACGGGTGCCCGGTTATGGCGTAGCTCCGGCTGGTCCGGGCCGTACGGGGCGCGGAGTGGAAACGCGTAGCCGTCCTACGCCGGACGACGTGCCGCCCGGACCCCGTGCCAGAGGGGTCCGGGCGGCACGCGTCGTGCGGGTCGGGGTCCCTACTGCCCCAGTCTCGTACCGGGTACGGCCGAGGCTGCCGCCGCGGTGGGACTTCCGTTGATGACGAACTGGGAGCCCGGCTCGATGAGCACGTTGCCGTCGCGCGAGTCCTTGATCGTCACGCCGGAGAGCGTGGCGCTGCCCCGGGCCCCGCTCATGGCGAGGATGCCGGATCCGTTGACGGACTTGGAGATCGACACATTGCTGATCTGCACGTCCGGCATGGCGCCGCCACCCGTCTTGAACTGGATGCCGTCGTACGTGGAGTCCTGGATGTCGGTGTCCCTGATGGTGACGCCCGGGATGTTCTGCCCCTGGGCGAACAGGGTGATCGCGCCGAACTCCTGGTCCTCGTTCCAGAACGCCCCGCCCGTGCGGTACAGGCCGTTGTTCGCGATCAGCGTCTGCCCGGAGAAGGGCAGCGGGTCGTGGTCGGTCGCGAGCATGATGCCGGGGTAGTTCGCCGTGTCGTACACCAGGTTGTTCTCGATCTTGTTGCCGTAACCGCCGTACACGGCGATGCCGTTGGCCCGCCACGGCAGCTGCACCGTGTTGTTGCGGAAGACGTTGTCGTGCCCGATGTCGACCGAGGTGTCCTTCACGTACTTGTTGGCCCACACGGCGAGCGCGTCGTCACCGGTGGTGCGGAACGACGAGTTGTAGACGCTCGAGTTGCGCGTGCCGTTGGAGAAGTTGATGCCGTCGGCATACGTGTCCCGGATCCGCATGCCGCTGAACTCCAGGCCGTCGGCCGGGCCCCACAGTTCCGGGATGTTGCTGTAGTCGCGGCCCACCCACACAGCGACGTTGGCGTGCTCGATCCACACGTTCGAGATCTTGGTGTTCTTGCCGAAGCGGCCGTTGAGACCGACGCCGCCCTCGGCGTTGCCGTCACCGCCGCGGATCGTGCCCGAGCCGAAGATCGCGATGTCGGAGATCTTGGTGTTGTCGTCGATGTCGAAGCCGAAGTTGCCCTCGTGCGGGTGGTTGATGCCGCCCGCGTTCTGCGGCGCGGTCAGCGTGTAGAGCTGCGAGTGCCACATGCCGGCACCCTTGATGGTGACGTCGCGGATGCCGACCTGGTTGTACTGGCCGCGGTTCAGCGGGTCGTCCGTGAGGATCTTCTGCTCCTGGCGCCACTGCCCGGCCGGGATCCACACGCAGGCGATGTCGCCCTTCTGGTCGGCGGTCACCGCCTTCTGGATCGCCGCCGTGTCGTCGTTGCCGTCGTTCGGCACCGCTCCGTAGGCGGTGATCGAGGTGCACTCGGCGGGCTTGCTCGCCGGCGGCGCCACCTGCTCCAGGTCGACGAGGTCGACGATGTAGTACGCGGCGTCGTCACCGGAGTCGCGCTGCAGCCGGAACTTCGTGCCCTGGGGGTAGGTCTGCGCGAGGAGGGCGTGCGTCTCGTCGAAGAGACGGCGCGCGTCACCGCCGGGGGTGTTGGTCAGCCCCTCGGGGTCGTCCGTGTGCCCGTAGAGCCAGCTGTGCTTGGAGGACAGGTTCAGCTTCTGCACGAACGTGCCGTTCGCGTAGAGGCTGAGGGTCTTCTCCTGGCCTCCGCCGCCCGCCGCGTCCGGGATGGAGTTGCGCACGACGATTGAGTTCGTCGAGTTCTTGGAGGTGAACTCCACGTACTGGCCGGTGGAGTTGAGCCGCACCGACTTGCGGCCGGACGACTCCGACGCGTAGTTCGTGTGACCGAAGGTGCGCACGGCGTCCGCCGTCAGGAGCGTGCCCGTGTACGTGCCGTCCTCCGCCTCGTACTCGGTGTAGGGCACGGCCGCGCCCCGGCCCACGACGATCGAGCGCGCGAGGACGTTGTTGTTCTCGTTCGTCTCGGCGACCGTGCCGGTGGCGTCCGCGGTGGCGGTGAGGGTGGCGCCGCCGCTGACCGCGGTCCAGCTGCCGGAGAGGGCGACGTCGGCGCTCGCGCCCGCGGCGAGGGCGGGCGTCGTGCCGTTCAGCGTGGTGGTGCCCACCGTCAGCCGGGTCACGGAACCGGCCGGGACCGCGCTGGTGCCGCGGTTGTGCACCTTCACCGAGAACGTGACGTTCGCGCCGACCGCGGGGCTGGCCGGGTTCGACGTGATGCCGGTGACCTCCAGGTCGGGACCCGGGGTCTGGCCGACGGTGAGCTTGGTGTCGGCGGTGCGGCTGTTGTTCGTCTCGTCCTGCTCGTTGATCGCGTTGGTCGGGTCGACCAGCGCGGACACGGTGTAGCTGCCCTCGGCGCGCTTGCCGATGGTCACCGGCACCGTGGCCGACGCCCCGGCGGCGAGCGCGGGGACCGCCACGCTGCCCGCGACCGTCCCGCCGACGCTCACGTCCACGGTGGTCGCCGCGGCGGCCGCCGTACCGGCGTTGCGCACCGTGGTGTTCACCTTGATCGTGTCGGCCTCACTGGGCTGCGCGGGATCCCAGGACAGACCGGACACCGTCAGATCCGGGTTCGGCGCCGGAGTCCCGTGCACCTCGAACTCGGCCACCTGGCCACCGTAACCGGCGGTGTTGGAGGAGAACTTCAGCTGCACGTCGGAGTAGCGCCCGGACACCGGGATCGTCACGGTGTTCTGGTTGCCGGACGGGTTGAACGTGTAGTCGGCCTTGGCCTTGACCGAGCTGAACGCGCTCGCCGACGCCGCACGCCCGAGCACCTCGATGCTCTGCGTGCGGGTGGCCCAGGCCGGGTCCGGGTTCAGCTTCAGGACGAGCGAGTCGAGATCGGCGTCGGCGCCGAGCTTCACCGTGAGGGTCGACGGGCTGCCGCTCGCCTCCCAGTACGAGCCGGTGCTCCCGTCCACGGCGTTCTTCGCGACATAGTTCTGAATGGTCGACGACGCCTCGACGGGCTTGTTCAGGGCCAGGTTCGGGCCAACCGTCGCCGATGCCGGCTGGGCGGTGACGGGCAGCAGCCCGAGCGTGCCCAGCGCGGCGCCGAGCAGGACGGCGGTCAGCCGTCTGCCTCTCTGCCTGTCTCTCTGCCTGTGTCTCACGACGCGGTCCTCTCGATACGGGGGATACGGGCGATGCGGGGGATACGGGGGCGGATCACTTCAGGTACGCCTCGACCTCGCTGAGCTGCGCGGCGGGCCAGCCCGTGTTGGCGGTCACCTGCACGCGCAGGTGGCGGGTGGCGGGCGAGGAGGTGGGCAGGGTGACGGTCACGGTGTTGCCGGTGGCCGGATCGAAGCGGTAGTCCTTCGACGCGGCCAGGGTGGTGAAGGAGGACCCGTCGGTGCTGCCCAGCACCGAGAGGGTCTGGGTCCGCGCGCCCCAGGCCGCCGACGGCGGCAGCTTCAGAACGACCCGCCGCACGGCCTGGGCCGAGCCGAGGTCGACGGTGAGCGCCTGCGGGAAGGCGTTGTTGGTCGACTCCCAGTACGAGTTCGCGTCGCCGTCGACCGCCTTGCCGGGCGTGTACACATCGGCCGATCCGGTCGCGGTGGCCGGGCGGCCCTGGGCGAGGTTGCGGGCCGGGTCCGGGTCCGGGTTGCCGGAGCCGGGCTGCGGCCAGGCCGAGCAGTTCGACCAGGTGCTGGACCAGCCGGAGTTCCCGCCGCCGTCGGTGAGCGCGAAGGTGCCCGCACCGGACGGGTAGGGGCAGTTGTAGACACCGGCCACGCCGACCCCGGTGGCCTTCAGGTTGCTGATCTTCACGGCGCCGGGCGTCTCCGCCTGCACCACGACCGTGCCGACCTTGTCCACGGTCGACCCGTCGACGGTCACGTTCTTGACGGCCTTGCCGGTGCCGCTGCCGGAGACGAACTCGTAGGCGCTGTAGGGGCTGTCCTTGATCGTGGTGTTGGTGATGTTCACGGTCGCCTCGATGGCGCTGTCGTAGGCGTCGACGCGCAGCGCGCCCATGGGATGGCCCCAGTTGGGGTTGATCGCCCCGGTGCGGACGAGCGTGTTCCCGGAGACCGTGATGGTGCCGGCGAGCGGGGAGAACGGGTCGAGGAACTTCTGGTTGGAGATCGCGATGCCGCTGCCGAGGGCGTTGGTGTCCTGGACCAGGTTGTCCTTGACCGTGATGTCGGTGCCGCCGTAGATCGCGATGCCGTTCGCGAGGTTGGGCTGCGAGATGGTGTTGCCGGAGAACGTGGAGCCGGTGTCGGCGCCGTTCAGCGACCACATGGCGAGCGAGTCGTCCCCCTGGTTGCGCAGGAAGTTGCCGCGGACCTGGACACCGTGCGCGTTGCCGTTCAGGTTCAGGCCGTCGGCCGTGGTGTCGAGGATCCGGTTGTTCTCGACGATCAGGTTGTCGTTGTTGCCGGTCAGCCAGAAGCCGCACTTCAGATGCTGGATCCACATGCCGGACACGGACGAGTTCGGGCCGAGGGAGCCGTTGACGAAGTTGTCCGGGTTGTTGTCGACGCGCTCGGTGACCTCGCCGATCACCGCGAAGTTCTTGAGGTTGACCCTGCCCGCGGAGTTCGACTGATCGATGAAGTGGGAGGAGCGTACGACCGAGTACCAGCTGCCCGCACCGAGCAGGGTCACGTTCTCCACGCCGCTGAGCGCGGAGCCGACCTTGAAGTTGCCGGCCGGGATCCAGACCGTGCCGCCGCTGCCCTTGGCCGCGCTGATCGCGTCGCGGAACGCCTGGGTGGAGTCCTGCTGACCGGTCGGGTCGGCGCCCTTGTCGACCACGGAGATCGCCCCGGCGGGCTTGGCCGCGGCGGCGGCGACCTGCTCGAAGTCGGCGACGTCGACGGTGACCTGGGTCGAGGCGGCCTCCAGCTTCACCTTGTCGCCCGCCTGGAGGTTGCGGCCGAGCAGCAGGCGGGCGTTGTCGAAGAAGTGGTGCGTCTTGGCGCCCGCGATCCAGGACGTGTCGACATAGCTGTACTTGGAGGTGACGGCCAGCGACGAGGAGAGCTTGGTGCCGTTCACGTAGACCGCGAGCGAGCCCGACTGTCCGTCGGGCACGTTGTAGGCGACGTTCACGGCGTTGGCCGCGCCGGTCAGGGTGAACTCGACGCTCTGGCCGGCATTCAGGCGGACGGCCTGGCGGCCGGAGGCCTCCGAGGTGACGGTGCCCTGGGTGTAGTCGGGCCCGGTCTTCGTGCCGCCGGTGACAGCGGACTCCGCCTCGTAGGAGGTGAAGGGGAGTGTGGCGCCCGCGGCACTCGCGGCGGCGGCCCGCTGCGGGGCCGCGTGGGCTGTCGCCGAGCCTCCGGCGCCGACCACGGCGCTGACCAGGGCGACCGCGAGGGCGAGCACGGGGAGTCGGCGCGAGGACCGGAATGGCGCGTTCATGACATGCGGGTTCATCTGCGGTGGGGGCCTTCCTGGTGGGGGTGGGGAGGTGGGGGTGAGGATGGGGCCGATGGCGGAGAGATGCCTTCCGGGGACCGCGGGGTGCCCCGGCCGCAGGCAGCGCTCACTCAAGCATCGCCTTCAGGACTGCACAAGATGTTGGGCAAAGACTGCAAATAATTGACAGCCTTGCGCAATCTCTGACCAGGCAAGGAAGTTGACGTCTCTTGAGGTTCCGGAGGGTCGATCGTCGGCGTCCGGCTCTCAGCGGAGGATCCGGCTCCGCCCACCGCCTGTATGGCGCACGCTTCCCGGGCCTGGTGCGGTTCGGCACTGACGGCGCATCACCGGGGAGCCGTCGTGATGTAGTCGTAATCTTGCAATTTTGGATCCGAATCTTGCGGTCATCTGTGCGCCGTCCTATCGTCACGTCTCGAATCAAGGGCAGTGCTTGGGCTTGACCCCTGGAGGAGCCGTAATGAAGCCCCGTAACCTCGCGATCCTTCTGACCACAGGTCTGGCACTCACTGCCACCGCCTGCGGCGGTGACTCGTCGGACGACGGCGCCGGAGGAAAGGTCAACATCACCGTGGCCTGTCAGCCGGCGAAGACCGCGCCGAAGCAGCGCAAGGCGTGGAACGACGACGTCGCCGCGTTCGAGAAGGCGCACCCGGACGTGAAGGTCAAGAGCACCGATCAGCAGCCGTGCTACGACCCGAAGACGTTCGCGGCGAAGCTGGCCGGCGGGCAGATGGAGACCGTGTTCATGGTCCCCGTCACCAACTACGCGGACGTGATCTCCAAGCGGCAGGCGAAGGACATCACGGGCGACACCAAGTACGTGAAGAACTTCGGTGACATCAAGCAGAACGTGCGCGACATGGTCACCAAGGACGGCAAGGTCTACGGGATCCCGAACGTCAGCTACAGCGTCGGTCTCGTCTACAACAGAGCCGTCTTCAAGAAGGCCGGCCTGGACCCGGACTCCCCGCCGAAGACGTGGGACGAGGTCCGCACCGCCGCCAAGAAGATCGCCGGAATCGGCAAGGACTACATCGGCTACGGCGAGTACGGCGGCGGCAACACCGGCGGCTGGCACTTCGCCCAGGCGATCTACAGCCGCGGCGGCGAGATGGTCACCGACCACAAGGCGGCCTTCAACAGCCCCGAGGGCAAGGCCGTCCTGCAGACGCTGCACGACATGCGCTGGAAGGACAACAGCACCGGCAGCAAGGTCAACATCGGCTGGGAGTCGCTGATGCAGCAGATGGCGGCCGGCAAGACGGGCATGATGCTCGGCGCCCCGGACGTCGTCACCGACGTGGTCCAGAAGTTCCAGGGCAAGGTCGACGACTACGGCATCACCGGTATCCCCGACGGCAAGGCGTCGCTGACCGGTGGCGAGGCCTACATGATCAACCCCAAGGCGAGCGCGGCGCAGACCAAGGCCGGCCTGGAGTGGATCGACTTCCAGTTCAACACGCCGGGCAAGGGCCGCTTCGACTTCGCCCGCGGCAAGGCCAACGGCGAGGCCGTGGGTGTGCCGAACAACGACTACATGGGTGACTCGCCCACCGGCAAGAAGCTCGCCGAGGAGCGCAAGGCCAACGCGAGCCTGCCGGTCGAGTACTACGAGCCGTACGTCGCGACCTCGACGTCGGTCGCGCCGAAGCTGGAGCCGGAGAAGGCGCAGGAGCTGTACGCCGTCCTCGACGTCGCCATGTCGGCGGTCCTCACACGGGAGAACGCGGACATCGACCAACTGCTCAAGGACGCCGAGTCCAAGGCGAACTCGATCCTCGCCAAGAGCTGACGGCACAAGGTTCCGGGGTGCCGCCCATCGTGGCGGCACCCCGAGTCGGCACCGCACCGGGTCGGAGCCGGGAACGGGAGATCACGATGGAAACACTCACGGTGGAGCCTCAACGGCGGACCGCGCCACGGCGCCGGCCACCCTCCAAGCGCGGCCGGGCCGCGCGCAGAAATCTGAGCGCCTACGGATTTCTGTGCGCAGCACTTTTCTGTTTCGCCATGTTCGCGTGGTGGCCGATCGTCAAGGAGGTCCTGCTCAGCTTCCAGTCGACCAATCTGGTCGACCCGCCGAAGTGGGTGGGCCTGGACAACTTCCGCACGGTGGTGGACGATCCGGCGTTCGGCCAGGCCTGGCGCAACACCCTGGTCTTCACCCTGCTGGCCCTGGTGTGCGGCTACGTCATCCCGTTCGCCGTCGCGATCGTGCTCAACGAACTGCGGCACGCCCGGGCGTACCTGCGGTTCGTCGTCTATCTCCCGGTGATGCTGCCGCCGATCGTCGCGGTGCTGCTGTTCCGCTGGTTCTACGATCCCGGACCCGGTCTGTTCAACCAGGCCCTCGACTTCGTCGGCCTGCCGACCCTGGCCTGGCTGGACTCCACCAGTACGGCGCTGATCTCCCTGGTGATCGTCGCCACCTGGATGAACCTGGGCTCCGGCGTGCTGATCTACCTGGCCGCCCTGCAGAACATCCCCGGTGACCTCTACGAGGCGGCCGAACTCGACGGCGCCGGCATCTTCAAGCGGATCTGGCACGTCACCATCCCGCAGACCCGGCTGATCCTGCTGCTGATGTTGATGCTGCAGATCGTCGCCACCATGCAGGTGTTCATCGAGCCGTACATGCTCACGGGCGGCGGCCCGGAGAACGCGACGGTCACCGTCGTCTACCTCATGTACCAGTACGCGTTCGTCTACGGCGGCAACTACGGGGCGGGCAGCGCGCTCGGCCTGATGCTCATGGTCGTGCTGCTGGCGGTCGCGGCGGTTCAGCTCCGGCTGACCCGAGAGGAGAACTAGGTCCATGGTCAACACCACCGCCCGCCCGGACGCGCCGGAGCAGACCCGGGGCGAGAAGACCGCCGTCCGGCGCACCGGACGGCCCCGGAGCAAGCGCCGCGGCGCCTGGGCCGAGGGCCACACCAGGACCATCGTCTCCCCGCTGGAGCTCAAGTCCCGCTGGGGCCGCAAGATCTACTGGACGCTGCTCGTCCTCGTCCTGCTCGTGTTCACCATGGTGTTCGTCTTCCCCCTGTACTGGATGGTGACGGGGGCGATGAAGTCGGGCGAGGAGATCGCCCAGATGCCGCCGACCCTCTTCCCCAAACATCCCGACTTCGGCGTCTTCGCCGACGCCTGGCAGCTGTTCGACATCGGGACCCTGCTCAAGAACACCCTGTACTACGCCGTCGGCGCGTGGCTCTTCGCGCTGGCGGTCGACGTCTGTGCCGCCTACGCCCTGTCCAAGCTCCGGCCGATGTTCGGCAACATCATCCTGGCCGGCATGTTCGCCACCCTGATGATCCCGCCGATCGTCGTGATGATCCCGGCGTACATCACCGTGACCGATGTGCCGATCTTCGGCTGGCACCTGCTCAACTCGCCCTGGGCGATCTGGTTCCCGGTCGCGGCCAACGGGTTCAACATCTTCCTGCTGAAGCGGTTCTTCGACTCGATCCCGAACGAACTCCTGGAGGCGGCCGAGATCGACGGCGTGCCCCCGTGGCGGATCCTGGTCTCGATCATCCTGCCGATCTCCCGCCCCATCCTCGGGGTGGTCTCCATCTTCACCGTCGTCGCGATCTTCAAGGACTTCGTCTGGCCGCTCCTCGTCCTGCCCGACAGCGAGAAGATGACCATCAGCGTGGGCCTGTCGCAGACCGCGGGCGCGGTGACGCAGAACCAGATCATGGCCGGTCTGGTCATCGCCAGCATCCCGATGATCATCGTGTTCTTCTTCTTCCAGCGCAGCATCATGGCGGGCCTGACCGCCGGAAGCCTCAAGGGCTGACCGCACGCACCGCGCCGGGCCCGAAGCCAGTACCACCCCTCAGCACTCCGCCGCCGGCCTCAACCATCCATGCCCCCGCACCGGCCGGCGGCGGAGTCCCACCTGCCCGAAAGGACCTCCCGTGGCAGCTGTTCCCTCGTCCCGCACCGACGACTGGTGGCGCGACGCCGTCATCTACCAGGTGTACCCCCGGAGCTTCGCGGACGGAGACGGCGACGGAGCCGGGGACCTCGCGGGCGTCCGCGCCCACCTCTCCTATCTCGCCGAACTCGGCGTGGACGCGGTGTGGTTCACTCCCTGGTACCAGTCCCCGCTGGTCGACGGCGGCTACGACGTGGCCGACTACCGCACCATCGACCCCGCCTTCGGCACCCTCGAAGAGGCGGAGAAGCTGATCTCGGAGGCCGCCGACCTCGGGATCCGCGTCATCGTCGACATCGTCCCGAACCACGTCTCCGACCAGCACGCCTGGTTCCGGGCGGCGCTGGCCGCGGGCCCCGGCAGCCCCGAGCGGGAGCGCTTCCACTTCCGGCCCGGCCGTGGCGAGCAGGGCGAACTCCCGCCGAACAACTGGCCGTCCGAGTTCGCCGGCGGCACCTGGACCCGGGTGCCCGACGGCGAGTGGTACCTCCATCTGTTCACCCCCGAGCAGCCCGACCTCAACTGGGCCCACCCGGATGTGCGCAGGGAGCACGAGGACGTGCTGCGCTTCTGGTTCGAGCGCGGTGTCGCTGGGGTGCGCATCGACTCCGCGGCGCTGCTCGCCAAACACCCCGACCTGCCCGACTACGAGGAGGGCGTCGGCCCGCACCCGTACGTCGACCAGGACGAGCTGCACGACATCTACCGGTCCTGGCGGGCCATCGCGGACGAGTACGGCGGCGTGTTCGTCGGCGAGGTCTGGCTGCCCGACGCCGAGCGCTTCGCCCGCTACCTGCGCCCCGACGAACTGCACACCGCGTTCAACTTCAACTTCCTCAGCTGCCCGTGGGACGCCGACCGGCTGCGCCGCACGATCGACGACACCCTCGCCGAGCACGCCCCCGTCCACGCGCCGGCCACCTGGGTCCTGTGCAACCACGACGTAACCCGCACCGCCACCCGCTACGGGCGCGAGGACACCGGGTTCGACTTCGCGACCAAGGCGTTCGGCACCCCCGTCGACCTCGCCCTCGGCACCCGGCGCGCCCGCGCCGCCGCTCTGCTCACGCTGGCCCTGCCCGGCTCCGTCTACCTGTATCAGGGCGAGGAACTGGGCCTGCCCGAGGCGGACATCCCGCTGGACAGCATCGAGGACCCGATGCACTTCCGCTCCGGCGGCACCGACCCCGGCCGGGACGGCTGCCGGGTGCCGCTGCCCTGGGTGGCGGACGCCCCGCACTGCGGGTTCGGGTCCGGCGCGGACCCCTGGCTGCCGCAGCCCGCGTACTGGGCGGACTACGCGGTCGACCGGCAGGCCGGGGACCCGGCCTCGATGCTGACGCTGTACCGCACCGCCCTGGAGGTCCGGCGCGGAGGTTCCGGTTTCGGCGACGGGCCGATGGAGTGGCTGCCCGCGGAGGACGGGGTGCTCGCCTTCTCCCGGCCGGGCGGCCTGCTCTGCGTGGTCAATCTGGGCGACCGGCCCGCCGAACTGCCGTCGTACGACCGGCTGATCCTGACGAGCGGGCCCCTTGACGGCCAGGGACGGCTGCCGGGCGACACAGCGGCATGGCTGCAGATCTGAACCCCCGGGCGGTTGCCGGCAGAAGCGGGCAGATGGAGGCACATCAAATGCCAGAGGGTGTAAGTTCTTTGCAAGCCAATGAGATAATCTTGCAGATATGACACGACGACTTGCTCAAGTTGCCAGGAAAGCGGGAGTCAGCGAGGCAACGGTGAGCCGTGTCCTCAATGAACGGCCGGGCGTCTCGGAGGCGACGCGGCAGTCCGTGCTCACCGCACTCGACGTGCTCGGCTACGAACGCCCCACCCAACTGCGCGGCGAGCGGGCCCGGCTGGTGGGCCTGGTCCTGCCGGAGCTCCAGAACCCGATCTTCCCCGCGTTCGCGGAGGTGATCGGGGGCGCGCTCGCCCAGCAGGGCCTGACCCCCGTCCTGTGCACCCAGACCAAGAACGGCGTCTCCGAGGCCGACTACATGGAGCTGCTGCTCCAGCAGCAGGTCTCGGGGGTGGTGTTCGCGGGCGGACACTTCGCGCAGGCCGACGCCGACCACGGGCACTACCGGCGGCTGGCCGAGCGCAAGATCCCGGTCGTCTTCATCAACGCGTCGATCAAGGGCCTCGACTTCCCGTGCGTGTCCTGCGACGACGCGGTCGCGGTCGAGCAGGCGTGGCGTCACCTCGCCTCGCTCGGCCACGACCGCATCGGCCTGCTGCTCGGCCCGCTGGACCACATGCCGTCCCGCCGCAAGCTCCGGGCCGCGCGCGGCGTCGCCCGGGCGATGGGCATGACCCTGGACGACACCCTGGTGGAGCGGTCGCTGTTCTCCCTGGAAGGAGGGCAGGCCGCCGCCTCACGACTCCTCGACCGGGGAACCACCGGCATCATCTGCGCGAGCGACCCGCTGGCCCTGGGAGCCATCAGGGCGGCCCGGCGGCGGGGGCTCTCCGTCCCCGAGGACCTGTCGGTCGTCGGTTACGACGACTCCGCGTTCATGACCTGCACCGAGCCGCCCCTGTCGACGGTGCGCCAGCCCATCGAGGCGATGGGCCGGGCGGCGGTCGAACTGCTCATGGCGCAGCTCCAGGGCTCGCGCACGCATCTCGGCGAACTGCTCTTCGAACCGGAGCTCGTCGTCCGCGGCTCCACGGGACAGCTGACCGCCTCCGCATAGCGCGCCGGCCGGTCAGTCGGAGGCCCGCGGCGGCGCGGTGGAGCCGCGCACCACCAGCTCGGGCTCGAAGAGCAGTTCACCCGGCGGCACCGCACCGCCCTGGATCTGCGCGACGAGCAGCTCGACCGCGGCCCGGCCCATCGCCTCGATGGGCTGCCGCACGGTCGTCAGCGGCGGCTCGGTGCAGTTCATGAACGCCGAGTCGTCGTAACCGACCACCGAGATGTCCCGGGGCACCGAGCGCCCGGCACGGCGCGCGGCGCGCACCGCCCCGAGGGCGAGCGGATCGCTGGCGCAGATGATGCCCGTGATGCCGCGCCCGATCAGCCGGGCCGCGGCGGCGTGCCCGCCCTCCAGGGAGAACATCGCCCGCTCCACCGCGTCGTTGCCCAGTCGGCCGCCCGCCGCCTGTGCCGCGGCGCGCGCCGCGGCGAGCTTGCGCTGCGACGGCATGTGGTCGTCCGGACCGAGCACGAGCCCGATGCGCTCGTGCCCCAGCGAGGCGAGGTGCCGCCACGCCTGCTCGATCGCGACCGCGTCGTCGCACGCCACGCACGGGAACCCGAGCCGCTCTATCGAGGCGTTCACCAGCACCACCGGCACCTTGCGCTCCGCCAGCCGCTGATAGTGCCCGTGCTCCGCGTCGGCCTGCGCGAACAGACCGCCCGCGAACACCACCCCCGAAACCTGCTGCTGGAGCAGCAGCTCCACGTAGTCCGCCTCGGAGACGCCGCCCTTCGTCTGGGTGCACAGGACGGGGGTCAGGCCCTGCTGGGCGAGCGCGCCCCCGATCACCTCCGCGAACGCGGGGAAGATCGGGTTCTGGAGCTCCGGCAGGACCAGGCCCACCAGCCGGGCCCGCTCGCCGCGCAGTTGGGTGGGGCGTTCGTAGCCGAGCACGTCGAGTGCGGTGAGCACCGACTGCCGCGTCGCCTCCGAGACACCGGGCTTGTTGTTGAGCACCCGGCTGACCGTGGCCTCGCTGACCCCGACCTTCTTCGCCACCTGAGCAAGTCTGCGCGTCATGGAACGCAAGATTAGCGCAACACTTGCGGTCCGTTTGCGTGATCGGGGCATCCGTCCGGCGGCCCGCACGTCCCCGCTCCCTGCGCCGATCAGGCGGCGCGACGACGGCTCCGGCGTGCCATGGCCCGCGCCCGGGGAACAGATGGCCGCGTGAACGACACGACCGTACGCGACGACCCGACGGCCCCGGAACCGGTGGGGGGCATCTCGACCGCCCACGAGTGGCCCCTGGACGACCTGCCCGCGCTCACCTTCGACCCGCTCCTCGCCGATCTGCTCCGCGAGGAGCCGGTGGCCCGGGTGCGGATGCCCTTCGGACAGGAGCGCGAGGCATGGCTCGTCACGCGCTACCCGGATGTGCGCCTGGTGACCTCCGATCCGCGCTTCAGCCGCTCCGCGCTCGTCGACCGCGAGGTCAACGGCATGTCGGCGCACCGCGTCGCCGCCACCGTCGGCCTCAACTTCACCGATCCGCCGGACCACACGCGGCTGCGCAAGGTGATGACCAAGGCGTTCACCGGCCGCACCATGAAGAGTCTGCGCCCGCGCGCCGAGGTCACCGTCGCCACGCTGCTCGACGCCATGGAGGAGGCGGGCCCGCCCGCCGACCTCGTGGAGCGTCTGCACGGCCCGTTCCCGCTGACCGTCGTCAGCGACCTGCTCGGCGTCCCTGTCGAGGACCGGGCACGGCTCGCCGACTGGCCGGATGTGATCCTCTCGGCGGGCCCCGGACCGAAGTCGAGCGAGGCCGCGAAGGAACGGATGCGGCAGTACATCGTGGACCTGCTCACCGAGCGCCGGGAGAGCCCCGCCGACGATCTGGCCTCCGTGCTGGGGCGGGCCTGCGCCGACGGCGGGATCACCGAGGCGGAGGCGGTCTCCCTCGCGACGGCCGTCCTGGTCAGCGGCGCCCACGCCGTCCGCAACAACAGCGCCAACATGGTCTACATGCTGCTCACGCGACCGGAGCTCGCCGAGCGGCTGCGCGCGGACCCCGGGCTGCTGCCGCAGGCCGTCGACGAACTCCTGCGCCACATCCCGCACCGCAACGGTGTGGGCCTGCCCCGCATCGCCACCGAGGACGTCGAGGTCGGCGGTGTGCTGATCCGCGCGGGCGAGGCCGTCTACGCCTCCTACCTCGCGGCCAACCGGGACCCCGACGTCTTCGCCGACCCCGACACGCTCGACCTCGACCGCGCCGGGACGGCCCATCTCTCCTTCGGGCACGGGCCGCACCACTGCATCGGTGCGATGCTGGCCCGCATGGAGTCCGAGGTGATGCTCGGCGCCCTGCTGACCCGCTTCCCCCGGTTGCGCCTCGCGGTCGACCCGGCCGAGGTGGAGTGGCAGAGCAAGGGGTTCATCAGAGGACCGAAGGCACTGCCCGTCAGCTGGTGACGCGGAACCCGGCCACGAGTTCGAGCACCTTCCGGTCGTCGTCGGCTGACCCGCGCCGCGCCGGGTCGCCCGGATACGTGTCGAAGAGCACGTGCCCTGCGCCGAGTCCGGCCAGCGTCTCCACGTCGGCCCGGATCTGCTCGGCGCTGCCGTGGCCGAGCGGCCGGTCGGCGGTGTCGGGGACGGGCCGCTCGCTCAGGGCGAGCTGGATCCGCGGCGCGAGCCCCGGCACCGCCCGCCCCGCCCGGTCGGCCTCCTCCGCCAGCAGGGGAAGCTTCGCCCGCAGCCCGGCGAGCGTCGGCAGATACGGATGCCAGGCCTCGCCCAGCCGCGCGGCGCGCCGCAGCGCGGCGGGGGAGTCGCCGCCGACCCACACCGGCACGTGCGGGGCGGTCGCCGGCGCGGGACCCGTCCGCACGTTCTCGAACTCCACATAGCGGCCCTCGAAGCTGCACGGGTCCTGGGTCCAGGCCGCCCGGATCGCCGTCAGGTACTCGTCGGTGATGGCGCCCCGCTGCTCGAACGGCACGCCCAGCGTGCGGTACTCGGCCACCGACCATCCGACACCGGCCCCGAGGATGAACCCCGCGTCGTTCAGCCGGTCGATGTTCGCGGCGAGGCGTGCCGTCTGGAGCGGATGCCGGTAGGGGATGACAGTGATCGTCGTGCCGAGCGTGAGCCCCGGAACGCGGCCCGCGAGATGGGCGGCGAGAACGAACTGGTCGTAGAACGGTGCCGGATAGACCGCGTGGACATCCGGGGTGACCGCGATGTGGTCGGAGATCATCGCGAAGGAGAAGCCCAGGTCACGGGCGTCCGTGGCCTGACGGACAAGGCTCTCGGGGGTGGTGCCCGAGCCGAAGTTGAGGAGGTTGACGCCGAATCGCATGCCCGGCAGTCAAGTTGATCTTGCGGGCGGTCGTCGAGACGGAGCGATCGATTCCGGCCACGGCCCGCCCGAAGCCCCCGCTCACCTCTCCGGCAACTCGAAGATCCCGTAACCGAATCCTTCCGCCCCGACCTCCGCGCCGTCCGCGGAGACCCGAGCCCCGCGCACCTCCACGGCCCGCGCCCCGGCAAGGCGGCCCGCGTGTCCCGCGGACGGCCAGAGCGTCGAGGTGCGGCTCGGGTTGACGACCACGAGCAGCCGGTCCCCACGCACGTACACGAACGGATGGCCCTCGTTCAGCACCTCCACCGGTGCCCGGTACCCGAGCGCCGGAGTGGAGCGGCGCAGGGCGACCAGGCGTCGCACGAGATGGAGCAGCGAGGTCTCGTCCGCGCGCTGCGCCGCCACCGAGGGGCGGTCCGGGGACGGGTCGAGGGGCAGGTAGAAGCGGTCCTCGGACGCGGTCGAGAAACCGGCGCCGGGGCCGTCGTCCCACTGCATGGGAGTGCGGGAACCGGCCCGGTTGTAGCGCGGGCCGAGGACGCTGCCCTCCTTCTCCGGGAGACCGGGCACGTACCGCATCCCGATCTCGTCGCCGTAGTAGATCGCCGGCAGGGTCGGCCAGGTGAGCTGGAAGGCGAACGCGGCGGGGAGCTGTTCGGCCGTGCGCGGGCCGCAATTGAGGCGGGAGAAGTCGTGGTTGGCGGTCGGCAGCGCGACGAACCCGGTGCCGTCGAGCGCGGCCGACGCCTCCCGCCACGCACGGACGAACGGGCCGGGCGTGCCGTGCCCGGAGGCGTCGAAGAAGCAGTCCAGCGGGTCCCAGGCCTCGTCCGTGGTCCCCGTGCCGTTGCTCCACAGGGAGCGCATCGCCAGACCGTTCGCCGGACCGCCGAACTGGAGGAAGAAGTCGGTGTGGAAGCCCGCCGGCACCGAGACCTCCGGGTCGCCCCACTCCGAGAGCAGGACGGCCTCCGGATGGGCGCGGTCCAGCCAGTGCCGCAGCTCCGTCCAGATCGCCGAGGTCGCCCGCTTTCCCGGATCGTCCTTCACCAGCGATGCCGCCATGTCGACGCGGAACCCGGACACCCCGAGCCGCAGCCAGTGGTCCATGATCTCGCGCAGCGCCGCCCGGTTGGCGCGCGGCCCCTCCGCGTCGGCCGTCTGCCGCCAAGGCTCCTCCGGATTCGTGCGCGCGTAGCCGAAGTTGAGCGCGGGCTGCGAGTCGAAGAAGTTCGGCAGATAGCCGCCGAGACGGCTGCCCGGGGAGGGGACGAAGCCCTCCGGGACCTCCCCGGTGGTCCAGATGTAGCGATGGTCGCCGGGATCGTCGACGGCGGCACGGAACCACGGATGCTCGTCGGAGGTGTGCCCCGCGACCAGGTCGAGCAGGATCCGGATGCCGCGCCGGCCCGCGAGATCCACCAGCTTGGCCAGATCGTCCGCGGTGCCGTAGCGCGGCGCGATCCGGAGATAGTCGGCGACGTCGTAGCCCGCGTCCCGGAACGGCGAGGCGAAGCACGGGTTGAGCCACACCGTGTTCACGCCGAGCCACGCCAGGTGGTCCAGCCGCTCGGCGATCCCGCCGAGGTCACCGATCCCGTCCCCGTCGGAGTCGGCGAACGACTGCGGATAGATCTGGTAGAACACGGCCTCGGCGAGCCAGGCCGGAGCGGGACGGAACGGCGCTGCGTCGTGCATGGGATCGCCAACTCCCTCGCGATGTGGGGACGTCGAGCGTACGAGGGGTGGGGCGGAGCCGGGTAGAGGGCCCGGCGGCAGGTCCGCGATCAGGTGTGCGGGACGATCGCCACCGGGCTCGTCGCGTGATGCACCACGGAGTGGGCGGTCGCGCCCAGCCGGGGTGCGTCGGCGCGCCGGCCGATCACGGTCAGACCTGCCCCCGTCGACGACTTCAGCAGATGGTGGCCGGGCTGCCCGTACAGCAGGCGCTCCTCCACCTCCACCTCCGGATACTTCGCCCGCCACGCCCGAAGGGCACCCGACAGCGCCTGGCGGCCCAGCGACTCGCGGTGGGCCGCGTCACCCGCCGGCGCGCCCCCGGCCACGCCGCTGCGCAGCGGCGGCAGCTCCCAGGTGTGCAGCGCGTGCAGCGGCGCCCCGCGCAGGGCCGCGGTCTCGAACGCGTAGCTGAGGAGGTCGTCGGTGGCGGACGCCACGTCGAGGCCGACGACCACCGGCCGGAAACGCCCCTCGGGCGTCCGCTCGTCCTGGGGGAGCGAGCCGGCCCGCACCAGCACGACCGGGCACGGCGCCCGGGTCGTCACGGCGAGCGCGATCGGACCGACCAGGAACCCGGCGTATCCCGTGAAGCCCCGCGAACCGAGCACCAGCGACTCGGAGTTGGCCGCGGCCTCGAGCAGCGCACCCACCGGGGGCTGCGGTCGGCGACGGGCCAGGATCTGCAACGCCGGGTGCGTGTAGGAGAGTTGGAGCGCGGTCCGGTCGAGGACGGCGCGTCGCGGCAGATCGACGTCCAGCGGCGGGGGCGAGGTCCTGCGGCCCTCTCCGGCGTGCACCAGGCGCAGGGGCAGACCGCGGCGCAGCGCCTCGCGGGCCGCCCAGTCGGCGGCGTCCATGCTCTCGCGCGAGCCGTCGGTCCCGACGCTCAGAACGCGAATACTGGTCATGACGGGAACCTCCAGGGCGATCGGGCGGACGGTGTTCTGCCGAGCGGGTTCCACGCGAGGGCGGGGTCAGTCGTGTGTGTGGCGCGGGCGGCGCACCTGTCCGGGCAGGACCTTCGGCACACGCCCTAGGACGCTCCCACCGGGAGCACCGGCCCGGGAGAGGTGAACCGGCCCTGGGCGCCGGGACGTTCGGCCCCGCCGACGGGACCGTCGGACGTCCCGCGCGCCCGGCACCGACAGGCCCCGGGCCGGAGCCGATCGGCCCCTGGCCGCCGGAGAGGCGGTCCCGCAGGATGGATCCTGTCGCACGACGGCAGTCCGGAGCCGAGGCGAGCCGCGGGCAGGACCGGGTGCCGCCGATCGTCCGGCCCCGCCCGCGTCGCACGCTCCGGAGGGAAGCGCTCCCGGCCGGCCGTGAGATGCCCCTGGAAGGAGGCCGCACACGCGGTGAACCCGTCGACCGGTCCTGGCTGTTGCCGTCGTACGGATCCGGTGCGTCCGTGTCCGGATGACGGTCCCGTAGGACAGGAGATCGGGGCCGTTCGGCCCTGGCGGATCACTCCCGGTGCCCCCAGGATCTAGGGAACGACCGTCCGAGGGGAGGGGCCGCCATGCAGCCGCCACGCACCTTCAGCGCTGACGATCCCGTCCGCATCCTGCTCCTCGACGACCACGAAGTGGTCCGTCGGGGGCTGCGTGACCTCCTCGGGGCCGAGCCCGACCTCCAGGTCGTGGGAGAGGCGGCCACCGCGGCGCAGGCCCTCGCCAGAGGACCTGCCCTGCGGCCCGATGTGGCCGTGCTCGACGTCCGGCTCCCGGACGGCGACGGCATCACCGTCTGCCGTGAACTGCGCGGTCTGCTGCCGGAGGTGAGCTGTCTGATGCTCACCTCGTTCGACGACGACGACGCCCTGCTGGACGCCATCATGGCGGGCGCCTCCGGCTACGTGCTGAAACAGATCAAGGGCTCCGACCTGATCTCCGCCGTGCGCACCGTCGCCTCGGGCGAGTCCATGCTCGACCCGGCGACGACGGCCCGGCTGATGCGCAGCCTGCGCGGCCCCGAGCAGCACGCGACGCAGAACGGCGGAGCGCCGCCCGACGGCCAGGCCGTCGACCTCACCGAGCGGGAACGGGACATCCTCGAACTGGTCGGAGAGGGGCTGACCAACCGGCAGATCGGCCAGCGCCTCTTCCTGTCCGAGAAGACGGTGAAGAACAACATCTCGCGGCTGCTCGCCAAACTCGGCGTCGAGCGCCGCATCCAGGCGGCCGTCCTCGCCACCCGGCTCCCGCCCAAGGCGACATGAGGCACCGTCACCCCTGCTTCCCCAGCGGGACGTTCCACACCAGCTTGGTGCCGCCCTCCTCGCGGGGCGTGGCCGTCAGCGTTCCGTCGCGCCGCGCGGCACGCGCCGCGAGGTTCGCGAGCCCGCTGCGATGGGCGTCCGGCTCGGTCGTGATGCCGATGCCGTCGTCGAGGACGCTCAGGGTGACGGCGCCGCCCCTGACGACCAGGACGACCTCGGCAGACGACGCCCGCGCGTGCCGGGCGACGTTCGTCAGCGCCTCGCCGAGCACGGCCAGCACGTCGTCGGCGACCGGTCCCGGCACATCCACGTCGACCAGGCCCTCCATCCGCAGGGCGGGGGTGAAGCCCAGTACCCGGGCTGCCTCCTCCACGGCCCGCACCACCCGGATCCGCAGGCCCGCGCCGGTGGGCGGGGCGTCGCGCTCCCGCAGCCCGAAGATGGTCGATCGGATGATCTTGATGGTGGTGTCGAGGTCGTCCACGGCCCGCATCAGACGCTCCGACGCCTCCGGATGCTGCACGAATCGCTGCGCGCTCTGCAGCGTCATCCCGGTCGCGAACAACCGCTGGATCGCCAGGTCGTGCAGGTCGCGGGCGATCCGGTCACGGTCCTCCAGCAGGCTCATCTGCTCCGCGTCGCGCCGCCGGTCGGACAGTTCGAGAGCGAGCGTCGCCTGCCCGGCGAAGCCCACCAGCGGCGCCAGCTCGGCCGCGGAGAAGGGCTGCTCCTCCGCGTGGCGCGCCAGCATCAGCACCCCGCGCTCCCGGTCGGGTGTGCCGAGGGGCATGGCCACCGCGGGCCCGAGCCCGTCCCAGCGCGCCGGCTGATAGGTGATCCGGGGGTCCTTGCGGATGTCGTCGGAGGTGACCAGTTCGCCCGCGGAGAGCGCGGTCCCGGCGAACGTCCCCCGGCGCGGCAGGACGGTGTCGTGGTGGGCGCCGGCCTGGCGGCCCAGGGCCAGCACCTCGTGCAGCTCATCGCGGCCCGGCACGACCAGCGCGATCACGCCGAGGTCGGCTCCGGTGATCTCCCGTGCCCGCTCCACCATCAGCCGCAGCACCTGGGTCTCCCCGGCGCCCGACAGCAGGCTGCCGGAGAACTCGGCGCTCAACTGCAGCCACCGCTCCCGCAGCCGCACCTCCTCGTACAGCCGGGCGTTCTCGATGGCGACGCCCGCCGCCGCGGCCAGGGTCTGCAGCACGGCCACGTCCTCGTCGTCGAAGTCGCCGCTGTCGCGCTTCTGGGTCAGGTACAGATTGCCGAACACCGCCTCCCGCACCCGGATCGGCACCCCGACGAACGTGTGCATCGGCGGATGGTGCGGCGGGAAGCCGGACGAGGCGGGATGCTCGGCCAGTTCGCGCAGCCGCAGCGGCTCCGGATGCCGGATCAGCTCGCCCAGCAGCCCGTGCCCGGAGGGCAGTTCGCCGATCCGCGCCCGCAGTTCGTCGCTGATGCCGACCGGCAGGAACTGCGACAGCTTGCGCCGGTCCTCACCGATGACCCCGACGGCGCCGTACTCGGCGTCGACCAGGACGACAGCCGCCTCGACGATGCGCCGCAGCACCTGGGAGAGATCCAGCTCCTGACCGACCGACAGGACGGCCTCGAGCAGGGCTTGCAGGCGATTCCTGGTGCCCCGTACGGCATCGATCCTGACCTGGAGTTCCTCAAGGAGTTCATCGAGACGCAGACGGGGCAGTGGTCCGGGACCCCGTGCCTCCTCCACGCCCATTCCGCCTCCGCCAGACGTAGACGTCGCGTTCCGTCTCTCACGGTAGCGGCTGGGCGCGCCGCGACGACCTGCTTCGTCGCACCCCGCCGTGCAAAACGGCGCGGACCGTCCGTGCGGGGTGGGCCCATGGGGCGGGAGAGGGGACCGGGCCCGGTGGTGACGGCCTCGCCGGGGGAGCGCGGCCGCCGATACGTGCGCCTGGTTCACGTCGTGCGCAGGTACTTGAAAGAAACCGTCACAGAGAGCGGCGAGATGACTACACTTCCGTGGGTCCCACCCGACGCGCGCCTCCCCACCTGGCATCCGGCCGCACTTTCGGAAGGCCTCCCCATGACCGTCCGCCCGCCGTCGCGCACCTCCCACCCGGACAAGGTCGGCGCCCTGAGCGTCAGCGCCCGGCGGCTGACCGCGGGCTCCGGGTGCGGTGGCGCGGCCGGGGATCTGCACGGAGCCCTCGACACGCCGTTCGGCACCCGGCTGCTGATCGGCGATGTGATGGGCAAGGGGCGCGAAGGTGCGCGCACCGCCGCCACGGTGCTGCAGACGTGGCACGAACTGGCCCCGCGGGAGAGCTCGTTGGAGGCGCTGGCGGTCCGGCTGCACTCCGTGGTCGCCCACTCCGCCGAGCCCGACCGCTTCGTCACCGCCGCACTGCTCACCGTCGCTCCCGACGGAGGAGCCGACCTCGTCTGCTGCGGACACCCGCCGCCCCTGCTCATCCGCGACGGCGGCGCCGTCCCCGCCGCGGTGCCCGCGCCGGCACCCCCGCTGGGGCTGCTCGACCTCGCCCACGGCTGGTGCGCCGCCCAGCCGGTGCCCGCCCGTTCCTGGGAGCGGATGCTGCTGCACACGGACGGGGTCACCGATGCGCGCGACGCCGACGGCGTCTTCTATCCGCTCGCCGAGCGTGCCGCCGAACTGGCGGGCCGTCCGCTCGCGGTGTTCACCGCGGCGCTCGCCGCGGATCTTCTGCACCATGCGCGGGGCAGCCTGCAGGACGACGCCTCACTGCTCGCCGTGGAGGCGGCACCCGCACTCCTGCGGGCGTGATCACGTCCGCGCCCCGCCGGCCGTTTGGCGGGCGGCGGCGCGGGCAATCGCGGAACTGTCCGGCTCACCCCGAATCGAGGAGCACCCGCCGATGCTGCTGGCCCACCCCGCTCTGCTGGCCGATCTCGTCCGTGAATACGACTCGCTGAGCGTGCTGGACGCCCAGGACGGCGGCCCCGAGGCGCGCCGCCGCCTGGACGACGTCTCCTACACCCTGTGCGTCGCCACCGGCACCCGGGACGTCGACGCCGCGCTCGTCGCGGCCCGGTACCGGCTGCCCGGTGCCCGGGTCCACGACGACTCGCTCATCGGGGCGCCCCGGCCGCGTACGTCAGGGGTATGACACGACCGTGGAGGGCACCGTGTCGGTGCCCGAGGTGGCCGCTCCCGTGTTGTTGATGACGTGTTCGAACTGGCCCTTGCCGCCGAGCGACACGACCGACAGGCCGTGGAACTTCACCCCCGGCTTGTCCGGCACGGCGAACCCGTGGTCCTGCCGGATGGTCGGGTCCGTGTTGTAGAAGCAGTACGAACCGAGCCCCCAGCCCTCGTGGTCCGTCACCGAGTCGGCGACCTTGTAGGCGGCGAACCCCTTGACCGAACCGTCCTGGACCGCGGCCTGGTTCGGGGCGTCGTACGCCTTCTCGTTCTGGAAGAAGATGGTCCGGCCGCGCTCGCCGGACCACTGCACGTCGTACTTGTTGAAGTGTTCGACGAACAGGCCGGTCATCAGCACGTCGTCGCCGTTGACCACGACGCCGTAGTCGGCCCGGTTGGTGTCCCAGCCGACGCCGTCGCCGTGGTCGGCGCGCCACACCCAGGTGTGGTCGACGATGGTGTGCCGCGCGTTCACCACCAGGCTGGTGGTCGCCTTGCCGGCGCCCGCGCCGCCGATCCGTACGAACACGTCCTGCACGGTGATCGGATCGGCGGAGTGGTCGGCGGACGCGCCCGACGGCCCGATCTCCAGCAGGGTGTCGGAATTGACCGTCCCGGCGTCCACCAGGAACCCGGCGAGCCGCACCCCGCTCACGTCGGCCACCTGTACGGCCGTGGCGCCGCCGTCCGGAATCAGCGTCGCGTAGCCGAGCCCGAGCACCACGGTGCCCGCGCGCTTCACCTGCAGCGGCGCGTCGAGGTGGTAGATGCCCGGCGTGAGCAGGAGGTGCAGGCCCTGGTCGAGCGCGGTGTTGAGCGTGGCCGCGCCGTCCCCGGGCTGAGCCACGTAGAACTGCGTCAGCGGCACGGACGTGCCGCGCGGCGTGCCGTTGCCCCAGCTGGTGCCCCGCGCGTTCGTCCGCTTCTCGGGCAGGAACACCTTGTAGTCGGCGCCGTCCAGGTACAGGAACGGCTTCTCGCGGGAGACCGGTGTCGTGTCCAGCGTCGTGTACGGAGGATTGGGGAAGCTCTGCGCCGGCGCGCCCTCGACGCCCGAGAAGACCATGTTCCAGACCGCGTTGAGCCAGCCGCCCACCGACGAGTCACGGGTGTACCACTGCTGCTGCGAGTAGGGGCCGACGGAGCCGTCGACACGGCTGTCCGCGATATAGCCGCCGCTCGCCCAGCCGTAGCCGTCGGGCGACAGGTTCAGGCCGCCGCGCACATGCATCCGGCGGAACGGAGCCGCCTGCGCCACCGCCCACCGGTTCGTCCCGCTGACCGGCACGAGAGCCAGGTTCTCCGCGCTGCGCCAGAAGTTCTGCGTGGCGTTGCCGTCGAACCAGCCCGCGTCGACCGTCACGTCCCCGTTGATCGTGGTGTCGTCGGGGGAGAGGCCGAGGCCGGCGATCGAGGTGTAGAAGCCGAGCTGCGCGTTGAGCCCGCTGTACGTGCCCGGCTTGAACAGCAGCGCGTAGCGGCCGGTGCCGAACTGGGCCGACTCCTGCTGCTTGAAGATCTCGTCCAGCTTGGCCTGGATGCCGGGGGTGGACGGGTCGAACACGATGACGTTGGGGCCGAGGTCGCCGCCGGCCTGGAGCTTCGCCGACGGTGCGGCCGCCCGGGCCTCGGCGGCGGAGGCCGTGACCGTACCGAGCGCGGGCAGTGCCGCCGTCGCGGCGGCCGCGCCGAGGACCGTACGACGGGACAGGGGTGTGGGGAAGTGGGGCACAGCGGCTCTCCTGGTTCATGAAGTGAACGAGTGGGGGTGTGGGAGCGCTCTCCTGGCGACGCATGTTTCAGGTGAGTGAATCGGGCGTCAAGAGTCGTGACCAAAATTCGCGTGATTCCCGGGCCGAACTCTCAACAAAACGCCCACAAGCGGCAGTTGATGGACTCGAGGACTTCAGGAAGTGTCAGAAAGGCTGTACTTCGCCTTGCGTCACGGTGGTCCCGGCCGCCCCCGTTGACACACCGAGGAGCACCCCCCTACGTTCCGCTCCGGAGCGCTCTCCTTCCGGCGTCCTGTGCACGCTCCGTGGCACCCCACATCCGTGAACCCGTGAAGGAGAGACATGCGCCGTCCCCTCCTGCTCGCTTGCGCCGCCACGGCCCTCGCCGCCCTGGTCCTCGCACCGCAGGCCCTCGCAGCACCTCCCGTCGCCGCTGCCGCGGCGGCCGACTGGACCACCGATCTCGCGGCCGCCGCCTACGCGGCGAACCCCGCGTCCGTCACCGCGTCCGGCAGCGAGAACGCCGGCACCCTCCCCGCCAAGGCCGTCGACGCGGACCCCAACTCCCGCTGGTCCAGCGACTTCTCGGACACCGCGTGGCTGCGCGTCGACCTCGGCGCCACCCTGCGCATCGACCGCGTGACGCTCGACTGGGAGGCCGCCTACGGCAAGCGCTACGTCATCGAGGTCTCGAAGAACGGCACGGACTGGCAGCCCTTCTACACGGAGGACGCCGGCACCGGCGGCAGCGTCACCGCCCACACCTACCCGCAGGAGGTGCGGGGCCGGTACGTCCGGTTGCGCGGCATCGAGCGCGCCACCCCCTACGGCTACTCGCTGTACTCGTTCAAGGTCTACGGCGGCACCCCGGCCCCCGCCTCCACCACCCGCACCAACCTCGCCCTGCACCACCCCGCGTACAGCAACTACTACCAGCACGCGGGCAATTCACCGGCGTTCGTGACCGACGGCGGCTGGCCCGCCGACCTGAAGGCCGATCAGACCCGCTGGTCCAGCGACTGGAACGCGGACCGCTGGGTCTCCGTCGACCTGGGCGCCAACTCCACGATCAACAGCGTGGACTTCTACTGGGAGGCCGCCTACGCCGTCGACTACGAGCTGCAGGTCTCCGACGACAACAGGACCTGGCGCACCGTCTACCGGCCGAGCGCCGCCGAGGTCGCCGCGCGCCGCGCCGACATCAAGTCCCCGGGCGACGCGACGGGCCGGCACGACACCGTCCAGCTGCCCTCCCCGGCCACCGGCCGCTACGTCCGCATGCTCGGCAAGGAACGCCGGTCGTTCTACAATCCGGCGCCCGCCACCGCCCAATTCGGCTACTCGCTCTACGAGTTCCAGGTCTGGGGCACCGGCGGCAGCGCCGACGCCGCCTACCCGGCCCTGCCCGGCGAGCAGTCGGGCGCGTACCGCACGACGTTCTTCGACGACTTCACCGGCGCGGCCCTCGACCGCTCCAAGTGGCGCGTCGTCAGAACCGGCACGGAGATGGGCCCGGTCAACGGCGAGTCCCAGGCCTACGTCGATTCGACGGACAACATCCGCACCGAGAACGGCAACCTGGTCCTCGCCGCCAAGTACTGCAAGGGCTGCACGAAGGCGGGCGGCGGGACCTACGACTTCACCTCGGGCCGCATCGACACCCACACCAAGGTCGACTTCACCTACGGCCGGGTGAGCGCCCGGATGAAACTGCCGGTCGGGGACGGTTTCTGGCCCGCCTTCTGGCTGCTCGGCAGCAACGTCGACGACCCGTCGGTGTCCTGGCCCGCCTCCGGCGAGACGGACATCATGGAGAACATCGGCTACCGCGACTGGACCAGTTCGGCGCTGCACGGACCCGGCTACTCCGCCGACGGCAACATCGGCGCGCAACAGCACTACCCGGGCGGTTCCACCGCCGACCAGTGGCACACCTACGGCGTGGAGTGGACGCCGACCGAGATGCGCTTCACCGTCGACGGCACGGTCGTCCAGCGCACGACCCGGACCAAGCTGGAGTCCACCCGCGGGCAGTGGGTCTTCGACCGCAACCAGTACCTGATCCTCAACCTCGCCCTCGGCGGCGCCTACCCGGCCGGCTGGAACAAGGCCACCCAGCCGTACTGGGGCCTGCCGCAGTCCAGCGTCGACGCGATCGCGCGCGGCGGCGTCCAGGCCCAGGTCGACTGGGTGCGGGTCGAGCAGAAGGGGTGACGCGCGCTCCGGACAGAGCCTAGGCCTGGAACCAGCCGGCCGTCTGGTCCTCGATGACCTGCGCGGCCCGGGCCGGTGACGCCATCCACGGTGTCGTCACCGGCTCCCAGACCTGGATCCCGGTCGGGGCGCCGAGCGTCATCGCCTGGAAGCCCCGGCCGCTCTGGTCCGGCGACGCGGCCACCCGCAGGGACGGCACGGTCCGCGGCTGCTCGTCGGAGTCGGTGGCGGCGAGCGAGCGGACGGCCGCGTACGCGGTGGCGTGCGCGGCCAGCTCGTACGTGCCGCTCTTGGTCGCGGGCCGCGGCTGGGCCGCGCCGTCCAGGTCCCCGTACGTCACCGTCGGCGCGACGTCGACGGTGCAGGCCCGGCCCGATTCGTTGCGGACGCTGAGCTTGATCACGCCGTCACTGTCGTCGGACGGCTCGGCCCGCAGGGTCAGATCGTTCTCACCGCACGCGGCGGGCGTGGCCGACACGGCTGCCGGTGCGGTCAGAGCGGCAAGGCTGAGGGCCGCCGCGGCGGCGGCTGCGATGTGGCGAGCGCGCATCGTGGATCCCCGCAAACTGGTGGATTCGGCGAAATGGGTACATTGCACGTTATACCGAATGGGTGATCTGGGACACAAGGGGCGGGGTGGGGGTGCAGTGACCGCAAGTTTGCACGGTGTGCAAGAATCCGGCTCGTGATCACCTCCCACCCGCAGCAGAGCGCCCCCGCAGAGGGCCTTCGCGCGCGCAGGCGGCGCGAGACACGCGCCGAACTGCACGCGACGACGCTGCGTCTGGCCCGCGAGCTCGGCTTCGCGCGCGTCACCGTGGAGATGATCAGCAAGGAGGCCGGGGTGTCCCCCCGTACCTTCTTCAACTACTTCCCGAGCAAGGAAGCCGCGCTCTTCGCCCTGCCCGGCGCCCTCCCGCCCGCCCTCGCCGACCGCTTCGCCGAGGGGGACGGACAGGACACCGACGCCGTGCTGCGCGACCTCGGGGACGTCCTCGCCGACCATCTCCAGGAGGCCGCCCCGGGCCCCCGCGAGCTGGAGGACATCCTGCGCATCGCCGAGGGCGTGCCCTCGGTGCTGGCCACGTTCCTCGCCCAGTGCGAGGCGGTGGAGCGGGACCTCGCCGGCACCGTCGCACGCCGCACCGGAACCCCGGCCGACGGCGAGGACGCCGAACTGCTCGCCGGGATCGCCATGGCGACCGTGCGCAGCGGACTCAAGCGGTGGTCGCAGGAGAGCGCTTCCGTCGACGGAGACGGAGACGGAGACGAGGCCGGGCCCGGGGCCGACGGCCTCGCCGCCTCCATCCGCGGCTCCTTCACCACCCTGCGGGCCCTGCTCGCGGCGGGCACCGCACGACCCGGGCCGGACGCGGTGAAGTAACCGCCCCCTCCGTGTGACCGGCCTCCCCCGTCGCGGTCACCCACGCACCTCTCCCCGAAACCCGCGGCACCGCGGGACCCGCACGCGGCAACCGCTCTCCCCGCTGCCGCGCGCCCTGTCAGACCTGATCCACTCGCACCCACCTCATCGGAGAAGCACGCAATGACGCACGCCCCCGCAACCGAGGGCACGGACACCGGCGCCGACCCGGCGGCCGAGAACACGGTGAAGCCCGCCAACTTCGGGCTGATCTTCGCCGCGCTGATGCTGACCATGCTGCTCGGCGCGCTCGACCAGACCATCGTCTCGACGGCGCTGCCGACCATCGTCGGCGAACTCAACGGCATCGAGCACATGGCGTGGATCACCACCGCCTACATCCTCGCCGCCACCATCGGCATGCCGGTCTACGGCAAGCTCGGCGACCTCATGGGCCGCAAGAACATCTTCCTCGCGGGCATAGCCCTGTTCCTGGTGGGCTCGGTGGTCTGCGGACTGGCCCAGAACATGGGCACCCTGATCGCCGGCCGCGCCCTCCAGGGCCTCGGCGGCGGTGGCCTCATGATCACCTCGCAGGCGATCATCGCCGACCTGGTGCCGCCGCGTGAGCGCGCCAAGTACATGGCGCCCATGGGTGCCGTCTTCGGCCTGTCGTCCGTCGTCGGACCGCTGCTCGGCGGCTGGTTCACCGACGCGCACTCCTGGCGCTGGGCGTTCTGGGTCAACCTCCCGCTCGGTGTGCTCGCCCTCTTCGTCGCCGCCGTCGCGATCAAGCTGCCGCGCAAGGCCGTCGACGTCACGCTCGACTACCTCGGCACCGCGCTGATGGCCGCCGCCGTCACCTGCACCGTCCTGTTCGCCAGCTGGGGCGGCACGCAGTACGAGTGGAGCGACCCGCTGGTCATCGGGCTCGGCATCGGTGCGGTCGTCGCCTGGGTGCTGTTCTTCGTCGCGGAGCGGCGCGCACAGGAGCCGGTCATTCCGCTGCACCTGTTCCGCTCGCCGATCTTCAACGTCGCCACCCTGCTCGGCATGATCGTGATCGGCCTCGGCATGTTCGCGATCGTCGGCTACATGCCCACGTATCTGCAGATGGTCTACGGCAAGACGGCGACCGAGTCGGGTCTGCTGCTCATCCCGATGGTCGTCGGCATCATGGCCACGGCCCTGCCGTCCGGCGCCATCATGTCCAAGACCGGCCGCTACAAGGTCTATCCGATCGCCGGCACCGTCATCATCATGGCCGTCGCCTACCTGATGTCGACGCTCGACGTCTCCGACCCGGTCTGGGTCGTCTGCCTCTACGTCGGTCTCGCGGGCGCCGGCGTCGGTCTGATGATGCAGACGCTGGTTCTCGCCGTGCAGAACGACTTCCCGGCCTCGGAGGTCGGCACCGCCACCTCCGCGAACAACTTCTTCCGGGAGATCGGCGCGACCCTCGGCGTCGCCGTCGTCGGTGCCGTGTTCGCCAGCCGCCTCACCGACAAGCTCGCCACGAGCATCCCGGCCGAGGCCGCGTCCAAGATCGGCGACAGCGACTCGCTGACGCCGGCGCTGGTCAGGTCGCTCCCGACGGAGCTGCGCGACACCGTCGTCAACGCCTACCAGGAATCGCTCGTCCCGATCTTCCTGTACCTGCTGCCCGTCTTCGGCGTCGGCCTGGTGCTCGCCTTCGTCCTGAAGGAGAAGCCGCTGGCAGACACGGCGGACTGGCACGCCGAGAACGCCGGTCCCGAGGCCCCGGCCGACAAGGAGCCGCAGCCGGTCGGCTGATCCTGCTGGCCCTGTGTGCCCCTCACCGCCCGCGCGGTGAGGGGCACACGTGCGTCGGCCCCCGACCGGCCGGAGTCCGTCATGCGTCGGGCCCCGCCCGTCGAGGTCCTTCACCTCGCGTCGGCTCGGACACGCAAGGCCCAGGTGCCACGTCCCTGCTATCGCCGCTTCGCCGAACGGGCGGCCTCCGTCAGGGAGTCTTCCTCGGCAGTGACCGGCTCGCGGCGGGCGCCGCGTAGCAGCGCACGGTCACGGACGTGCCCGACGACCACTGCTGTCGCCCCGCGCCCAGGAACGTCCAGCCGAGCCGCTCGTACAGGGCGATCGCCGCGGTGTCGGTGGTCACGACGTCGAGGACGGTCCGGGCTCCCCGGGTGTGCGCCGCCTCGGCGGCCCGCGCGAGCAGGCGGGCTCCGACGCGCAGGCCGCGGGCGCCGGGATCGACGAAGAGCCGGCTGACGACGGCCGCGGGCCCGCGCCGGAGCAGGGTGGGTGCGACGTCGTCCGCGGCGGGCCCGACCAGGGCGACGTGGCCGACGATCCGCCCCTCCCGCTCCGCGACCCAGGCCCGGCCGTCGGTGCCGGGACCCAGCCAGGCCGCCGGATCGTCCGGCCAGACGGTGGGGTAGCCGTCCGCGCGGTGCACGGCGCCCAGCACCGCGACGCACGCGGCGAGGTCGCCCTCGTCGCGCGCTCTCACCCGGGTCTCGTCCCGCACGTCGTCGTCCCGCACCGTGTCATGAGATCACGCTCGGGGGAGGTGATCCAGCGATGGCGGCCGAGTGCGGTCAGCGCTTGGGAGAGCGCTCTCCCAGATTCACGACGGGTTCGGCGAAAAGTCTTCGGCTTGATCCATCGATGGAGTCACGCCTCTGACCTGCGCGGGCAACTCCGTTGCTCAGGAGGTGTGTTGGTCCGCCGTTTAACGAGACGTTCACCGAGTCTTGACGGGGTCGTGTCACGGCCGGAACACTGCGGGAAGTGGGAGAGCGCTCTCCAACGCTTCTCCACCGCACGAGGGTGCGCCCTCGTCGGCGCACCCCGGGCCCCTCCCCATGGCCGGTCCGGGGCGCGCCCCTCATCCCCCCAACAACCCTGCATCGCAGGAGGCATCCATGGCCCGAAGAGCACGAACCCTCTCGGGGGCCCTGATATCCGGTGCACTGCTCCTCACCTCGCTCGGAGTGGGCGCAGTGGCCGCCGTCGGCGCGGGCGCCGACACCGTCGCGGCCGCTCCCGCACCCGCCCCCGCCGCGCACACGGGCCACGTGATGGCCGCATCGACCAAGGCGTCCGGGGACGACCCGGACGGCGACGGCTACATCCCGGCGAACCCGCCGGTCACCGGCGTGCAGCCGTCCGACAAGGAGCCGCCGCACCGCTACTTCCACGAGTTCCAGGCGCACTGCACGGTCACCCACACCCGGCCCGACGACCCGATCGTGTACCCCGGCCAGCCGGGCAAGTCCCACGACCACACCTTCATGGGCAACAAGACGACCGACGCGAACAGCACCACCGCCTCGCTCGACAGGGGGCCGACCTCGTGCCTCGCGCCGGGTGACAAGTCCGGCTACTGGATGCCCACCATGCTCAACGGCGACAAGCCGGTGCTCCCGGTGGGCGAGCAGACCATCTACTACAAGGCCGGTGTCACCGACTACACCAGCGTGCGGCCCTTCCCGAAGGGGCTGCGGTTCGTGGTCGGCAGCCCGATGCAGACGGCGCAGGAGTTCCGCAACCACCCCGGGTTCGTCGAGGGCTGGGAGTGCGGGGACAGCTTCTTCAACGTGGACTTCCCGAAGGACTGCCCCACCACCCCGTCGACCCAGGTCAACATCCGCTTCCAGGCACCCAGTTGCTGGGACGGGAAGTACCTGGACACGCCGGACCACAAGAGCCACATGTCCTACCCGGTGGTGAAGCCCGGCACGAACAACAACGTCTGCCCGGCCGACCACCCGGTCGCGCTGCCGATGATCGAGTTCAAGATGGCCTTCCCGGTCAACGGGGACCTGTCGAAGCTCCGGCTGGCCAGCGGACCCAGCTACTCCTTCCACTACGACTTCTTCAACGCCTGGGACGACCGGACGCTGAAGGCGATGGTGGACCACTGCGTCGTCGGCGGGCTCCAGTGCGACCCGCGCGGCTACGACCAGAGCCACCCGGAGAACGGCGCGGTCCTCAACGACCGTTACGAACTCCCCTGAGGTGAGGGGTGGCCGGCGCCTTCCGGCGCCGCCGCGTCGTCGTGCGCGGTGCAGCCGTCGAGGTCCGCGGCGAGCTTCTTGGCGCGCTCCACCTCCACATCGGCGACGGCCACCACCCGCGCCCC
>NZ_JBEOYI010000038.1:0-50218 GCF_040297005.1 Streptomyces sp. NPDC001904 | reverse complement strand
GTTCCCCGCGCCCCTGAGATGCGCACTTCGTGCGCCATCTCATAGGGGAGGCTGCGCGCAGCGCATGCCTCAGGGGCGCGGGGAACTGCGCGAGAAGCCCCACCGGGCCGCGGACAACGACGGCGCCTCGTCACGGGCTCAGGCGTTCCACCCGCCACGCCGGTCCGGCCAGGACATAGCGGAGACGGTCGTGGAGCCGGTTCTCGCGGCCCTGCCAGAATTCGACCGCTTCGGGGCGTACCCGGAACCCACCCCAATGATCCGGCACCGGCACCTCGGTCCCGGCCGGATAGCGCCGGGTCAGCTCCGCGTACCCGGCGTCCAGTTCGTCCCGGGAAGCCAGCACGGCGGACTGCTCACTGGCCCACGCCCCGAGCTGCGACCCGTGCGGCCGGGACCGGAAGTACGCCTCGGTCTCCTCCCGCGACGTCCGCTCCGCCGTCCCCGTCACCAGCACCTGCCTGCTCACCGGGTGCCAGGGGAAGAGCAGCGCGACGTGCGCGTTGACGGCGAGTTCGTGCGCCTTGCGGGAGCCGTAGTTGGTGTAGAAGACGAAGCCCTCGTCGTCGTAGGACTTCAGGAGCACCGTCCGCGAGCTGGGGCGGCCCTCGGCGTCGGCGGTGGAGACCACCATGGCGTTCGGCTCGGCGAGCGGCGAGCCGGGGGCGGCCGCCTGCTTGAACCAGCGCGTGAACTGCTGCATGGGGTGCGGGTCGAGATCGGACTCGTGCAGGCCGCCGTCGTGGGTGCGGTACTGCTCGCGCATGCCGGCCGGGTCGGGTGTGTCGTTCACGGCGTCATCCTGCCGGACGGCGGGACACGGCCGCACGCGGAGTGAGACATGGCACCGAGTGCCGCGAACTCTCGCCATCCGTGGCACCGAGGTCTATCTTCCAAGTGCCGAAACGGTTGAGCAGCCTGCCCTACGGGGCATCACCGGGAGACCTGTCCACGCATCAAGAGGAGCCGCCTGATGTCCGATTTCGATCCGTCCTTCGTACCCGGCCTCGAAGGCGTCGTGGCGTTCGAGACGGAGATCGCCGAACCGGACAAGGAGGGCGGCGCCCTGCGGTACCGGGGCGTCGACATCGAGGACCTGGTCGGCCATGTGTCGTTCGGGAACGTGTGGGGGCTGCTGGTCGACGGCGCCTTCGATCCCGGTCTGCCGCCCGCCGAGCCGTTCCCCATCCCCGTCCACTCCGGTGACATCCGCGTCGACGTGCAGTCCGCGCTGGCCATGCTGGCGCCCGTGTGGGGCCTGAAGCCGCTGCTCGACATCGACGAGCGGCGGGCCCGTGACGATCTGGCGCGGGCCGCCGTCATGGCGCTGTCGTACGTCGCCCAGTCGGCGCGCGGGCAGGGTGTGGCGATGGTGCCGCAGAGCGAGATCGACAAGGCGCAGTCGGTCGTCGAGCGGTTCATGATCCGCTGGCGCGGGGAGCCGGACCCGAAGCACGTCGCGGCCGTCGACGCCTACTGGACGTCCGCCGCCGAGCACGGCATGAACGCCTCCACGTTCACGGCCCGGGTCATCGCCTCCACCGGGGCCGATGTGGCGGCCGCGCTGTCGGGTGCCGTCGGGGCCATGTCCGGGCCGCTGCACGGAGGTGCGCCGTCGCGGGTGCTCGGCATGATCGAGGAGATCGAGCGGACCGGGGACGCCGAGGCGTATGTGAAGCGGGCGCTCGACAAGGGTGAGCGGCTGATGGGCTTCGGGCACCGGGTGTACCGGGCCGAGGACCCGCGGGCGCGGGTGCTGCGGCGGACCGCCCGGGAGCTCGGGGCTCCGCGCTTCGAGGTCGCGGAGGCGCTGGAGAAGGCCGCGCTGGCCGAGCTGCACGCGCGTCGGCCCGATCGGGTGCTCGCCACCAATGTGGAGTTCTGGGCGGCGATCGTGCTCGACTTCGCCGAGGTGCCGGCGCACATGTTCACGTCGATGTTCACCTGTGCGCGGACGGCTGGTTGGTCGGCGCACATCCTTGAGCAGAAGCGCACGGGTCGCCTGGTCCGTCCGTCGGCCCGCTACGTGGGCCCGGGGTCGCGCTCGCCCCGGGACATCGGAGGGTTCGCCGACATCTCCCAGTAGTCCGGGGACCCGCGGGTGCGGGGGCTGATCGCGCAGTTCCCCGCGCCCCTGTCGGGTAGTTCTTTCGCGTGCGGCCCGGTGGCCGCTTCTCGCGCAGTTCCCCGCGCCCCTGTCAGGTAGTTCTTTCGCGTGCGGCCCGGTGGCCGCTTCTCGCGCAGTTCCCCGCGCCCCTGTCAGGTAGTTCTTTCGCGTGCGGCCCGGTGGCCGCTTCTCGCGCAGTTCCCCGCGCCCCTGAGGCATGCGCTGACGCGCAGCCTCCCCCCTGAGGCTGCGCTTCGCGCGCCTCTCCGATGAGGTGCCGCACGAGGCACGCCTCTCTGATGAGATGCCGCACGAAGTGCGCATCTCAGGGGCGCGGGGAACTGCGCGAGCAACCACGACGAGAGCCGCGCGCGGGCGATTGCGCGACCGGTCACTCGATCGGCCACCGGGGATTGGTGGCTCCGGAGTCGGCGGCCGAGATTCGACACAGAGACCCCTTCGAGGTGACGAGGTAGCTGTGCAGGATCCCTTCGTGCTGGCGCAGATACAGGTTGCGAGCGAGTGCCGTGGCCTTACCGGTCAGGTCGTCGCGCCGGAGCCGGGGCAGACGCGGGCGGAGGCGCGCCCGCCCCGCCTGGTCACGGAGGACTGCGGCGGGAGCACCGGGTACGCCGTCGACGCAGAGGTGCCCGCGTGCGGGTGAGGGCCGTGCTGCTGGAGGAGTGCGGAGACCTGGGGGTGGCGTCGGTAGGGCCGTACTTCCTGGTGCAGGGTGTGCAGCAGATGTTCCAGCCGGGGGGAATCGACCTGGGCCCGCTCGTGGAGGGTCTCGCGCAGGCTGGTGCAGGCGGCCTCCAGATGTCCCATGCGTAGTTGTGTCATCGCCTTCAGGCAGGTGGTGATGGCTCGCGTGCGGTGGTGCTCGTCCGGGCGCCGCTCCAGGGACGCGGAGAAGGCCGCGATGGCGGGCTCGTGGTGCCGGAGCAGGGCGAGGGCTTCGCCGCGTTGGTGCTCGAAGGCGGCCCGGCTGTAGGCCGCGTAGGGATCGGACGCCCCGGCTGTGGCCGCCTGGACGAAGTGATCGGCTTCGTCCAGGCAGTTCAGTGAGCGGCGTTCATCTCCTTCGGCCGCGTGGATGGCGGCGCTGCCGGTCAGGAGGAACGCCCGCGTGGCGGAGGGAAGTTGTCGGCGGAGGCGGCCGGCCGCCTCGGCCAGTTCCCTGGCGTCGGCGAGGAACCCGATGGTGCGCGCCTGGTTGGACATGGTGCGCAGGATGATCGCCTGGAGGTTGACGTCGTCGGCCTCGCGGGCAAGGGCCAGGCCGGCGCTGTGGTAGCGCTGCGCGAGGCCGAGGTGGTGAGCGTCGAAGGTGGCGGACGCGAGGAGAAGGGCGAGGCGGGCGACGGAGAGCTGTACGGACTGCCGTTGGGCCGCGGAGGCCTGTGAGGTGAGATAGCTGACGGCGTCCACGGTGACGAAGGCGCGCAGTGCGGTGCGGGCGGCGCCACTGCCGCGGGCTTCGAACAGGGTGCTGAACTGCGTGCTGTAGAGGCTCAGTACCTCCTGGTCGACGCCGCGCAAGGGGCGTGGACCCACGCCCACCTCGGCGGTGCCTGCCGGACCGTCCGGCGCGGAGCCGGCGGTGCACGAGGAGGCCGACCACGGGAGGTGGAGAAGGGCTCCGCGCTGTTGTGGATCGCTTTCCGCCGCGCCCAGTTCGTGCAGGGCCCGGTCGGCGGACGCGGGGTGCGGGGGCCTCTGCGCGGTGTCTCGCGCGAGGAGTCCGGTCTCCGCGGGCGTAACGATCCTTCCCAGGCTCATGGACAGGATCTGAGCCACGAGGTCGGGAACGGGTTGCCGCGGCCGTGATCCACCGAGCCAGTGGGCCACGGCCGTGCGGTCGTAGCGGAACCGGCAGTTCTGCCGTGTCCCGAGCTGGTTGACAGCGCGGGCGAGGTCGCTGTTCGACATCCTCGCCTCGCGAAGCAGGGGCGCGAGCGCGGTGTTGGGGTTCTTCGGCATGGGGCTCCGTGCGATCGCGTCGACCGGATTCGGCACCTGCATTACCGAACGGGAAGATTTGGCCAGTAATAAGGAGTAATGCGAATTCTTTCTTCGTATGCCCCGGATAATAGCCGTTACGCCCGTCTTGCCTCGCGCCGTGCTGCCTAGGGCCTGTCTCCCAGATCCCTCCTGCCCCGCGACGCCTGGCACGCGCTCTCGCCGCACCGGGCACAAGGCCGAGTACATCCAGTACGAGGCCTTGCACCCGGCACGCCGAGAGCACGCACCAGACGCCGCAGGGCCCGCCCTTCGGGCGGACGGAGGGATCTGGGAGACAGGCCCTAGCCCTGAGGGCTCAGCCGCCGTCTCAGCATCTCCCCTACGGCCTGGGGGTCTTCGACGGACGAGAAGTGCCCTCCGGGCAGCTCCTGGGTGCGGAAGTCCGCCGTGGTGAACGCCCGCCACTGTTCGGCGTCCTGAGCGCTCATGTCGGGGTCGTCGGTGTTGTACAGGCAGGTGAGGGGGACCTGCACCCGGCGGCCCGTGGGTTCGTAGTCCCGCAGGAGCCGGAGATCCGCCTCCACGAGCTGTGCGAAGTGCAGACGGGCGTCCCGGTCCCCCTCGTCGGGTCCGGGCAGGGTGAGGACCCGGCTGCTGACGTCGCTCCGGCTGCGCGCCGGGGCCTGGTCGGGGGGAGGGCTGGCGGACACGATGAGCTGCTCGGGGTGTCCGAGGCCGAGGTCGGCGAGGCTCAGACACGTCTCGTAGGCGAGGAGGGCGCCCATGCTGTGTCCCAGCAGGACGTAGGGAAAGCGGGCCCACTGCAGCGCCATGGCGATCTGCTGGGCGAGGGACTGGAGTTGACCGGACATCGGTTCGTCGCCGCGGTCCGCGCGACCGGGGTACTGGACGCCCAGCAGGGCCAGGTGTTCCGGCATGTGGCTCTTCCAGGAGCCGAACACGCCGGCGCTTCCCCCCGCGTGGGGAAAGCAGACCAGGGCGGTGTCACCCGCGTCGCCGAGGGGCCTCAGCCACGTGCGGGCCGGTTCGGGCAGCATGATGCTCATCGGGTGTGCTCCTTCGCCTGCGCTCCTGTGGTGCTGACCAGGTGGGCGAGGTCGGCGATCGTGGTGGCCTTCTGCACCTGCCGCAGCGTGAAGGACGTGTCGGCGATCTTCGACAGGCGCTGGGTCAGGCGCATGGACAGCAGGCTGTTGCCGCCCACGCGATCGAAGTCGACGTTGCGGGCTCGGACCTCCTGGCCCAGCAGGTCGGACCAGATGGCGGCGATGGCGGCCTCCGTGCCCTCACGGACCGGCTCCTCGGTGACGGCCGCGACGTCGGGAGTGGTCCAGGAGGCGAGCTTCCTGCGGTCGATCTTTCCGTTCTGGTTCAGAGGAAAGTCGGGCAGCAGGAGGTACTCCTCGGGCACCGCGTACTCGGGCAGCCACTGGGTCGCGTGCCGGCGCACCGCGTCCGTGTCGATCTGCCCGGTCTGCGGCTGGAGGTAGGTGACGATGCGCCGGGCGGATGTGTCGCCGGCCACCAGGGCGACCGCGCGGGCCACGGCGTCGTGCTGGCCCAACACCGATTCGATCTCGCCCAGTTCGATGCGGTAGCCGTTCACCTTCACCTGATGGTCGATGCGCCCGAGGAACTCCATGACGGCGCCCGGCAGGTAGCGTCCCAGGTCGCCGGAGCGGTACCAGCGGTGGCCGTTCACGGTCACGAACCGTTCCCGGGTGCGCTCCTCGTCGTTGCGGTACCCGGTGGCGACTCCCGCGCCGCCGATCCAGAGTTCGCCGGGCACCAGGTCCGGACAGTCCCGCCCGGCGGAGTCCACGACGCGGTACTGCTGGTTGGCGAGCGGATAGCCGTACGGGATGGAGGTCTGGTCCTCGGGGACCGCCCCGACTTCGTAGAAGTTGGAGTAGATGGAGCCCTCCGTGGCACCGCCGCACGCCACGAACCGTGCCTGCGGGAGCAGCGCGTGCAGGCGTCCCGGCAGGTCCACCGGCACCCAGTCGCCGCCCGTCATCACGAGCCTCAGCGACTCGGGCCTGCGGCTCTCCTCGGCCTGGGTGAGCAGCACGTCGAGGAGCACGGGCACCGAGTCCCAGACGGTGACCCGGTGTTCGTTCATCAGCCGGATCCACTGTGCGGGGTCACGGCGCTGCTCCGGGGCCGCGATGACGACGGAACCCCCGGCCACGAGCGGGCCGAAGATCTCGTACACGGACAGGTCGAAGTCGAGCGCGGAGATCGGCAGGCACCTGTCGGTGGCGCCGACGTCCCAGCGCCGGTTGAGGTCGAGGATGCTGTTCATCGCCGACCGGTGGGAGATCTCCACACCCTTGGGCTGGCCCGTGGAACCAGAGGTGAAGATGATGTACGCGGGACATCGCAGCGGGACCCGCACCGGCTCGCTCAGGGGTGTGGCCCGGTCGGCGAGGGCAAGCGGCAGGTAGAACAGAGGGACGTCCGCCGGCACATCCGGCGCGGGAGACGACTGCGCGACGTCCTGCGCGTACTGCTCGCCCTCGCTCTCCCCCGCCAGTTCCCGGTCGCAGAGGACGAACCGTGCCCCGGCTCGCTTGAGGACGTTCTTGCGGCGCTCCGTCGGCTGCTCGGGGCTGATCGGCACATAACAGCCGCCCGCCGCCAGGACCCCGAGCGCGGCCTGGACCTGGTCCACGCCGTCGCTGAGGCACACCCCCACGGGATCGCCGGCGCTCAGACCGCGGTCCACGAGCAGCGAGGCGGTGCGCAGGGCGGCATCGGCGAGCTCGGCCCGACTCCAGCGGACGCGGTCGCTGAACAGAGCGGGTGTGTCGCCTTCATGTTCGGCATGGCGCAGGACGGCCTCGTGCAGCAGGAGGCTGGAAGTCTCCGCTTCCGTGGCGTTCACCTCGGCGCGTGCGAGCCGCTGGTCGTGGGGCAGGGGGAGGTCCGCGGGCCGATCCCAGTCGCCGTCGGCCAACGCCGTGAGGGTGGCGGCACAGTAGCCGACCATCGCCTTTGCGACGGGCGCGGGCAGAATCTCCTCGACGACGTCCCAGGCCATCTCCAGGGGACCGCCCTCGTACGAGGGGACGACCAGGCAGTCCAGGTAGACCTGGGGTGTCTGAGAGATCATCCAGCTCATCGGGCCGAAGGTCTCCGTGCACGATGCGGGCGCCCACGGCGCGCCGACCTGGGTGTACACGACGCCCAGTGTGCGCAGGTCCTGCCCGCGCTCACGCGCCCACGACACCAGGTCGTGCACGGTCGGCGCCGGGGACCGCAGGGCTGCCGCGGCCCGGGACACCGTCTCTCGCAGGCTGTCCGCGCGGGACAGCGGAACCTGAACGGCCCGCAGGGTGCTGAAGTCGCCGACCACGCCCTCGGCGCCGACGGGGCGGGCGAAGGCGGGAACGTTCAGGACGAAGTCGTCCACCTCGCTCCAGCGGTCCACGGTATGGGCGAAGGCGGCGAACAGCAGGTCCGTCACGGCGACGTCCTCCTGCGCGGCCCGGCGGTCCAGGCGCTCCATCGCCTGCGCGTCGAGCGGCAGATGATGGCGTACGAAACGAGCGCCGACGACGTGGTCGGCGGACGCGGACGACGGCAGCTTCGGCGGGTTCGGCAGCTGTTCAGGCGCCTCGCACGTGCCGGGCGCAGCGGCCCGGCCTTCGGCAAAGGCGGAGAAGTCGAACTCCGCGGGATCCGTGAGCGGCTCGCGCCGGTAGGCCGCCGCCAGGTCCCGCAGCACCGTGTGGATGCTGGGCGGGTCCGCGGCGATCAGAGCCAGACCGACATGCAGCCGTGAACCACCGTCGGGCAGCTCGCTCACCCGCACGTCCAGCCCGCCGCCGCCGTCCGTCACCGGGTGCGAGACGGCCATCTCCGCCCGCACCTGCTCCGATGGCCGGTTCTCCACCCGCAGTGCGGCCGGTGCGCGGACGCTGATGCGGGCGTGGTCGAGATCGTCGAATCGCGCCCGCAGCAGCGCGTGGTGCTCCTGCACGTGTTCCACCGCGGCGGCCAGGCGCCCGGTGTCCAGCCGGGTCCCGTCGAACTCGAAATACATGTGGCAGACCACGCCCCCCAGGGGCCCCTCCTCCTGGCCCAGCCGGTAGGCCTGCTGAACCGGGGTGAGCGCGAACCGCTCCGCAGATCCGGAGTGCTGTGCTTCGCTCTGCATTCGATCTCCTCCAGTGCCCGTCGCGAACAACAGTCATGAACAGGAGGCGACCGCCGCGACGAGCAGCTCCGTGCCGCAGCGTGCCTCCTCTTCGGTCAAGGTCAACGGCGGCATCAGGCGCAGGCAGTTGCCCGCCGTTCCGCCCAGGCCCACCAGCAGTCCACGACGGCGGCACTCCTCGTGCACCGCTGCCGCGAGGGCCGCATCGGGCCCGCCCGCCGCGTCGTGAAAGGCGATGCCGAGCAGCAGCCCCTGCCCCTGCACCCGCGCGCGGTCGCCCAGGCGGCGGCCCAGCTCGTGCGCGAGGGACCGCCCCAACCGGCCTGCGTGCGCCACCAGGCCGCGTGACTCGATGGCCTGCACGACGCAGAGTCCCGCGGCCGCCGCCAGCGGCCCGCCGCCGAACGTCGAGATCGACGGCATCGGCAGCGCGCTCAGGATCTCCCGCCGGCCGACCACCCCGCCGATGGTGAAGCCGCCCCCCAGCCCCTTGGCGAAGACGATCACGTCAGGCCGCACGCCGTGCCACTGGTAGCCCCACCAGCGGCCCGTGCGTCCCCACCCGGTCTGCACCTCGTCCACCACCAGCGGCACCCCGGCCGGGGCCAGGACGTCCTGATAGCCGCGCAGGCGGCCCTGCGCCAGCGGCACCGCACCGGCGACTCCCTGCACCGGCTCGGCGATCAGGGCGGCGACGTCGTCACCGACCTCTTCGCCCAGATCCTGCTGCTCGTCGAGGAACGTCACCGGGAACGGGTTGCGCACCTGGCCCTGCCAGCCGGGCTGGCCGGTACAGGCCAGCGCTCCCAACGTCCGCCCGTGGTACGAGCCTTCCACCGCCAGCACGCGCTCGGCCTTGCGGTACTCCCGCACCGCGAGCAGCGCCGCCTCCACCGCCTCGGACCCCGACGTGGTGAAGAAGACCGCGGCGTCGGGGATGCCGGACCGGGCGGCGATGGCCTCGGCGAGCTCCACCTGCTTGTGATGCAGGTAGAAGGTCGAACAGTGCACCACTCCACTGGCCATCTGCTCACTGACGGCCTTGTCCAGCTCGACGTCCGCGTAGCCGAGGAGATTGACCGCCACACCGCCGTAGAAGTCCAGGTAGCGGCGCCCGTCCGATGCCAGGAGCTCGCGGCCCTCCCCGGCGACGATCTCCAACGGCGTGGAGTAGAAGAGCGGGGGCCAGTGCGCCATCACCTTCCGGTGTCGTTCGTACAGATCCGGACTGCCGTATTCCATACCTCTATGGCGACACATCACCACCAGCCCCGGCGACCACTGACACCAGTGCGTGTGTGAACGTGTTGAACGGAGCGCTCCGTTCAACACGTTCACGCACACGACCCGGGTCACGCGTGAAAAAGGCGGGCCGGTGCGGGGAGGCTGAGCAGCCAAGTCCCTCTGAGCCAAGGAGTCTCATGACGCAGCGCAACGGCACCTGCGAAGATCGGCGCGAGGTCTTCGAGCTGCTCGGTGATCTGTCCACCGTCGACAAGTTCTTCGGCGAACACGTCTCCGACCAGGTCCGGTGGACCATGGTCGGCCGCCATCCCCTGGCCGGTCCCTACCGGAACAAGCGGGACTTCCTCGACGGGACCCTCGAGCAGGTGCGCGCCCGTTCCGGCGGACTGAGCTTCGACCTCAAGGCCATGTACGGAACCGCGGAACAGACGATCGTGATCATGGAAGGCGTCGCCACCGCCAACGACGACAACGCCTACGACCCGTTCTACGTGTGGGCCTGCCGGTTCGCCGACGACAAGATCGTCGAGGTCCAGGCGTACGTCGACAGCTACGTGGTCACCGACCTCATCCACCGGGTGCCCTCCACGCGGGAGGAACCCACGGCGCTGACCGCCGCCCAACAGGCGGAGAGCCGCCGCACGGCGGTACCCGGACCGCTCGGCACCGGCACCCGGTAGCGGGACGCAGCCGTCGTTCCGGAACGGTCAGCGGGACGGGGTCAGCGCGCGGTCCACGATGGCGGTCCACTCGGTGATGACGCGCCGGCGGCGGGCGGCGTCGTCCGTCAGGAGGTTGGCCAGGCCGAGGCCCCGGGCCATGTCGAGCAGGCCCTGGACGACCTCCCGCACCCCGGGCACGGACTCGTCGGCGCCGAGGAGTCCGACGGCGATGCGATGGGTCTCGCGGCCGACCCGGGCCTCCAGGTCGACGACCCGGCCCCCGAGCTGCGGTTCGTTGGACGCGGCGACCCACAGGTGCAGCGCCGCCCGGAACAGCGGCCCGGTGTAGAGGTCGACCAGGGCCGCGACGGCCTCGGCCCGCCCCTGCGGACGCAGCCCGCGCAGCGCGGTGGACCGCTCCTCGGCGACGTACTCGACGGCCGCCGTGAACAGGTCCTCGCGGGTCGGGAAGTGGTGCTGGGCGGCGCCCCGGGACACCCCGGCGTGCTCGGCGACGACGGACACGGTGGAGCCGGACCAGCCGCGCTCGGCCAGGCAGGCCACCGCGGACTCCAGGAGCTTGCGCCGCGTCGCGCGCGAGCGGTCCTGTTTGGGCGGGGTCACAACACCCATGCGGGGTCCCGTCGTTCGAGGAAGGCTGTCATCCCTTCCCGGGCCTGGTCGGAGGCGAACAGCCGTGCCGACAGCGCCGTCAGCGCCTCCGCGTCCCGGTCGAGGGCTTGAAGGACCTTAACCGTGAGCAGCTTCTTCGTCTCGGCCAGGGCGTGCGGGGCGGACCGCCGCAGCCCGTCGAGGACCGGTTCCAGCGCGGTGTCCACGGAGTCCGGGCCGTCCGCGGCGACGGTCACCAGACCGATGCGGGCCGCCTCCGCCGCGTCGAACCGCTCCCCGGTGAGGTAGTAGCGGGCCACCGCGCGGGGGTCCACGCGGGGCAGCAGCGGCATGGAGATGACGGCGGGCGCCACCCCGATGCGCACCTCCGTGAAGGCGAAGGAGGCGCGGGCCGAGGCCGCCGCGATGTCGCAGGCCCCCACGAGCCCGAGGCCGCCCGCCCGTACGTGGCCGTCGACGCGGGCCACCACCGGCTTGCGCAGCGCGACGATGCCGCGCAGCAGGGCGACGAGCGCGGCGGGGTCCGGCGGGTCCTTGAGGTCGGCGCCCGCGCAGAAGGTGGTGCCGGTGTGGGTGAGGACGACGGCGCGTACGCCGTCGTCGCCTTCGGCCCGGCGCAGGCCCTCGGACAGCTCGGCGACGAGGGCCGTCGACAGGGCGTTGCGGTTGGCGGGCGAGTCGAGGGTGAGGGTCGTGACGCCGCGGGTGCGGTCGTGGTGGACGAGGTGCGTGGCTGACATGGCGTGGGGTTCCCTTCACCCTTCCCTGAGTTGACGGCGCAGGATTTTGCCGGAAGCGGCCCGGGGCACGTCGTCGATGAACGCCACCCGGCGTACCTTCTTGTACGGGGCGACGCGTCCGGCGACGTAGGAGAGCACGTCCTCCTCGGTGAGCGCCGGGTCGGAGCGGACGACGAAGGCCTTCGGGATCTCGTTGCCGTCCTCGTCGGTGACGCCGATGACGGCGGCGTCGGCGATGCCGTCGTGGGTGAGGAGCAGGGCCTCCAGGTCGGCGGGAGCCACCTGGAAGCCCTTGTACTTGATGAGTTCCTTCACCCGGTCGACGACGAACAGCCAGCCGTCGGCGTCCACGGTTCCGACGTCGCCGGTGTGCAGCCAGCCGTCGCCGTCGATCATCTCGGCGGTCGCCTGCGGCTTGCCGAGGTAGCCCTTCATGACCTGCGGTCCGCGGACGACGACCTCGCCGGGTTCGCCGGTCGCGACGTCCCTGGCCGGGTCGTCGAGGGAGACCAGCCGCATCTCGGTGGCGGGGATCAGCTTGCCGACGGTCCCGGGCGGGGCGGTGTCCATGGCCGCCAGCGGGACGACGTGCGTGCCGGGCGACAGTTCGGTCATGCCGTAGGCCTGGCCGACCGGCGGCAGGCCGAGCCGGTCCGAGCAGGCCCGTGCCAGGTCGGCGTCGAGCGGGGCGGCGGCGCTGATGACGTAGCGCAGCGAGGACAGGTCGTAGCCCTCCACGGCCGGGTGCTTGGCGAGGGCGAGGACGATGGGCGGGGCCACGTAGAGGCCGTTGATGCGGTGTTTCTCGATCGCCGCGAGGAAGGTGTCGAGGTCGAAGCGGGGCAGCACGACCACGGTGGCGCCCTGCCGCAGCGGGGCGTTCATCAGCGCGGTGAGGCCGTAGATGTGGAAGAACGGGAGCACGGCGAGGATGCGGTCGCCGGGGCCCATCGGCATCATCGGTTCGAGCTGGGCCAGGTTGGTGGCGATGTTGCGGTGGGTGAGCATGACGCCCTTGGGACGTCCCGTGGTGCCGGAGGAGTACGGGAGCGCGGCGACGTCGTCGGCCGGGTCGAGGGCGATACGGGGTTCGGGTGCGTCGGTGCCGAGCAGGTCGAGGAGCGAGCGGTGTCCGGAGTCCCCCGCCGGGTCGCAGACGAATATCTCTCTTATGCCGCCCGCGAGTTCGGCGGCCCGGCGGGCGGCCGCGGCGAACGGGGTGATGGTGACGATCCAGCGCGCGGCGCTGTCCTTGAGCTGCCCGGCGAACTCCTCCGGGGTGGCCAGCGGGTGCACGGTCGTCACGGAGGCGCCGGCGCGGGTGGCGCCGTAGAAGGCGACCGGATAGGCGATGGTGTTCGGGCTGTGCAGCGCGACGACGTCGCCCTTGCGCACCCCGGCCTGGGCGAGCCCGGCCGCCACCTTGCGGTGGAACTGGTCGACCTGCGCGTAGGTCAGGGTCGTGCCGGCCACCCCGTCGACGAGGGCGGGGGTGTCGCCGCGGGCCGCGGCACCCCCGAGCACGGCGTCGTGGATGGGTTCGTCGACGACGTCCACGGCCGCGTACTCACTCCGGAAGACCATGCCAACTCCTCGTCGTTGAAGGTCAGTTGTGCTCAGTAGTACTCGGTAGTACTCGGTAGTACCCAGTGGTGCTCAGTAGGACTTGGGAAGCCCGAGGGTCTGGTGGGACACGTAGTTGAGGATCATCTCGCGGCTGACCGGCGCTATCCGGGCCACGCGCGAGCCGGTGATGAGCGAGGCGAGGCCGAACTCGCGGGTCAGGCCGTTGCCGCCGAGGGTGTGCACGGACTGGTCGACGGCGCGCACGCAGGCCTCGGCGGCGGCGTACTTGGCCATGTTGGCGGCCTCACCGGCGCCGACGTCGTCGCCCGCGTCGTACAGGGTGGCCGCCTTCTGCATCATCAGGCGGGCCAGTTCCAGCTCGATGTGGACCTGGGCGAGGGGGTGGGCGATGGCCTGGTGGGCGCCGATCGGGGACTTCCAGACGGTGCGGTCGCGGGCGTACTCGACGGCGCGGCCGAGCGCGTAGCGGCCCATGCCGATCGCGAAGGCGGCCGTCATGATGCGCTCGGGGTTGAGCCCGGCGAACAGCTGGAGCAGCCCCGCGTCCTCGTCGCCGACGAGCGCGTCGGCGGGCAGCCGGACGTCGTCGAGGGTCAGCTCCCACTGCTTCTCGGGCGCCTGGAGCTCCATGTCGATCTGGCGGCGGCCGAAGCCCTGCGCGTCCCTCTCCACGATGAAGAGGCACGGCTTGAGGTTTCCGGTACGGGCGTCGGAGGTGCGGCCCACGATGAGGGTGGCGTCGGCGATGTCGACGCCGGAGATGAACACCTTGCGGCCGTTGAGGACCCAGGAGCCGTCGTCGTCGCGGCGGGCCGTGGTGGTGATCCGGTGCGAGTTGGACCCGGCGTCGGGCTCGGTGATGCCGAACGCCATGGTGCGGCTGCCGTCGGCGAGCCCGGGCAGCCAGGCGCGCTTCTGCTCCTCGGTGCCGAACCGGGAGATGACGGTGCCGCAGATGGCGGGCGAGACCACCATCATCAGCAGCGGCGATCCGGCCGCCCCCAACTCTTCGAGGACGATGGAGAGTTCGCCGATTCCGCCGCCTCCGCCGCCGTACTCCTCGGGGAGGTTCACGCCGAGGTAGCCGAGCTTGGCGGCCTCGGCCCACAGCTCCTCGGGGTGGCCTCCGGCGCTGGTGATCCGGGTCATGTAGTCGCGGCCGTACCGCTTGCCGAGGGCGGCGACGGCGGCGCGCAGGGCGCGGTGCTCTTCGGTTTCGAGGACGGGAGCGTTCACGACTGTTCCTCCTGGACGACGGCGAGCAGGGCGCCCACCTCGACCTGGTGGCCGACGAGGGCGTGCAGGGCGGTGAGCGTTCCGGAGGCGGGAGCGACGATGCGGTGCTCCATCTTCATGGCCTCCAGCCAGATCAGGGGCTGTCCGGCGGTGACGGCCGAGCCCTCGCCGAGTCCTTCGGCGACGCGGACGACGGTGCCGGGCATGGGGGCGAGCAGGGAGCCGGGGGCGCGCTGCTCGCTGGGGTCGGTGAAGCGGGGCAGGGCGACGAGCGCGGCGCCGTTCACGTACACCCGGCCTTCGCCGTACGCGGCGACGTCGAAGGTCCGGCGCACGCCGCCGATGTCGAGGACGACGCGGTCGGGTGCGGCGTGCAGGACGCGGACGCCGGCGGCGACGTCGTGCAGGGTCGCCGTGTCCGGGTCCGTCCCGCCGCGGGTGACGGAGACGCCTTCGAGTCCGTGCCGGCCGTGCCGGTAGCGCACCTCGTAGGCGATGTCGTGCGGCACGCTGCGGTAGCTCCTGCTGTGCGGCTGCGAGGGCACGTTGCGGAAGCCGCCGAAGCGCGAGTGTCCGGTGGCGGCCTGGGCGAGGGCGGCGGCGAGCGGGGCGTACGGGTCCTCGGCGGGGGCGGTGAGGTCGTCGAGGTGGCGTTCGTAGAACCCGGTGTCCATGCGGGCGGCGGTGAACTCGGGGTGGCGCAGCGAGCGGACGAGCAGGTCGCGGTTGGTGACGGGGCCGTGCACGGCGGCCCGTTCCAGGGCGCCGGCGAGGGCGCGGACGGCGGCGGCGCGGGTGGGCGCGTGGGCGACGACCTTGGCGAGCATGGCGTCGTAGTGCACGCCGATGGTGTCGCCGTCGGTGTAGCCGGTGTCGAGGCGGACGCCGCCGGGGACGGCCAGCCGGTGCAGGGTGCCGGTCTGCGGGGCGAATGCCGCGGCCGGGTCCTCGGCGTACAGGCGGGCCTCGACGGCGTGGCCGTGCGGCTCGGGCGGCTCCGGGTCCAGCGCCTCCCCCTCGGCGATCCGCAGCTGGAGCGCGACGAGGTCGAGGCCGAACACGGTCTCGGTGACGGGGTGTTCGACCTGGAGCCGGGTGTTCATCTCCAGGAAGTGCGCGGTGCCGTCGGCGACGAGGAATTCCACGGTTCCCGCGCCGACGTACGACACCGAGCGGACCGCGCGCGTGGCCAGCTCGTGCAGCCGGGCCTCCAGCTCCGGGCCGATGCCGGGCGCCGGGGCCTCCTCGACGACCTTCTGGTGGCGGCGCTGGAGCGAGCAGTCGCGGGTGCCGAGCACCCACACGGTGCCGTGGGTGTCGGCGAGGACCTGGACCTCGACGTGGCGCCCGCCCTCGACATAGGGCTCGACGAAGACCTCGCCGTCGCCGAAGGCGGACAGCGCCTCGGCCCGGGCGGCCCGCAACTCGGTGTCCAGATCGGCGAGTTCCCGTACGACGCGCATGCCGCGCCCGCCGCCGCCCGCGGCGGCCTTCACGAGGACGGGCAGGTCGGCGGCGGTGACCTCGCCGAGCGGGGCGATGCCCATCAGCTCCTTGGCGCGGGTCTTGGACGCCATCGCCTCGATCGCCTCGGGCGGCGGGCCGATCCAGGTGAGCCCGGCGTCGGTGACGGCGCGGGCGAAGGCGGGGTTCTCGGAAAGGAAGCCGTAGCCGGGGTGCACGGCGTCGGCGCCCGCGTCGAGGGCGGCCTTCACGACGAGGTCGGCGCGGAGGTAGGTGTCGGCGGGGGTGGCGCCCGGGAGCCGTACGGCGAGGTCGGCCTCGCGCACGTGCAGGGCGTCCGCGTCCGGGTCCGAGTGCACGGCGACGGTGCGGATGCCCAGCTCACGGCAGGTGCGGAAGACGCGGCAGGCGATCTCGCCGCGGTTGGCCACGAGGACGGTGGAGATCATGGGGTCCCTCACATGCGGAAGACGCCGAAGCCGCCGCGGGCGCCCTCGTACGGTGCGGTGTGGATCGCGGACAGGCAGATGCCGAGGACGGTGCGGGTGTCGCGCGGGTCGATGACCCCGTCGTCGTAGAGCCGTCCGGACAGGAACATCGGCAGGGACTCGGTCTCGATCTGCTGCTCGACCATGGCGCGCAGTCCGGCGTCGGCCTCCTCGTCGTACGGGAGTCCCTTGGCGGCGGCGGACTGCCGGGCCACGATCGACAGGACGCCCGCGAGCTGCTGCGGGCCCATGACGGCGGACTTGGCGCTGGGCCAGGCGAACAGGAAGCGCGGGTCGTAGGCGCGCCCGCACATGCCGTAGTGCCCGGCGCCGTACGAGGCGCCCATGAGGACGGACAGGTGCGGGACGCGGGAGTTGGAGACCGCGTTGATCATCATCGAGCCGTGCTTGATGATGCCGCCCTGCTCGTACTCCTTGCCGACCATGTAGCCGGTGGTGTTGTGCAGGAAGAGCAGCGGGATGTCGCGCTGGTTGGCGAGCTGGATGAACTGGGCGGCCTTCTGCGACTCCTCGCTGAACAGCACGCCCTGCGCGTTGGCGAGGATGCCGACGGGATAGCCGTGCAGGGACGCCCAGCCGGTGACGAGCGAGGCCCCGTACAGCGGCTTGAACTCGTCGAAGTCGGAGCCGTCGACGATCCGGGCGATGACCTCGCGCGGGTCGAACGGCACCTTCAGGTCCTCGGGGACGATCCCGAGCAGCTCCTCCGGGTCGTACTTGGGCGGCTCGGCGAGCGCTGGATCCCCGTACGCCTTGCGGTGGTTGAGGCGGGCGACGACGCGGCGGGCCTGCCGGATCGCGTCCTGCTCGTCGTGGGCGAAGTAGTCGGCGAGCCCGGACGTGCGGGCGTGCATCTCGGCGCCGCCGAGGGACTCGTCGTCGCTCTCCTCGCCGGTGGCCATCTTCACCAGCGGCGGCCCGCCGAGGAACACCTTCGCCCGGTCCTTGACCATGATGACGTGGTCGGACATGCCGGGGATGTACGCGCCGCCGGCCGTGGAGTTGCCGAAGACGACGGCGACGGTCGGGATCCCGGCGGCCGAGAGCCGGGTGATGTCGCGGAAGATCCCGCCGCCCGGGATGAAGATCTCCTTCTGCGAGGGCAGGTCGGCGCCGCCGGACTCGACGAGCGAGATGCAGGGCAGCCGGTTGGCGTACGCGATCTCGTTGGCGCGCAGGGCCTTCTTCAGCGACCAGGGGTTGCTGGCGCCGCCGCGCACGGTCGGGTCGTTGGCGGTGATCAGGCACTCGACGCCCTCGACGACGCCGATGCCGGTGACGAGCGAGGCGCCGACGGTGTAGTCGCTGCCCCAGGCGGCGAGCGGCGACAGTTCCAGGAAGGGCGTGTCGGGGTCGAGGAGCAGCTCGATGCGTTCGCGGGCGAGCAGCTTGCCGCGCCCCCGGTGCCGCTGGACGTACTTCTCGCCGCCGCCCGCGAGGGCCTTCGCGTGTTCGCCGTCGAGCGCGGTGAGCTTGTCGAGGAGGGCGGCGCGGTGCGCCGCGTAGTCGTCGGACCGGGTGTCCAGGGCGCTGGCCAGGGCGGTCACAGAAGGGCCTCCGGGAGATCGAGGTGGCGGGAGCGCAGCCATTCGCCGAGGCCCTTGGCCTGCGGGTCGAAGCGGGCCTGCGCGGCGACGCCCTCGCCGAGGATCCCCTCGACGGTGAAGTTCAGGGCGCGGAGGTTCGGCAGGACGTGCCGGGTGACGGTCGATCCGGCGGTCTCCGGGAGGAGTTCACGCAGCCGCTCGACGGTGAGGGTGTGCGCGAGCCACCGCCAGCCCTCCTCGGAGCGGGCCCACACGCCGATGTTGGCGTCGCCGCCCTTGTCGCCGCTGCGGGCCCCGGCGACGAGCCCGAGGGGCGCGCGGCGGGTGGGACCGGGCGGCAGCGGCTCGGGCAGCTCCGGCGCGGGGACGGGGGCGAGCGGGCGGGTGGGTCCGTCCGGTACGGGGACGGGGCGCCGCTCGCCGTCGGGCAGCACGGCGAGGTGCGGGACGTCGGCGCGGGGCACGTACGCGGCCTCGAAGACGCCGTACGGGGCGCCCTTGCCGGGCGGCGCGGTGACGTGGAACCCGGGGTAGGAGCCGAGGGCCAGCTCGACGGCGGCGCCGCTCAGCGCCCGGCCGACGGCCTCCTGCCGCTGGTCGCGGACGACGAGCCGCAGCAGGGCACTGGCGGTCTCCTCGGTGTCGGCGTCGGGCCGGTCGGTGCGGGCCAGCTCCCAGCGCACGTGCTCGGGCGTCGACTCGGCGCGGGCGAAGGCGTCATCCATCTGCTCCCGTACGAGCGCGGCCTTCGCCTCGATGTCGAGCCCGGTCAGCACGAACACGACCTCGTTGCGGAACCCGCCGAGCCGGTTGAGCCCGACCTTGAGGGTGGGCGGCGGCGCCTCGCCGCGCACGCCGTGCACCCGGACCCGGTCGGGCCCGTCGGCGTCGAGGCGGACGCTGTCCAGCCGTACGGTGACGTCGGGTCCGGCGTAGCGGGCGCTCCCGGTCTCGTACAGGAGCTGGGCGGTGACGGTGCCGGGGTCGACGAGGCCGCCGCTGCCGGGGTGTTTGGTGATGACGGCGGAACCGTCCTCGTGGATCTCGGCGAGCGGGAAGCCGGGCCGCACGAACGTGCCGGGGCGGTGCGCGGTGAAGTGCGCGTAGTTGCCGCCGGTGGCCTGGGTGCCGCACTCCAGGACGTGCCCGGCGACGACGGCCCCGGCGAGCCGGTCGTACGCGGCCTGCCCCTCGCGGGCCCAGCCGAAGTGCCAGGCGGCGGGCCCGCTGACCAGGGCGGCGTCGGTGACGCGGCCGGTGACGACGATGTCGGCGCCCGCCTCCAGGCAGGCGGTGATGCCGGCGCCGCCGAGGTAGGCGTTGGCCGTGAGGGCGCCCGGGTAGCGGCCGGTGGCCAGCAGGTCGTCGCCCTCGACGTGCGCGACGGCGACGGATATGCCGAGCCGGTCGGCCAACTCCCGTACCGCGTCGGCGAGTCCGGCCGGGTTGAGCCCTCCGGCGTTGGCGACGATCTTCACCCCGCGCTCGGCGGCGAGGCCCAGGCACTCCTCCAACTGCCGCAGGAAGGTGCGGGCGTAGCCGCGCCCGGGGTCCTTCAGCCGGTCGCGGCCGAGGATGAGCATGGTCAGCTCGGCGAGGTAGTCGCCGGTGAGGACGTCGAGCGGGCCGCCGGTCAGCATCTCGCGCATCGCGTCGAACCGGTCGCCGTAGAACCCGGAGGCGTTGCCGATGCGCAGCGGGGGTATCGCGCTCATGCGCGGGTCCCCTTCGGTGCGCGGCCCGGTCCCGGCGGACCGGCGAAGGCCTGCGCGATGCCGAGCCAGCGGTCGGCGTCGGGGCCCTCGGCCCGGACGTCGAGGTCGTCGCGGTGGGCGCGCTGGGTGACGAGGAGGCAGAAGTCGAGCGCGGTACCGGTGACGCGCTGATCGGCGTCCTCGGGGCCGAGCGCCCACAGTGCCCCGCTGGGCAGGACGAGTTCGACGCGGAACTCGTCCTTCGGTACGTCCGTCCCGCGCACCCCGAAGGCGAAGTCCCGGGCGCGCACGCCGATCCGGGCGATGTGCCGCAGCCGGTCGGTGGGCGCCCGTACGACGCCGAGCGCGTCGGCGACGTCCTGGCCGTGGGCCCAGGTCTCCATGAGCCGGCCGGTGGCCATGGACGCGGCGGACATGGGCGGCCCGTACCAGGGGAACTTCCGCTTCTCGGCGGCGACGGCCCGCAGCACCTCGTCCACCCGGGTGCGCCCGTCGCGCCACCGGGCGAGGAGCTCGTCCGGCGGCAGGGCGGCGCCCTCGTCGGCGCCGTCGTCGACGAACGACGCGGGTGCGGCGAGCGCCTTCTCGACCTCCCCGGCGAACGCGTCCGGGTCGGTCATGGCGAGCAGGGCCGCGCGGTCGGTCCAGGCGAGGTGGGCGATCTGGTGCGCGACGGTCCAGCGCGGCGCGGGGGTTGCGGTCCGCCAGCCGTCCGGGCCCAATCCGGCGACCAGGCGGTCGAGTTCCGTGCTCTCGTCGCGCAAGTCGTCGAAGACGGACGGCGGTGACGGCTGATCGGACACGTGCGCTCCCCTCGGGGCAGGGCGATGTGCGGCGGCGTGCCTGGAGCATGGCAGCGCCCCGGGAAACAATCAAGCGTGCTTGCATGAAAAGTAGGCCCGGCTCCGCCCGGCGATTCGGGACGCCGGGCGGTGGGCCGCTACTCCCGCCCCTCCGCCGTGCACACGCACACCCGGTTGCCCTCGGGGTCGGCGAGCACGGTGCACGAGGCGTCGTAGCGCACGACGAGCACGCCGCCGGCCGCGAGGGCCGCCCGGATGCGGGGTTCGGCCTCCTCGGGGGCCACCCAGAGGTCGGGGTGCCAGCGCTGTCGCGGCACGTCGTGGGCGTCCGTGCGCTGGAACCAGACGTTGGGGACGCGCTGGGCGGGGTCCATGACGTCGCCCCGGACCACGTGGTCCGGGGAGCCGGTGAGCAGGGCCGACCAGAAGGGGCCGACGCGGTCGAAGTCGGTGGCGTCGAGACCGAGTTCGAGCTGGGTGATCTCGCCGGGGACGGCCCGCAGGCCGTGCCGGGCGGCCAGGTCGCTCACGGTGCGGGCGAGGTCCAGATCGGCCGCGGTGACCCAGCGCCCGCCGTCCGCGTCGACCGCGCAGAGCGTCACCTCGGCGAACCCCGGCCCGAGCCGCAGCTCCGGCTCGCGTCCGGCGCTCCCCGCGGCCTCGGCGACGGCGGCCACGAAGGCGGCCCCGCCCCGGAGTCCGGGAAGGCGGTACCGGGCGACGACGGCCTGCGCCATGCGCCGCCAGTCGCCCAGCCCGTCGGCGATGGCGGCCAGGATCTCGGGGGTGCGGAGCTTGTCCATGAGGCGATCCTGCCGGACCGCGCACCCCGGAGGGGCAGGCTCAGCGCTTCTTCCTGCCGCCCACCTGGGTGCGCACCGCCCCCATGCTCGCGGCGATGACGAAGGCGATCGCCGCCGCCTCCACCCACGACAGGGCCTGGCTCAGGACGAGGAATCCGGCGAGGGCCGCGATGGCCGGCTCCAGGCTCATCATCACCGCGAACGTGGACGCGGGCAGGCGGCGCAGGGCGATCAGTTCCAGGGTGTAGGGCAGCACCGAGGACATGACCGCGACGGCCGAGCCGAGGGCGATCGTCGTCGGGTCGAAGAGCTTGGGGCCCGCCGCCACGAGGCCGAGGGGCAGGCAGAGCACGGCCGCCACCGCCATCGCGAGGGCGAGACCGTCGGCCTGCGGGAACCGGCGGCCCGTGCGGGCACTGAAGACGATGTACGTGGCCCAGGCGCCGCCCGCCGCGACGGCGAAGGCGACACCGACCGGGTCCAGACCGCCCAGGCCGTTGCCCGCGCCGCCCAGCAGGAAGACGCCGACGAGCGCGCAGCCCGCCCACAGGAGGTTGATCGCGCGGCGCGAGGCGATGACCGAGAGCGCCAGCGGGCCCAGCACCTCGAAGGTGACCGCGAGGCCGAGCGGGATGCGGGCCGCGGCCTGGTAGAAGAGCAGGTTCATGCCGCCCATGGCGATGCCGAACGCGATCACCGTGCCCCAGTCGGCGCGCGAGTGGCCGCGCAGCCGGGGGCGGCAGACGACCAGCAGGATCACCGCGGCGACCACGAGCCGCAGGGTGACCACGCCGACGGCGCCCGCGCGCGGCATCAGGCTCACCGCGACCGCGCCGCCGAACTGCACCGACACACAGCCGGCCAGCACCAGGCCGACCGGGCCGAGGGCACCCCAGCGCGACGCCGGGACGCCCTCGCTCCCCGCACTCTCCGGCTGGACGAGCGCGGCTTCCGGCGCGGGCGCCTGGGCTTGTTCGGTGCGCGAGCCGTTCACGGGCCTCGTTCCTCTTCCGTCTGCGACCTGCCCCAGCAAGTGCAATATTTTCGACTGACCTGTTTACGGTACTGCACTGCATGCCGGGCGTGAACCTCCACGCTAGAACCGTCCGGCACGCCGCGTGAAATGACTTCTGCGCTCCCGTTATGCTCCGCGAGCATGACCCGGGATCCGCGCCACTCCCTGGAGCTGCGCCACCTGCGCTGCTTCCTCGCCATCGCCGACGAGGCGAACGTCACCCGCGCCGCGGCCCGCCTCGGCCTCACCCAGCCCGCCGTCTCGCGCACCCTCGCCGCGCTGGAGGCGGCGCTCGGGGTACGGCTCGTCGACCGCTCCACCCATCATCTGGAGCTGACCGCCGAGGGGCGGGCGTTCCGGGCGCGGGCGGGGGCCGCCGTCGCCGCGTTCGACGACGCGGTCGCCACCACGCGCAGGCCGCTGCGGCTCGGGCACGCCTGGTCGGCCGCCGGTGCCTACACGACTCCGCTGTTGCGGCGCTGGCGCCAGGAGCACCCCGACGTGCCGCTGGAGCTGCTCCGCATCGACGACCGGACGGCCGGGCTCGCCGGGGGCCGGGTCGACGTGGCCCTGCTGCGCGGGCCGGTCGACGCGACGGGGCTCGTGACCACGTTGCTGCACCGGGAGGCGCGGGTCGCCGCGCTGCCCTCCGACAGTCCCCTCGCGCAGCGCGCCGCTCTCGTGCTGGCCGATCTCGCGGATCAGGTCATCGCCCTGAACACGGTGTCCGGCACCACCACGCTCGATCTGTGGCCGGACGACGCGCGGCCCGGGCGGTGGGTCACGGTGGCCAACACCGACGACTGGCTCGCCGCGATCGCGGCCGACCGGGCGGTGGGGGTCACGTCGACCGCCACGGTCGCCCTTCATCCTCATCCCGGGGTGGTCTACGTCCCCCTGACGGACGCGCCCCCTCTCCAGGTCCTCCTGGCCCACCCCCACGGCCCGACCCACCCTTCCCTCCCGGACCTCATCACCTTGGCCCACCAGGTCACCAACACCTGAGGCAGGCGCTTCGCGCGCCTCTCTGATGAGGCAGCGCACGACGGACGCCTCTGATGAGATGGCGCACGAAGTGCGCATCTCAGGGGCGCGGGGAACTGCGCGAGAAGCGGCCACCGGCCGTCAGCCGACGTACGACCCAGGGGCGCGGGGAACTGCGCGACCAGCCACCGCCGGAGCCGCACCCGAGGGACGACCCCTCACAACCCCTCGGCGAGCACCTCCGCGATGTGCCGACCGGCCCGGTCCCCGAGCTGTTCCAGCTGGGTCCGGCAGGAGAAGCCGTCGGCCAGCACCACATCCCCCGCCCCCGCCGACCGCACAGCAGGAAGCAGCCGCTCCTCGGCACAGGCCACCGACACCTCGTAGTGACCGTCCTCGAACCCGAAGTTCCCAGCCAGCCCACAGCACCCGCCGCTCAACTCCCCCACCAGCCCGGCCCGCTCCCGCAACCGCCGATCGGCCGCGTCGCCGAGCACCGCATGCTGATGGCAGTGCGTCTGACCCACGACAGGGCGATCGACGCGCGGCGGATCCCAGTCGGGAGCCAGCCGTTCCAGCGCCTCGGCGAAGGTGACCACCCGCTCCGCGAGAAGCCGGGCCCGCGGATCACCGGGAAGGAGTTCGGCCAGGTCCGAGCGGAGCGCCGCCGCGCAGGACGGCTCCAGGACGACCACGGGCACCCCCGCGTCGAGCACCGGCTCCATCACCTCCACCGTCCGCTTCAGCACCGCGCGGGCCCGGTCGAGCTGCCCGGTGGAGACATAGGTGAGACCGCAGCAGACCCGCCCCCGCGCCCGCGGAACCGGCAGCGGCACGATCCCGGCCGCCTCCAGAACCCGTACCGCCGCATGCCCCACCTGCGGGGACAGGTGCTCGGTGAAGGTGTCCGGCCACAGCGCCACCCGCGGCCCGTCGCCGCCCCGCCGCCCACCGGCCCGCCACCCGGCGCTGAACGTCGTCCGCGCCACCCGCGGGATCTCCCGCTCCGCCGCGACCCCGCCGAGCCGCTTGCCGAGCGCGGCCAACGGCCGTACCGAGGCGAGGGAGTTGACGAGCGCGGCCGTGCGCGTCGCCGCCACCAGCCGCAGCCAGCGCGGCAGCCGTCCCATCGTGTAGTGCGCGGCGGGCCGCCGCCGGCCCGCGTAGTGGTGGTGCAGGAACTCCGCCTTGTACGTGGCCATGTCGACGCCCACCGGACAGTCGCTCTTGCAGCCCTTGCAGGACAGGCACAGGTCGAGCGCGTCGCGCACCTCCGTCGACCGCCAGCCGTCGGTGACGACCTCCCCGGCGAGCATCTCGTGCAGCAGCCGGGCCCGGCCGCGCGTGGAGTGCGTCTCGTCGCCGCCGGTGGCGCGGAAGGAAGGACACATCACCCCGCTGCCCGAACCGCCTTCCTGGATCCGGCACTTGGCGACGCCGACGCAGCGGCGCACGGCGGCCGAGAAGTCGCCGCCGTCGTGCGGGTAGCCGAAGACGACGTCGACGGGCTCGCGCGGCAACGGGGCGAAGCGCAGGTTCTCGTCGAGCCGGGCGGGGCGCACCAGCGTCCCGGGGTTGAGGAGGTCCGCCGGGTCCCAGACCCCCTTGACGCGCTCGAAGAGGCCGACAAGCTCGGTCCCGTACATCGTCGGGAGGAGTTCCGCCCGTGCCTGCCCGTCGCCGTGCTCGCCGGACAGTGAGCCGCCGTGCGCGACGACGAGGGCGGCCAGGTCCTCGGAGAACCGACGGAAGCGCGCGACGCCCGGCCCGGTCAGCAGGTCGAAGTCGATGCGTACGTGGATGCAGCCGTCGCCGAAGTGCCCGTACGGGGTGCCGCGCAGCCCGTGCTCGGTGAGCAGCGACCTGAAGTCCCGCAGGTACGGGCCCAGTCGCGCGGGCGGCACCGCGCAGTCCTCCCAGCCGGGCCAGGCCTCGCTGCCGTCGGGCATCCGGGTCGCGGTGCCGGAGGCGTCCTCCCGGATCCGCCACAGCGCCCGCTGCCCGACCGGGTCGGCGACCACGAGGGAGTCCACGACGTCCGCCGCCCGCACGATCCGTTCCGCCGCCGCCCGCGCCTCGGCGGGCGTCGCGCCGCCGGTCTCCACGAACAGCCAGGCGCCGCCCTTGGGCAGGCCCGAACCGGCCGGTACGAGGTCGGCGGCCATGCCCTCGACCGTCAGCGGCCCGTACGGCAGCAGGCCCGCCGCCGCCTCCGCGGCCGCGCTCTCGTCCGCGTACGCCAGGACGGCGAGGGCCTTCGCGGGCGGCGCCTCGACCAGCCGGACCGTCGCCCGAGTGACCAGGCCGAGGGTGCCCTCGGTGCCGCAGAGGAAGCGGGCGAGATCGGTGCCGTGCTCGGGGAGCAGGGCGTCCACGGCGTAGCCGGAGATGCGGCGCGGCAGGTCCGCGTACGGGGCGAAGCCGGTGCGGACCGTCGCCGACTCCCGCTCCACCAGCGCGCGCAGGCCGTCCGGGGCGCCCTGCCAGCCCTGCCCGAGCCGGTGGGCCGCGCCGTCGGAGGTGAGCACGTCGAGCGCGGAGACGCTGTCGGCGGTGGTGCCCCAGGCCACCGAGTGCGAGCCGCACGAGTTGTTGCCGATCATGCCGCCGAGGGTGCAGCGGCTGTGCGTGGACGGATCGGGGCCGAACCGCAGGCCGTGCGGGGCGGCCGCCTCCTGGAGCCGGTCGAGCACAAGCCCGGGCTGCACGACGGCCGTGCGCGCCTCGGGGTCGAGGGCGACGAGGCCGTTCATGTGGCGGGTGAAGTCGACGACGAGGCCGGTGCCGGTCGCCTGGCCGGCGATGGAGGTGCCGCCGCCACGGCCCACGACCGGCACCGCGTACCGCCGGCAGATCTCCAGGGCGGCGGCCACGTCGTCGCCGTCTCTCGGGGTCAGCACCCCGAGCGGCACCCGGCGGTAGTTGGACGCGTCCATCGTGTTGAGGGCCCGCGCGGTGACGGAGAAGTCGACCCCGCCGCGCACGGCCGTCCGCAGGTCCCGTTCCAGGCCGTCCAGATCATCCATGCCGTCCAGGATGCAGCCCCACAGGGGCCCTTACGCCACAGGTCGCTGCCCATTTTTTCACGATCCGGACCAGAACATTCCCAAACCGATCATCAACTCTCCTATAGTGACCGCGAATTGACTGAGACCAGTCGCCCGTAGCCCCCGCTCCCCCGAGGAACCCGACCGATGACCGCGCCCATCCGGCCCCCCGTACGCCCGGCCGCGCTCACCCTGCTGGCCGCTCTCGTCGTCACCGGAGCGCTCGGCGCGGGGGCAGTCGCCCTCGCGCCCGGCTCGGTGCGCACCCCGCTCGCCTGGGGCGTCGCCGCCACCGCACTCCTCCTCAGCGCGGCGGCCTGTCACGCCGCGTACGCCCGTCAGACCGTCGCCCTGCTGCGCCGGCGCGCCGAGGAGACGCGGCACACCGCCGAGCGCGCCGCCGCCGAACAGGCCCGCATCACCGGCGAGCTGTCCCGGGAACGGGACGCCAGGGCCGCGCAGGCCGCCGAGCTGACCGGCCGGCTGCGCACCGCCCGCGCCGAGCGCGCCGCCGCCATCGCCGCCTGTGCCAACGCGGCCGGCCGGATGCAGGCCCTGGCCACCGGCATGCTCGCCGACCTCCGCGAGATGGAGCACCGGCACTCCGACGAGGACGTCCTCGCCGACCTGCTCCACCTCGACCACCGCACCGCCCAGGCGGGCCGGCTCGCCGACTCGGTGGCCGTCCTCACCGGCGCCCGCTCGGGCCGCCGCTGGGCCCGGCCGATCGCCATGGAGTCGATCCTGCGCGGCGCGATGGGCCGCATCGGCGGCTACCAGCGGGTGCGGGTGCACGCGAACACCTCGGCCGCCGTCGCGGGCCACGCCGCCGAGGGCGTGATGCACGCGCTGGCCGAACTCCTCGACAACGCGGCGAACTTCTCGCCGCCCACCGCCGAGGTGCACGTCTACGTCGAGGAGGTCCCGGCCGGCGTCATCGTCTCCGTCGAGGACTCGGGCCTGGTGATGGGCCCGGTGCAGCTGCGCCGCGCCGAGCATGCGGTCTCCGGCGATCCGGCGGGCAGCGCGGGCTCGACGGGGCTGGGCGGTCTGTCCGGCACCCGGCTCGGCCTCGCCGTCGTCGGGCGGCTGGCCCGCAAGCACGGCCTGACGGTGTCCTTCCGCCCGTCGGCGCGCGGCGGCACCGGCGTCCTGCTGCTCGTCCCGCAGGAACTGCTGTCCCGTACGCCGGAGTCGACGCCCGTACGCGCGACCGGCGCGGGGACCGGCACCGGCCCGGCGACCGCCTCCGCCTCCACCTCGGCCGACGACTCCCCCGCGCACGGGACCGCCGACGACACGGCCCCCGGACCGTCCGCCCGTGAGCGGGAGACCACCGGCCCCACCGGGACCGCGACGGAGGCGCCGGGCCCCGAGCAGGCCGCCCCCGCCGACCCGTCGTCCGAGGGCGCCCTGCCCAAGCGGACCCGCGGCCGCACCCTGGCCGCCGCCCAGCAGGGCCGCGCCCGCGCCGAGGCCCCCGCCGCACGGCCGGAGCCGTCGGCCGCGGCCTCCGCCGCGTCGCGCTTCAGCAGCTTCAGCCAGGCGGTCCGCACCGCCCCTGAGGCGCCGGAGCCGGCCGGCACCCGATCCACCACGCACCCCGACACACCCACGCAGGAAGGCGACACCCCCCAATGACCGGGACGACCACCACCGGCGCCGGCCTGGCCTGGCTGCTCGAAGGCCTCCTCACGCGCACCCCGGGCACCCGGAGCGCCCTGGTCCTGTCGCGCGACGGCCTCAAGCTGTGCCACACCCCCGAGCTCACCCCGGACAAGGCGGACCAGCTCGCCGCGATCTCCGCCGGGATCCAGGCGCTCGCGCACGGCGCCTCCGCCGAGTTCGGCGACGGGAGCGGCGGGGTCCGCTCGTCGATGACCGAGTTCCACGGCGGCACCCTGTTCATCGTCGAGGCGGGCGAGGGCGCCCATCTCGCGGTGCTCGCCGCCGAGGACGCCGACGCGGGCCTGGTCGGCCACACCATGGTCGAACTCGTCGAGCAGCTCGGCGAGCACCTGCGCGCCCTGCCCCGCAGCCCCGACCTCGCCACCAGCACGCCCCCGGCGTCATGAGCCGGCCGGGCCGGGACGACGCCCCCGACCGGCTGTACACCCTCACGGGAGGGCGCAGCCGGCCGGCCTCCGACGTCTCGTTCGACCTGGTGTCGCTGGTCGTCGCCGAGTCGGACCCGGCGCCCGGCATGCCGTCCGAGCACGCCGCGATCCTGCGGATGTGCGCCCGGCCGACGGCCGTGGTGGAGGTGGCCGCCGAACTCGGCCTGCCGGTGAGCATCGTGCGCGTCCTGCTCTCCGACCTCCTGGTGCAGGGCCGCATCGGCGCCCGCCACCCGCGCAGCGCCGCGACTCCCCACCGTCTTCCCGATCCCGACATCCTGGAGCAGGTGCTCGTTGGACTCCGCAACCTCTGAACCGTCCGGTGGCCGCCGGGAGTTGGCGGCCGGCGCCGACAACGGTCTGAAGATCGTCATCGTCGGCGGCTTCGGCGCGGGCAAGACCACCCTGGTCCGCTCCGTGAGCGAGATACGTCCCCTCAACACCGAGGAGACGATGACGCAGGCCGGCCGGGGCGTCGACGAACTGGCCGACCTGGACGGCGTGCGCGGCAAGACGTCGACGACGGTCGCCTTCGACTTCGGCCGCATCACGCTCGACGCCCGCAACGTCCTCTACCTGTTCGGCGCCCCCGGCCAGGAGCGCTTCTGGTTCCTGTGGGACCGGCTGTTCTCCGGCACGCTCGGCGCGGTCGTCCTCGTCGACACCCGCCGCCTGGAGGACTCCTTCTACGCGATCGACCGCCTGGAGCACCACGGGACGCCGTTCATCGTCGCCCACAACGACTTCGGCGGCCCGCCGCACACCCTGGAGCAGCTGCGCGAGGCCCTCGACCTCGACCCGGAGGTGCCGCTGGTCCGGTGCGACGCGCGCGACCGCGAGTCCAGCAAGGACGTCCTGATCGCGCTCGTGGAGCACCTCAGGACCCTGTACGCCCGTCAAGCCAGCCCCCGTTCGCTGCCCGTGCCCCAGGAGGCCGCCCCGTGACAAGCCCCGGCTGCCCCGCCTCCGCGCACGGCGCCGCTCCCGTGCTGCTGTCGGGACCCCGGTTCGCCACCGAACCCGCCACGCTGTACCGGGAGATGCGCCGCGACCACGGCGCGGTCGCACCCGTCGTCCTCGACGGCGACATCCCGGCCTGGCTGGTCGTCGGCTACCGCGAGCTGCACCAGGTCACCGGTGATCCGGCGCTGTTCAGCCGCGACTCCGACCTGTGGAACCAGTGGGAGAACATCCCCGCCGACTGGCCGCTGCTGCCGATGATCGGCCACAAGCAGCCGTCGATCCTCTACACGGTCGGCGAGCGGCACCGCCAGCGCGCCGCGATGATCAGCCACGCCCTGGAGTCCGTCGACCCGTTCGAACTCAAGGCGCACGCGGAGCAGTTCGCCGACGAGCTGATCGACGGTTTCTGCGGCGCGGGCGGGACGGACATCATCGCCGACTACGCGATGATGCTGCCGGTCCGCGTCCTGGCCCGGATCTACGGCTTCTCCGACGAGGCGGGCCCCGCCCTGGTCACGGCGATGAACGACATGATCGACGGGCGGGAGCGGGCGCTCGCGGGCCAGCAGCACCTGGGCCGGTCCATGGTCGAGCTGATCGCCGAGAAGCAGGCGCGGCCGGGCGAGGACGTCGTCTCGTACATGCTCCAGGACCCCTCGGGCTTCACGCACGAGGAGATCGCCCAGGACCTGATGGTGATGATGGCGGCGGGGCACCAGCCCACCGCCGACTGGATCGGCAACTCGCTGCGCCTGATGCTGACCGACGACCGGTTCGCCGCGTCGCTGTTCGGCGGGCGGCACAGCGTCGCCGAGGCGATGAACGAGGTGCTGTGGGAGGACGCCCCGACGCAGAACGTCGCCGGGCGCTGGGCCACCCGCGACACCCGGCTCGGCGACCGCCACATCCGGGCCGGCGACCTGGTGCTGCTCGGCATCGCGGCGGCCAACGCCGATCCGCAGGTGCGCACCGACGCCTCCGTGCTGACCGGCGGCAACAACGCGCACTTCTCGTTCGGGCACGGCGAGCACCGCTGCCCGTTCCCGGCCCAGGAGGTCGCCGAGGTCATCGCACGGACCGGCATCGAGGTGATCCTCGACCGGCTGCCCGACATCGATCTGGCCGCCCCGGCGGACGCGCTGACCCGCCGCCCCTCGCCGTGGCTGCGCGGTCTCACCGATCTGCCGGTCCGTTTCACGCCGACGGCCGCCGTGCCGTCGGCGTCCCTGTGACGATCCACCGCTTCTCCCTCTCGTTCGCCCACGGACTCCTGGAGCCCTCGTCATGACGACATCTGCAGCCACGTGCCCCCACGCGTCCGCCGCCCGCATCCCGCTCGACCCCTTCGTCACCGATCTGGACGCCGAGACCGCCCGGCTGCTCGCGGCGGGCCCGCTGGCGGAGGTCGAACTGCCCGGCGGGGTCCCGGTGTGGGCGGTCACCCACCACGCGGAGGCCCGCCGGCTCCTCACCGACAGACGCCTGGTGAAGGACATCGAGGTGTGGGGCGCCTGGCAGCGCGGCGAGATCCCCGCCGACTGGCCGCTGATCGGCCTGGCCAACCCGGGCCGCTCGATGCTGACCGTGGACGGCGAGGACCACCGGCGGCTGCGCGCCCTGGTCGCCCAGGCGCTCACCGTGCGCCGGGTGGAGCGGATGCGCGAGCGCATCGAGGAGCTGACCACCGGCCTCCTGGACAAGCTGCCCGCCGAGGGCGCGACGGTCGACCTGAAGGCCGGGTTCGCCTACCCGCTGCCCATGTACGTGATCAGCGACCTGATGGGCATAGACGAGGCGGACCACCCGCGCCTGAAGGTCCTGTTCGACAAGTTCTTCTCCACGCAGACCCCGCCCGAGGAGGTCATCGCGACGCTCGGCGAGCTGGCCGCGATGATGGGCGCGGTCGTGGCGGCCCGCCGCGAGGAGCCGGGCGACGACCTGACCAGCGCCCTGATCCAGGCGTCGGAGAACGGCGATCGGCTCACCGACGCGGAGATCGTCTCCACGCTCCAGCTGATGGTCGCGGCCGGCCACGAGACGACGATCTCGCTGATCGTCAACGCGGTCGTGAACCTCTCCGCCCACCCCGACCAGCTGGCCCTCGTCCTCGACGGCAAGGCCACCTGGGAGCAGGTGGTGGAGGAGACGCTGCGCTACTCGACGCCCACCTCCCACGTCCTGATCCGGTTCGCCGCCGAGGACGTCGAGGTCGGCGACAAGACCATCAAGCAGGGTGACGCCCTGATCGTGTCCTACGGGGCGATCGGCCGGGACGAGCAGGCGCACGGCCCGACCGCCGACTCGTTCGACATCACCCGCGCCTCGGAGACCCGGCACATCTCCTTCGGCCACGGCCCGCACGTCTGCCCCGGCGCCGCGCTGTCCCGTCTGGAGGCCGGGGTGGCGCTCCCCGCGCTGTACGCCCGCTTCCCCGGCCTGCGGCTGGCGGTCGAGCCGGGTGAGCTGCGCAACAAGCCGGTGGTGACGCAGAACGACCTCTTCGAGCTGCCGGTGGTGCTCGGCGGCTGATCGGACGGCTGGTCAGGGGGCCGTACCCGCCCCGGCCCCGTAGATCTCCACAAGTCCACGGGCCGGAGGAGTCGTCTCATCGAACGGACACGTTTCCGTCCGGTTTCACCGAGGCGATACCCTCCGGCTCGTGGCTGAGATCCAGATTCCCGCTGACATCAAGCCCGCCGACGGACGTTTCGGCGCGGGCCCCTCCAAGGTGCGGACGGAAGCGCTGGACGCGCTGGCCGCCACCGGTACCTCTCTGCTCGGCACCTCGCACCGCCAGGCCCCGGTCAAGAACCTGGTCGGCCGTGTGCGCGAAGGTGTCAAGGACCTCTTCTCCCTCCCCGAGGGCTACGAGGTCGTCCTGGGCAACGGCGGCTCCACGGCCTTCTGGGACGTGGCGACGCACGGCCTGATCGAGAACAAGTCGCAGCACCTGAACTTCGGCGAGTTCTCGTCCAAGTTCGCCAAGGCGTCCAAGCTCGCGCCCTGGCTGGCCGAGCCGACCGTCATCTCCTCGGACCCGGGCACCCACCCGGAGGCCGTGGCCGAGGCCGGCGTCGACGTCTACGGCCTGACCCACAACGAGACCTCGACCGGTGTCGCGGCCCCGATCAAGCGCGTGGCCGGCGCCGACGAGGGCTCCCTCGTCCTGGTGGACGCCACCTCCGGCGCGGGCGGCCTGCCGGTCGACATCGCCGAGACGGACGTCTACTACTTCGCCCCGCAGAAGTCCTTCGCCTCCGACGGCGGCCTGTGGATCGGCGTGTTCTCCCCGGCCGCGATCGAGCGCGCCGAGCGCATCCACGCGTCGGGCCGTCACGTCCCGGAGTTCTTCAGCCTCCCCACGGCGATCGACAACTCCCGCAAGAACCAGACGTACAACACCCCGGCGCTGTCCACGCTCTTCCTGCTCGCCGAGCAGCTGGACTGGATCAACGGCCAGGGCGGTCTGGCCTGGTCCACGGCCCGTACGAAGGACAGCTCGACCCGTCTCTACTCGTGGGCCGAGGAGTCGAAGTACGCGACGCCGTTCGTCACGGACGCCGCCAAGCGCTCGCAGGTCATCGGCACGATCGACTTCGACGACTCGGTGGACGCCGCCGCCGTCGCCAAGGTGCTCCGCGCCAACGGGATCGTCGACACCGAGCCGTACCGCAAGCTGGGCCGCAACCAGCTCCGCATCGCGATGTTCCCGGCCATCGACCCGTCCGACGTCCAGGCCCTGACGGCCTGCATCGACCACGTCATCGGCCAGCTCTAAGACCCCGTGAGGGGCGCGGGGAACTGCGCGAGCAACCACGCCGAAAGCCGCGGACGCGTCTGCTGATCGACCGAGCAGTCGCGTCCGCGGCTTTTCCGTGGCGGCCGGCCACGACGGTGGCGCGCCCGACGAACTACTTGCGCGGCTTCCGGACCAGCCGCCCGATCCCGATGACGGCGATGAGCACGACGGCGGCCCCCACGGCCCCGGCCTTCCCGGTGAACCCGCCCCCACCATCGGACCCGTCCCCGGACGCCGAACTCCCGCCCCCGCCGGATGCGTCGGTATCGGCCCCCTCGACCTCCACCGGCTCCACGGAACTGTTCTTGCCCTCACTGCCGTAGAGCAGCGTCCTGCCGTCGAGGGTGTACGTCACCGACTCGCCCTGCGGCTGGAGCGGCACGTGCAACTGCCCCTGCCGCTTGGGCTTTCCGTCGTTCCAGGAGTACGAGATGCCGCCGAAGTAGCCGCGCACGGCGAGCTGCTCGCCGTCCGGGGAGAAGGCCGCGTCGGTCGCCCAGAGGTCGATGTCGCCGATGCGCCGGAAGGTGTTGGTGGCGGCGGAGTCGAGCGTGGCCGGTCCCTCGTAGAGGCCGCCGCCGTCCTCGCCCTTCTCGATGATGTACACCCGGCCGGTCTTCGGATGGACCATCAGCGACTCGGCGTTGCGCGGCCCGTCCGCGTACTTGACGACGTACTGGGTGGCCCGCACGGTCTGGTCGACGAGCTTCTTCGGCTCGGGCAGCTTGTAGATCCACACGTGGTCCCACTTGCCGCCGAGGTTGTCGCCGATGTCCCCGACGTAGATGTTCCCGTCGGGGCCGACCGAGATGGCCTCGACGTCGCGCGGCGCGCCGACCCCGGTGAGGGTGATCCGGGCCAGCGTCCTCCCGGTGCGGCCGTCGATCGCGAAGATGTACGCGCCGTCCGAACTGTCGTTGTGCGTCCAGTAGACGCCGGGGTGGGCGCGGGACGCGGCGAGGCCGCTGGACTCGGTGATCCGCGGGTCCTCGATGGTGAAACCGGAGGAGCCGACGGACGGCGGACTGTCGGCCGTCGCGGGCGCCGCGGCGCCACCGAGCACGAGGACGACCGCGGCCCCGGCCGCACCCAGATACGAACGCATGACCCCAGCTTGCCAGGCGTGTCAGGGCTCACACGCACGCGACCCCGCCGATCGACGATGATGAGCGGATGCTCAGGTTCATGTTCGTCGGCGACAGCCAGACCATCGGCAGCGCCGGGGAGCACACCTGGCGGCACCGCTTCTGGTGCCACCTGCGGTCGGCCTGCGAGGACGGGACCGTCGCGGTCGTCGGGCCCCGCGAGACGCTCTACGACAAGACCGCCGACGCCCCCACGTCCCTGGCGTACGCGGACCCGGGCTTCCCGCGCCGCCATCTGGCCGGCTGGGGCGAGGGCTGGCTGCACATGGCGCCGGTCGTCGCCGACGCGGTGCGCACCTGCGGCCCGGACGTGCTCCTGGTCAACCTGGGCCTGATAGACCTCGGCTTCTACACGGACGCCGGGCAGACCGCGGCGAACATGCGCCGCTTCGTCGCCGAGGCCCGCACCGCGAACCCGGCGGTCCGCATCGTGGTGCTCCCGGTGATCCCGAACATCAGGGCCGAGTCGGACGCCCCCTTCGCCGCCGAGGTCGCCCACTTCAACACCCTCCTCGCCAAGGCGGTCGCCGACCTCTCCGAACCCCGCTCGCCGCTCCTGCTGGCGACGGTCCCGGACGCGTACGACATCCACCACGACACGTACGACGGCACCCACCCGAACGCCTCCGGCGAACACAAACTGGCCGCCGCCTTCGCGGACGCGCTGCACCAGGCCTGGGGCCTCGGCGGCCCGTACCGCCGGCCTGCCTGACCCTCCCTACAGCTGCCAGCGCCGCACCGCGAACCCGGCGCCCTCCCGCCGGATCTCCGCCGCGCCCGGCCCGGGGAAGTGCGCGGGGATCACCAACTCGCCCTCGTCGGCGGCCCGTCCGAGCACCCGTACACGGCTGGCGGCCGACTCCGCCGGGTCCACGCACATCGCGCTGCTGCACGTCGGGGCGAGGAACTGGGCCGGGGTGTGCAGCAGATCGCCGACGAAGACCGCCCGGTCGGTGCCGGAGGCGAGCCGCAGCACGGACGAGCCCGGGGTGTGCCCCGGTGCGGGTTCCAGCGTCAACTGCCCGTCGATCCGGTGGGACCGCCCCTCCCACAGCACCGCCTGCCCGGCCTCCACGACGGGCGCGATGCTGTCCGCGAAGAGGAAGCGGTGGTTGTCTTCACGGGTGCGGGCCGCTCCCCCGGGGCCGAAGAAGTCGTGGTCGGCGCGGGGCACGAGGTAGGTGGCGTTCGGGAACGTGGGCACCCAACTCCCGCCCTCGGCGCGGGTGTTCCAGCCGACGTGGTCGCCGTGCACATGGGTGTTGACGACGAGGTCGACGTCCTCGGGCCGCACGCCCGCCCGCGCGAGCCGGTCGGGGAAGTCGGTGTCGAGGCCGGAGAAGTGCGGGGTGCCGGGCCGTTCGCGGCCGTTGCCGACGCCCGGGTCGACGACGATCGTGCGGCCCTCGCTGCGCAGCACCCAGGCCTGCACGGCGGCCAGGATCGCGCCGCTGCCCGGCTCCTGGAAGCGGGGCGCGAGCCATTCCCGGCCGTCCCGCCAGACGTCCTCGATCCCGGGGACGATCTCGCCGGCCGCGCCGAAGGGCTGCGCGCGCACCTCGACGACCTTGATGACCTCGACGTCGCCGAGCCTGCTGTGTTCGATGTCCGTGTCCATGCCTTCGACGCTAGGCGCCGGGACCGAGCGCCCCAATGCGTGTGGGGCTCGTCCGGATACGCGATCGGCTCACTCGCTCGCTCGCGTCTGCCTACCCTGGGCCCATGGATGTGGTCAGCGACGCGATAGCGGCCGTGCGGACGGGCAGTCCGTCCGTGAACCGCCTGCGGGTGAACGGGACGTGGTGCGTGCGCCTGGAGCCGTACGAGGGCGCGGGCTTCCACGTGGCGCTGACGGGCGGCTGCTGGCTGCTCCCCGACACCGGCCCCGCGCTCACCCTGCGCCCCGGTGACGCGGTGCTGCTGCCGCACGGCGCGGGCCATGTGCTGGCCGACGCGCCCGCCGACGCGGCGAGGGTGGCCCGGGCGGCCCCCTTCGAGACCGTGGGCGACCGTCCGCCGCGCTCCGGGGCGCCCGCCGTGGAGCTCCTCTGCGGCAAGTACCGCCTCGACCGCAGCCACACCCACCCGCTGCTCGCCGAACTCCCCGACGTGGTCCACCTGCCGCGCGAGGGCGCGGGCGCCGACCCGCACCCCGAACTGCGCTCCGCCATCGCCCTGCTGGCCCGTGAGGCGGGATCGCCGGGCCCCGGCTCCTGCGCGGCCGTCCCGAGCCTGCTCGACCTGCTGCTCGTCTACATGATCCGGGCCTGGACCACGGACCCGGCGACGGGCTCCGGCAGCGCCCGCTGGCCCGCCGCGCTCGCCGACCCCGTGGTCACCGAAGCCCTGCGGCTGCTGCACGGCGACCCGGCCGCGCCCTGGACCGCCGGTCTCCTGGCCACCCGCTCGGGCGTCTCCCGCGCCACCCTGGGCCGCCGCTTCACCGCCCTGGTGGGCCGCCCCCCGATGGCGTACCTGACGTGGTGGCGCATGACCCGCGCGGCGACCCTCCTGCGCACGGCGGACGCCCCTCTGGAGTCGGTGGCCCGCCAGGTCGGCTACGGCACGCCCTACGCCCTCTCCCACGCCTTCCGCCGCGAGTTCGGGGTGACACCGGGGCGGTACCGGGCGGGACACTTGCCTAGAGCGCACTCCACGTCCTTGGCTAAGCAGTCATGAAGTACACGCAGCTCGGACGCACGGGACTCAAGGTCAGCCGGCTCGTCCTCGGCACCATGAACTTCGGACCGCAGACGGACGAGGCCGACAGCCACGCCATCATGGACGCGGCCCAGGCCAGTGGCATCAACTACTTCGACACCGCCAACGTGTACGGCTGGGGTGAGAACAAGGGCCGTACCGAGCAGATCATCGGCACCTGGTTCGCCCAGGGCGGCGGCCGCCGCGACAAGACCGTCCTCGCCACCAAGGTCTACGGGAACATGGCGGGCGACGGAGACGTCTGGCCCAACCACGACCGGCTCTCCGCGGTGAACATCCGCCGGGCCGTCGACGCCTCGCTCAAGCGGCTCCAGACCGACTACATCGACATCTACCAGTTCCACCACATCGACCGCCGGACCCCCTTCGAGGAGATCTGGCAGGCCATCGACACCCTGGTCCAGCAGGGCAAGATCCTGTACGCCGGTTCGTCCAACTTCCCCGGCTACAAGATCGCCCAGGCCAACGAGACGGCCGCCCGGCACGGCCGCGTCGGCCTGGTCAGCGAGCAGTGCCTGTACAACCTCGCCGAGCGGCGCGCCGAGATGGAGGTCATCCCGGCCGCGCAGGAGTACGGCCTCGGCGTCATCCCCTGGTCCCCGCTGCACGGCGGTCTGCTCGGCGGCGTGCTCAAGAAGGAGGCCGAGGGCAAGCGCCGCAAGGACGGGCGCAGCGCGAGCGCCCTGGAGAACACGAAGGTGCGCGACCAGGTCCAGCGGTACGAGGATCTGCTCGACAAGCACGGCATCGAGCCCGGCGAGGCGGCCCTGGCATGGCTGCTGACCCGGCCCGGCGTGACCGGCCCGATCGTCGGCCCGCGCACGAAGGAGCAGCTGGAATCGGCGCTGCGCGCCGTCGAGCTGGAGCTGGGTGAGGACGTCCTGACGTCGCTGGACGAGATCTTCCCGGGCCCGGGGCCGTCGCCGGAGGCCTTCGCCTGGTAGTCCGCGGGTGCGGCGGCCGCCGGGGAAGGGGTCAGTTTCCGACGGCCGCCGCCACCGCCACCACGACGAACATCAGCACAAGCACACCGGCCATGATCCGGTTCCGCGTCTTCGGGTCCACGTGTCGAGCCTAACGCGCACCGGCGAGCGGCCAGCCGCCGACCTTCTCGTACCGCGGCTGCTCCCCCGGCACCCCGGACCTCGGCAGATTGCTGCGTACGAGGGCCAGCTCGGCGACCGTCCACGGTGTCCCGGCGAACGTGTCGAGCGCGGTGAGGTACGGCCCGAAGTCGTACGTGTCGCGGGCGCGGGCGAGGGTGAGGTGCGGCCGGTAGCTCCGGTGGTCCCCGTCGGTCCCGGTCTTCCTGCCCGCCGCCCCGGCCCGCTCGGCGAGCCGTCGCAGTGCGGCCGTCTCGCCGCCGACCCCGGTCCACAGGGCCCGCCCGCCGAAGTGCCCGCCGCCGCGCAGCCCGATCCCGAACGCCGCGGTGCGCGCGGCGGCCCGGGCCAGCCGCTCCGACAGGTCGGGCACGGTGGCCTCCGGCACGTCTCCGTAGAAGGCGAGGGTCAGATGCCATCCGCCCCGCCCGGTCCACCGCAGCCCGTCCCCGGCCGGCAGCCGGTCGACGTGGCCGCCGAGTTCGTCGACGACTTCCGCGGGCGGCAGAACAGCGGCGAAGAGTCTCATGGGGCCAGTCTCCCGGGTGCGGCTCTCGTCGTGGCCGAACGCGCGGTTCCCCGCGCCCCTGAAGCGAGCGGAGCTCGCCCTCAGGGGCGCGGGGAACTGCGCGGGAAGCGGCCACCGGGCCGCAGCCGCCGGATGAACAGGCACCGGACGAACAGGCACCCGGCAGACGGTTACGCCACCGCCGCCACCGGCACCGGCTCCCGGGGAACGAACTGCACATGCCGCTCCCCGCGCCGCAGATCCACCTTGAGCCGGAGATTGGCGGCCCGGGCCAGCATCAGCCCCACCAGCACCGCGGCCCCGGCACAGATCAGCCCGCCCAGCATGAAGCTCACCCGCACCCCGTACTGGTCCGCGAGCCACCCGAACAACGGCCCGCCCAGCGGCGTACCCCCGGTGAACACCATGAAGTACAGGGACATCACCCGCCCCCGCATCTCGGGATCGGTCGCCATCTGCACGGAGGAGTTGGCGGTGACGTTGGTCGTGATGCCGAGGACGCCGAGGATCACCACGAGCGGGGCGAACAGCCAGACCCCGGGCGCGAACGCGGCCAGGATCTCCAGCACCCCGAACCCGATCGCGGCCCCCACGAGCACCCGCAGCCGCGCCGACCGCCGCCGCGCCGCGAGCAGCGCCCCGGCGAGCGAACCGATCGCCATGAGCGTGTTGAACATGCCGTACTGCCCGACCCCGCCGTGGAACACGTCGTCGGCGAAGGCGCTCAGCCAGATCGGGAAGTTGAACCCGAAGGTCCCCACGAACCCGACGAGCACGATCGGCCAGATCAGCTCGGGGTGCTTGGAGACGTAGTTCAGCCCCTCCTTGAGCTGCCCCTTGCCGCGCGGCGTCCGCTTGATCTCGTGCAGCTCACGGGTGCGCATCAGCAGCAGCCCGGTGAGCGGCGCGAGGAAGGACAGGCCGTTGGCGAGGAACGCCCAGCCGGGCCCGACGGCGGCGGTCAGCGCGGACGCGACGGCGGGGCCGATGAGCCGGGCGGACTGGAAGTTGGCGGAGTTCAGCGAGACGGCGTTGCGGACCTGGTCGGGTCCGACCAGCTCGGACACGAAGGACTGCCGCGAGGGGTTGTCGACGACCGTGACGAGCCCGGTGAAGAAGGCGGCGGCGTAGACGTGCCAGACCTGTACGTGGCCGGACAGGGTCAGGACGGCCAGGAACAGGCCCGACAGGCTCATCGCGCCCTGGGTGCAGAACAGCAGGTTGCGCCGCTTGAAGCGGTCGGCGATCACTCCGCCGTACAGCCCGAAGAGCAGCATCGGCAGGAACTGCATCGCCGTGGTGACACCGACGGCGGCGGACGAACCGGTCAGGGAGAGCACCAGCCAGTCCTGGGTGATGCGGGCCATCCAGGTGCCGGTGTTGGAGATGACGGCCCCGGTCGCGAACAGCCGGTAGTTGCGCACGCGCAGGCTGGCGAACATCGAGGGCTTGCCCCCGGAAGCGGGGAGAGTAGGGGTAGGTGCGGGGGCGGAGTCTGCTCCGGATCCCGTACTCAAAGTGGGTTCGCCTCCTCGGCGGTCGGCTCAGCGCGAGGTCAGTGACAGTGACGGCTGTGCGGACGGGGTTCGGGTGCGGTCGGTCACAGGTGGGCCAGCTTCTCCAGGACGGGCGCGGCCTCGCGGAGCTTGGCCCACTCGTCCTCGTCCAGGCCGTCGACCAGGTTCGCCAGCCACGCGTTCCGCTTGCGGCGGGACTCCAGGAGCATGGTCTCGGCCTGCTCGGTGGACGTGACGACCTTCTGCCGGCGGTCCTCGGGATGAGGCTCCAGCCGGACCAGTCCCTTGGCCTCCAGGAGCGCGACGATGCGGGTCATCGACGGCGGCTGCACGTGCTCCTTGCGGGCCAGCTCACCCGGGGTGGCGGAGCCGCATCCGGCGAGGGTGCCGAGCACCGACATCTCGGTGGGGCTCAGCGATTCGTCGACCCGCTGGTGCTTGAGTCGGCGTGACAGGCGCATCACGGCGGAGCGCAGGGAGTTCACGGCGGCGGCATCGTCGCCATGGGAGAGGTCCGGCATGTTCGTTAGCGTAACTCATTACTGTGCCTAACTACCACCGGGGGGCACTCCTCCGCCCGTGATCCCCACCACGCACGCGGGCACCGGGAAACCTCACGTCACTCAAACGAGTGAGCCGCATCCGAAAAGTGACACGCCCGGGCGCGGCGCCCCGCGACGCTGTTCGCATGGGATCGACTGTGCTCAGCCTGCGGATAGACGGTGAGCTGCTCGACCGGCTCAAGGGGCATGCCGCGAAAAGGGGAATGAGCGTCCAGGACTATGTGGTCCAGACGCTCATTCGGGACGACTTCGACGAACGCTTCAAGACGTCGGTCGAGGAGACGGAGAGGTTCTACGGGGCGGCCTAGCCGCCCCGCGACACGGGGATCAGGTCAGGCCGAGCGCCGGCATCAGGTAGTAGAAGGCGAACACGGCCGACACGGCGTACATCGCGACCGGCACCTCCTTGGCCCGGCCCGCGACCACGCGCAGCACGGTGAAGGCGATGAAGCCCATCCCGATGCCGTTGGTGATCGAGTACGTGAACGGCATCATCAGCATCGTGATGAAGGCCGGGATGGCGACCGTCCAGTCGTCCCAGTCGATCGCGCGGATGCCGCCCGACAGGATCAGGAAGCCCACCGCGAGCAGCGCGGGGGTGGCCGCCTGGGACGGGACCATCGTGGCGATCGGCGTGAGGAACAGCGCGACGGCGAAGAGCGTGCCGGTGACGACGTTGGCCAGACCCGTACGGGCGCCCTCACCGACACCGGCCGTGGACTCCACGAAGCAGGTGGTGGCGGAGGAGGACGAGGCGCCGCCGGCGGCGACCGCGATGCCGTCGATGAAGAGCACCTTGTTCATGCCGGGCATCTGGCCGTTCTCGTCGGTCAGGTGCGCCTCGTCGCTGATGCCCATGATCGTGCCCATGGCGTCGAAGAAGCACGACAGCAGCACGGTGAAGACGAAGAGCACGCCGGTGAGGATGCCGACCTTCTCGAAGCCGCCGAACAGGCTGACCTTGCCGACGAGCCCGAAGTCGGGGGTGGCGACCGGGTTGCCCGGCCACTTCGGCGTGGTCAGACCCCAGGACGGGATCTTGGCGACGGCGTTGACGATCACCGCGGCGACGGTCATCACGACGATGGAGATGAGGATCGCGCCCGGCACCTTGCGCACCAGCAGGGCGAGGGTCAGCAGTACGCCGAGGACGAAGACGAGCACCGGCCACCCGTTCAGGTGACCGTCGGCGCCGAGCTGGAGCGGCACCGTGGTGTGCGCGGCGTCCGGGATGCGGCTCACGAAACCGGAGTCGACGAGACCGATCAGCATGATGAACAGGCCGATGCCGATCGCGATGCCCTTGCGCAGGCTGAGCGGCACTGCGTTCATGACGCGCTCGCGCAGACCGGTGGCGACCAGGATCATCACCACGAAGCCCGCGAGGACGACCATGCCCATCGCATCCGGCCACGACATGCGCGGGGCGAGCTGCAGCGCGACGACGGTGTTCACACCGAGGCCGGCCGCCAGCGCGATCGGCACATTGCCGATGACGCCCATGAGCAGCGTGGTGAAGGCGGCCGTCAGGGCGGTCGCGGTGACCAGCTGGCCGTTGTCGAGCTGGTGCCCGTACATGTCCTTCGCGCTGCCGAGAATGATCGGGTTCAGCACGATGATGTACGCCATCGCGAAGAACGTGGCGAGGCCACCACGGATCTCACGGGGGACGGTCGAGCCGCGCTCGGAGATCTTGAAGTAGCGGTCGAGGCCGTTCTTGGGCTCCGGCGGCTGCTCGTTGACATCGACCGGGGCGGTGGCCGAAGTGGACATGGTTGACCTCAGCGATTTTCAGCGGTGCCCAGTGGGCAGGATGTGATCAAGTCTGGTCTACGTGTGGCCACCAGCGGGGTTCCCCGTTGCTCCCATTGGCGTTTCGTACGAACAGAAGTAGCCATTCTCAGGCGGTTTCAGTATGAACATATGAGCCGGAAATCGCTATCTCCGCGCGTAGACCCATGGGGGGCGGGGGCTGCGACGGGTTTCGGAGGTGTCGTTAAGCTGTTCCCATGGCGAAGTGGACACCTGAGCATGAGGCGCCGGAACCCCTTGAGGGTCCGGTCGTCGCCACCATCACCGGCGGCACGATCCTGTGGTTCGTCCTCTTCCTCGTCCAGCTGCCGTTCTACGGCTGGTTCGACGACCACGGGCACACGTGGTGGATCTGGACCTGTCTGGCCGGCGCCGGTCTGGGCCTGATCGGCATCTGGTACGTCCGCGGCCGCGACGCGGCTCTGAAGCGCGCCGCCGCAAGCGGCTCCGCCCTTCCCGACTGACCCCACTGCGGCTCTCCCTGTACGCGCGCCGCCGTCGTGGCTGGTCGCGCAGTTCCCCGCGCCCCTGAGGCAGGCGCTTCGCGCGCCTCTCCAAAAGAGAGGGCACCCAAGGTGCGCCTCTGTTGATGAGATGCCGCACGAAGTGCGCATCTCAGGGGCGCGGGGAACTGCGCGGCCAGCCACGACGGCGGCGCACCCGCCGACGGCCCCTACACCCCCCGGAGGACAAGCGTCCTCCCCAGGTCGGATAAAGCCCCGCCCAAGGGGTGAACCCCCCGATCCACCCGTACCGTCGGAGACATGACGCACATCGACGCCGGCCCCGAGCTCGACCCTGTGCACCCGGTCCCCCTGCCGACGAGGGCGACGGGCCTGACCGGCGCCGAGGTCGAGGAGCGCCGGAGCCGCGGCGAGGTCAACGACGTACCGCTGCGCAGCTCCCGCTCGCTCAGCGAGATCGTCCGGGCCAACGTCTTCACCCGGTTCAACGCGATCATCGGTGTGCTCTGGCTGATCATGCTGGCCGTCGCCCCGTTCCAGGACAGCCTCTTCGGCTACGTGATCCTGGCCAACACCGGCATCGGCATCATCCAGGAGTGGCGGGCGAAGAAGACCCTCGACTCCCTCGCGGTGATCGGCGAGGCGAAGCCCACGGTCCGGCGGGACGGCGTCGCGGCCGCCGTCTCCACCTCCGAGATCGTGCTCGGCGACCTCATCGAGATCGGCCCCGGCGACAAGATCGTCGTGGACGGCACCTGCGCCGAGGCGGACGGCCTGGAGATCGACGAGTCGCTGCTGACCGGCGAGGCCGACCCGGTCGTGAAGCAGCCGGGCGACCCGGTGATGTCGGGCTCGTTCGTGGTCGCGGGCGGCGGCGCGTTCACCGCGACGAAGGTGGGCCGCGAGGCGTACGCGGCGCAGCTGGCCGAGGAGGCGAGCCGCTTCACGCTCGTCCAGTCCGAGCTGCGCAGCGGCATCTCCACCATCCTCAAGTACGTCCAGTGGATGATGATCCCGACCGCGATCGGCCTGGTCATCAGCCAGCTGGTCGTCAAGGAGCACGGCTTCAAGGACTCCGTCGCGCGCACCGTCGGCGGCATCGTGCCCATGGTCCCCGAGGGGCTGGTGCTGCTCACCTCCGTCGCCTTCGCGATCGGCGTCATCAGACTCGGCCGGAAACAGTGCCTCGTGCAGGAACTTCCGGCCATCGAGGGCCTGGCCCGCGTCGACACGGTCTGCCTGGACAAGACGGGCACGCTCACCGAGGGCGGCATGGACGTCTCCGAGCTGCGCCCGCTGGACGGCACGGCCTTCGGCGAGGAGTACGTGGCCCGGGTGCTCGGCGCGCTCGGCGACTCCGACCCGCGCCCGAACGCCTCCCTCCAGGCCGTCATCGACGCCTACCCGGCGGCCGAGGAGTGGCGCTGCACCGAGGCGCTGCCCTTCTCCTCCGCCCGCAAGTACAGCGGCGCCGCCTTCAGCGAGGGCGACGGCACGACCAGCGCCTGGCTGCTCGGCGCGCCCGACGTGCTGCTCCCCGCCGAGGACCCGGCCCTCGCGGAGGTGGACGAGCTGAACCGGCAGGGGCTGCGGGTCCTGCTGCTCGCCCGCGTCGGCAAGACCCACGACAGCCTCGCCGACCCGGCGGTGAAGGAGGGCGCCGAACCGGCCGCCCTCGTCGTCCTGGAGCAGCGGTTGCGCCCGGACGCCGGTGACACCCTGCGCTACTTCGCCGAGCAGGACGTCAAGGCGAAGGTCATCTCCGGGGACAACGCGGTGTCGGTCGGCGCCGTGGCCGCCAAGCTGGACCTGCCCGGCGCCGAGAACACGGTGGACGCCCGTACCCTGCCGGCCGAGCAGAGCGAGATGGCGGACGCGCTCGACGAGGGCACGGTGTTCGGCCGGGTCACCCCGCAGCAGAAGCGGGACATGGTCGCGGCGCTCCAGTCGCACGGGCACACGGTCGCGATGACGGGCGACGGGGTGAACGACGTCCTGGCCCTGAAGGACGCCGACATCGGGGTCTCGATGGGCTCGGGCTCCGAGGCCACCCGGGCGGTCGCGCAGATCGTGCTGCTCGACAACAGCTTCGCCACGCTGCCCTCGGTGGTCGCCGAGGGCCGCCGGGTCATCGGCAACATCACGCGGGTGGCGACGCTGTTCCTGGTCAAGACGGTCTACTCGGTGCTGCTCGCACTGATGGTGGTCTGCTTCCAGGTCGAGTACCCGTTCCTGCCCCGGCACCTGACGCTGCTGTCGACGCTGACGATCGGCGTCCCCGCGTTCTTCCTCGCGCTCGCCCCCAACAAGGAACGGGCCAAGCCGCACTTCGTGAAACGCGTGATGCGGTACGCGATTCCGGGCGGCGCCGTCGCCGGCATCGCGACGTTCGTGATGTACATGGTGGCCCGGCACTACTACACGGGCTCCGACGCGCTGAACGCCGAGACCAGCGCCGCCACGCTGACCCTGTTCCTGATCTCGATGTGGGTGCTGGCCATCATCGCCCGCCCCTACACCTGGTGGCGGATCTGCCTGGTGGCGGCGATGGGTCTCGGCTTCCTGCTGGTCCTGGTCGTGCCGTGGCTCCAGGACTTCTTCGCCCTGAAGCTGGTCGGCGCCGTGATGCCGTGGACCGCGGTGGGTGTCTCGGTGGTGGCGGCGGCCGTCCTCGAACTCCTGTGGAGGTGGGTCGGCCGCCGCTTCCCCGTCTAGCGGCTGATCAGTCGGAGATTCAGCGGACGTCGACGAAGTCGCTGGTGGACGTCACGGCCGGGGTCGTGGACGTACCCGCGAACTTGTAGCGGAAGTAGCCGTCGGCGGACGCCTTGACCGTGGTGCTCAGGTTGCCCTTGGAGTCCGAGGTGACCGTCTTGAGGGTGGTGTAGGTGCTGGAGGTCTTCTTGCGGTACTGCAGGGTGACCTTCTGCTGGGTGTAGCCCGCGTACTTGGCGGTGTCCCAGTTGGCGCGCGTGAGGGCGCCCTTGACCGTGAGGGTCTTGCCCTTCTTGATGGGCTCCGGGGTGGCGTTGGTGCTCAGCTTGGCGTAGCGCTGGAGGGCGACCTTCTTGGCGACGCCGTCCTGCGAGACGAAGCCGACCTTGCTCAGGTCGGCGTCGTCGCTGTCGATGTCCTCGCCGTTGGGGGCGATGGCGACGCCCTCGGCCGTCCACTTGGCGCCCGCGTCGCTGTTGTACAGGTCGAGCTTCGGGGTGATCGTCACCGTGTCCTTGCAGGTGGCCGACGAGGCGGAGACCTGGCAGGTCGAGCCGTTGGTGCCCAGGTAGTTGCCGTCCGTCTCGCTGGCGTTCGACCAGTACAGGCCGATGCCGATGATGAAGTCGTCGGCGAAGATGCCCGGGTCGGAGCCGAACGAGACGTTGTAGGTGACCGGGACGGTGACCTTGTTGGTCGTACCGGCGACGATCGGCTTGCCGTTGTTGATCTTGACGCCGGAGAACTTCAGGTTGAGGGCGTAGGGCTCGTCGGCGGCCAGGGCGCGCGCCTTGGCCTTCGGGGCGGCGCTGGAAGCGTGGTCCTTGACGAGGTCGACCAGGGACTTCTGGGCGACGCCCGTCCCCTGCCAGCCGTTGTCGGCCTGGGCGGCCGGGACGGCGAACGCGGTGAGAGCCAGGGCGCCGGAGACCGTCACGGCGGCCGCGGTGGCACGAATGCGCATGTGTTCCCCACAGTGGAGAAGGGGGCCCGCGGTGCGGATGCCATCACGCGGGTCCCAAGTGGTCTAGGAGTCTGTTGACTCGCTAGTGAGACGTGGGGACCCCGCAAGAAGTTGCACTCTGTATGAAGATTCTGTAAGTGATCCAGATTACATTCGGGCCGCACCCCTCACAGAACCTCCACAAGTCGGCACCGGCCGGGCGGCGTCAGTCGAACCAGCGGTCCCGCGCCAGTTCGGCCGTGCGGGACGGATCCTCCAGGAGCGCCGCCACCTCGAACCGGCGCGGCCACTGCCCCGCCGCCCAGGCGAGACCGGCGGCGACCCCCTCCAGGGTCGCCGCGTGCACGGTGCCGTCGGCGGTGCGCCGCCAGTCGGCCTCGGTCCCGCCGACGTACAGCTCCTCGTACTCCAGGTACGTGGCCGGGGTCGCGGCCCCCAGGAGCGTGCGGACGGAGTCGGGCACGGGGTGCTCGGTGGCGTCGGTGCCGGTCGGTTCGGCGGCGACGGCCTCGCCGAGGCGCCGCACCTGGAACAGCTCGGCGAGTTCGGCCGCCCGCGCCGGGGCGACCGGCAGCAGCGGCAGCCCGCCGGCCAGCGGGATCAGGTCCGGGGCGTCGGCGACCAGCGCGTCGGCGGCGTCGGCCACGACGACCTCGCCGTCCCGCACGGCCCGCACCTCGTCCGGCAGCGTCACCTGCTCCGGGTCGAGATCGGCCAGCAGGCCGTAGAGCGCGTGGAGTTGGGCGGGCCCGACCGGGCGGTCCGGGTCGGCGAGCCGGTCGAGGAGTTCGGCGGCGCCGCCGGGCTCGTCGAGGAGGGCCGCGACGGAGGTGCGCACCCCGAGGGCGCGCAGCACCTGCTCGTCCTCGAAACCGGCGGCGTCCACGGACTCGTACAGCCCGTCGAGCAGCGGGTCGCCGCCCGCCGCGCGCAGTCCGGCGGGGCGGCGGCCGTCGAGCACCGGATTGCCGCGCAGCCACCAGGCCGTGTACGGGCGGACGAGTTCGTGGGTGCCGTCGGGCAGCAGGATCCGGACGGGCTGGGTGAGGGCGTCGCGCAGGGGCGGCTGCGCGAGCAGCGCGAGCGCCTGCGGCCAGCGGTCCTCGTCGACGAGGTCCAGGTCCCGTACGGCGACGAGTTCGGTGGCGACCGGCGGTACGGGCGTGTCGGGCAGCCGGTCGAGGACGTCCTCGCACCACACGTCGACGGCGTCGAGCAGCCCCGGGTCGTCGGGTTCGGGGTAGTCGGAGTCCCGCGGGTCGAGTTCGTCCGGGTCGAGGACGACGTCGGTGGCGCGCACGAGGGCGAACGTGGCGAGCACTCCGCACGCGGCGAGCGGGCCCTCGCCCCACCGCTCGGCGAATTCTTCGTCCACGTAGGGCAGTTCACCCTCACGGATGACCCCGGCGAGCGGGCTGCCGGGGAGGAGGAGTTCGGCGGCGGGGGCGAGTTCGCCGTCCTCGTCGGGCAGGGCGAGGGCGCCGAGCCAGGGTTCGTCGCCGGTGTCGAGGTGGGCGTCGCGGACCAGGGTGAGCACGACGTCCGCCAACTCGTCGGCGCCCAGCGCGCCGTCGTCGTCCCAGGCGGGTTCGTCGTCGAGGGAGGCGGCGACGGCCGCGCGGACCTGCGGGGTGGTGAGGACCGCGCGGGGCGTGGCGGGCAGCGCGCCCAGCTTCTCCAGGAGCGGGTGGGTGGCGTCGGGGTGGGCGACCTTCAGGCCGAGCCGCGCCAGCGCGTCACCGGGGACGGCGGCCTCGGCGGTGGGCAGCAGCACCTGGCGCGGGCCGATGGTGGTGCGGCCGCCGGCGAGCGGCACGGGCAGTCCGCTGAGCCGGTCCGGGTCGACCCCGGCCAGGGACTCGTAGAGCCGCCGCCACCAGCCGGGCTCCTTCTCCAGACCGGCGAGCCGGTCGACGGCCTCGGTCAGCGGCAGCCGGGCGACGCCGAGGGTGCGCAGCTCGGTACGGCGTTCGAGGCCGGCCGGCAGCAGGCTCGGCAGGACCTCGGCGAGGACCCGCACGGTGTCGGCGCCCGCCCCTTCGACGACCTCGGCGTCCCGCGGCTTGAGGGCGTCGGGCCGGTCCTCGTCCTCGTCCGGTGCGAGAGCGGGCGGCAGGAAAGGTGTCCGGGTCAGCCGCTCCAGGATCGCGGCGCGCAGGGCGCCGTCCAGCTCGCTTTTGCCGAGCGGCCCGGGGACCAGGTCGAGGATGCCGGGGCCCACCGGGCGCCAGGTCTCCAGGAGTTCGGCGTAGGCGTCGGCGGCGCGCTGGACGAGGTGGTCGGTGAGCGGGCCGGGCGCGACGTGCCGGCGCGCGGTGTCCAGCGGGAACGACGCGATGAGCAGCGCGGGCACGCCCAGCGGCTCGTCGCTGGGCGTCGGGGCGTGCAGCACGGGGGCGCTGACCGGGCGCCGCGGGGCGCCGTCGCCGTCCACGGGCACGGCCCAGGTGACGGACCAGTGCGGGCGGAGGCGTTCCTCGACGGGCCGGTCGGTGAGCAGCTCGGCACCGAGCGCGCCCTGGTGGCCGACGGTGCGCCAGCGCACGTCGGCGGGGTCCCGGGCGTCGTCGGTGATGACGGTGTACGGGGTGGTGGCGTCCGGCGCGGTGCGGCGCAGGGTGCGGGTGCCGGCGTCGGTGGTGACGGTGACCTCGGCGAGCCCCGGCAGGGCCAGCAGCAGCGTGTCGTCGACCTCGTCGAGCAGCCGGGCGGCGAGCGCCTCGGCGGCGGCGTCCCGCAGCGGCAGCACGACGACGGTGTCGTACGGGCCGGGGGCCTGGCCCTCGGCCGCGAACGGCAGCCGGAGCAGCGGCACGTGGCCGTCGCGGCGGCGCAGTTCGTCGCCGAGCGCGGGGCTGGTCCCTGCGGTGTCGGCGGCGGCGTCCCGGGCTTCGGCGAGGGACCAGCGGACGCCGCCGGTGCGGCCCAGCACGGCGGGTTCGTCGGAGACGGCCAGCACCGCGGCGAAGCCGACGCCGAAGCGGCCCACGGCGCCCGTCGCGTCGTCCCGCTTCGCCGAGGCGCGCAGGGTGGACAGGGACTCGACGCCGGCCGCGTCGAGGGGGGCGCCGGTGTTCGCCGCGGCGAGGACGCCGTCCTTCAGGGTGAGGGCGAGGCGGCCCTCGGCGTCCGCGCGGGCGGCGGCGTCGGCGGCGTTCTGGGCGAGTTCGACGACCAGGCGGTCGCGGTAGCCGCCGAGCGCGAGGTCCTCCTCGGCGTTGGCGTCCTCCCGGAACCGGGCCGCGCTGGCCGCCCAGGCGTCCAGCACGCCCCGCCGCAGTCTGGCGGTGCCGAACGGGTCGATGCCGTCCGGCGCGGGTTCGCTGACGCTCACGGGTGCACTCCTCTGGCCGGCTGCAACGATCGGCCCGAACGTTATCGCGGGCCGCGGGCTGCCCCGCGAGGCGCGTACCCGGCTGCCGGCCGGTGGGGGCTGGCCGCGCAGTTCCCCGCGCCCCTGAGGCATGCGCTGACGCGCAGCCTCCCCTGGGCGAGCGGAGCTCGTCTCAGGCCGTCGAGGCCGCGGGCAAGTCGCCGGTCTGCCCCGTCGTCGCGCTCGAG
>NZ_JBEOYI010000037.1:0-53833 GCF_040297005.1 Streptomyces sp. NPDC001904 | reverse complement strand
CGCGCAGTTCCCCGCGCCCCTGAGATGCGCACTTCGTGCGGCATCTCATCAAGAGGAGCGCCGCCTCAGGGGCGGCGCGGGGAACTGCGCGACCAGCCCCCGCCGGCGTGCACGTGGGACAGCCGGCGGGCCGCCTCCGCCGCCCCCAGCACCACCAGCACCGCCCCGGCCAGATGAACCGGCCAGTCACCGAAGCGGACGTACAGCGTCGTGCCGTGGGCCGTCGGTGCCGCGTACACCCGGGCCGTGCTCGACGACGTACCGAGCCACGGGCCGACCCGCGCACCATCGGGGCCGTACACGGCGGAGACCCCGGTCAGCGTGGCGTGCACCATGGGCCGCCCGCTCTCGGCGGCCCGCAACGCCGCCAGCGACGCATGCTGCTCCGGGGCCCAGCTGTGCTGGAACGTCGAGGTCGACGACTGCGCGAGCAGCAACCGCGCCCCGTCACGGGTCAGGCTCCGGGTCATGTCGGGGAACGCCGACTCGAAGCAGACCAACGGCCCGAACCGCAGCGCCCCCGCGTCCATCACGACCTGGTGCGTCCCGCGCCTGCGGTCCTCCCCGGCCGCCTTGCCCACGGACGTCGCCCAGCCGAGCAGCGACCGGGCGGGCACGTACTCGCCGAACGGGACCAGGCGCATCTTGTCGTAGCGCGGGCCCGTCGGCCCGTCGCGCCCGATCAGGACCGAACTCTTGTAGATGCCCTCGGAGCGGCGCGCGTCCACGTTGACCAGGATGTCCGCGTCGACGAGCCGGGAGAGCGCGGCGAGCCGGCGGGCCAGATCGGGGCGCGCGTCCAGATCGAAGCCGACGCTGCTCTCGCCCCAGACGACCAGATCGACCCGCTGGCCCGCGAGCCGGCGGGTGAGGGCCTCCTCGCGGTCGAAGCGGCGACCGGCGCTGTCGGCGCCGCCGATCACCCCGGGCTGGACGACGGCCACGCGCGCGGTGCCGTCGGTCTGCGGACGCGGCGCCCAGGCCGACGCGGCGGTGGTCACGGCGACGGTCGCGACGAGCCCGGCCACCGCGGGGGCACGGGCGCCGCGCGCGATCACGAGCAGCGCCACCGCGGTGTTCAGGACGACCACGAGCAGGCTCAGCAGCCACACCCCGCCCACCGAGGCGAGCCGCAGCGCCGGGCCCACCTGCCACTGACTGGAGCCCAGCATTCCCCACGGGCCGCCCAACCCCTGCCAGGACCGGACCAGTTCGACCATCAGCCACGCCGAGGGCACCGCGACCAGCGCGGCCACCCCCTGCCGCGCGGACGGCCGCCCGTGCAGCAGCCGGTGCAGCAGCCATCCCCACGGCGCCCACAGCGCGCCGAGCAGCGCAGCGAGGACCACCGTGAAGACATGCAGGCTGGGCAGCAGCCAGTGGTGCACCGCCAGCATGAAACCGAGGCCGCCCAGCCAGCCGTCCAGGGCGGCGCGGCGCGGCGTCGGCGCCGAGCGTGCCAGCAGCATCCAGGGGACGAGGGCCACGTAGGCGAACCACCACAGCGCGGGCGCGGGGAACGCGAGCGCGGGCAGTGCGCCCGCCCCGGCCGCCGCGGCCCCGCGCCACCAGGGCGATTCCCCGAGCCGCTGCCGCCAACCCCGCATTCGCCGCGCCTCCCACCTCGTACGACTGCCGCCGTCATCGGTCACGTGCCTTCAGTGTGCGCGTCGGCGGCGATCAACGACAGTGGGCACCGCCCGGCAGGGCGCCGGAGTCAGACGCCGGTCGCCGACGGCTGCGGAGCGCGCCGCCACTTCTCGTGGACGGTCACCCGGTGCATCCGCCAGCCCAGATGCGTACGGACGAGCCCGAACGCGTACCGGCCGCCGCACACGAAGTCCGGCGCCCCGCCCTCGTCCGCGCCCGTGAACCGCATGGGGTTGATGTAGTCCGCCTGGACGGCGGCGGTGTCGCCGACGTCCCGGTCCAGACGGCCGAAGCGCACGCGGCGGTTGACGATCAGGTGCTGGCGCATCGGGAAAAGATCCATGGTCCGGGTCAGCCACTGGGCGATCTCCTCGGCGCCGCCCTCCTCACCGCCCGCCGCCCGGTAGTCGGCGCGGCCGTCCGGTGCGAACAGGGCGCGGTACGCCGCCCAGTCCCCGTCGTCCACGGTCACGGCGTAGTCGGTCACCAACTCGTCGACGGCGAGCCGGTCGAGGACGGTCGCGAGTTCCACACGCTGCGTCATCGAGTCAGTGTCGAGCCCACGGCCCGTACAGCCAAGAGGCGTGCGCCAGGTCGCTGTTACCGTCGGCCCATGTCAGCAGAGCCGAACACCTCGATACCCGGTCCCGTCACCGCCGACGATGTCGCGCAGGCCGTCCGGATCACCGTCGACGCCCTGAGCCCGGCGACCGGGGCCGACTGGCACGTCCCGGCCGGGCCGCTGGAGTGGACGTGCTGGGAGACCGGCGAGCACCTCGCCGACGACCTCTTCGCGTACGCGGCCCAGATCGGCTCGACCCGGCCGCAGGCCGACGACTACGTGAGCTTCGGCTTCTCCCGGCGCCGCCCGCAGGGGCCCGCCAACACCGTCACCGCCGAGCCGGAGGCGGGCCCGGCCGGACTGCTGGGCGTGCTCGAGGCGTGCGGCGGGCTGCTCGTCGCCGTGGTCCGGGCGACCCCGGCCGACGCCCGCGGCCACCACGTCTTCGGCGCCGCCGATCCCGAGGGGTTCGCCGCGATGGGCGTCGTCGAGACGCTGCTGCACGCCCACGACATGGCGCTCGGCCTCGGCGTCCCCTTCGTGCCGCCAGCCGGACTGTGCGCCCGCTCCCTGCACCGGCTCTTCCCTGACGCGCCCGCCGGCGCCGAGCCCTGGCCGACGCTGCTGTGGGCGACCGGACGCGGTGATCTGCCGGGCCGGGAAAGGGTCGGCAAGTGGCGCTGGTACGGTGCGCCTCGCGCGACATGATCACTGTCAGGAGGCTCGCTTGACCCGCCCCATCACACTCGTCACCGGCGGCAGCCGAGGCATCGGCGCCGCCACAGCACTGCGGCTCGCCCGGGACGGCCACGACGTGGCCCTGTCCTACGCCCGCGACAAGCAGGCGGCCCTGCGCACCGCGGACGGCGTGCGCGCGGCCGGTGCCCGTGCCGTCGTCCTCCAGGGCGACACCTCGCAGGAGGCCGACGTGGAGCGGCTGTTCGACGAGGCGCAGGCCGAACTGGGCCCGCTCACCGGCCTGGTGAACAACGCCGGTGTCGCAGGCCCGTTCGGCCCGCTCGCCGAGGCGCGCACCGAGGACCTGCGCCGGATCGTCGACGTCAACATCCTGGGCGTCCTGCTGTGCAGCCGCCGTGCCGCCCGTGACATGGCCGCCTCCGGCGGCGGCGCCGTCGTGAACCTCTCCTCCGCCGCCGCGACCCTGGGCAGCCCCGGCGACTACGTGCACTACGCAGCCTCCAAGGCCGCCGTCGACACGCTCACCGTCGGCCTGTCCAAGGAGCTCGGTCCGGCCGGCATCCGCGTCAACGCCGTGGCCCCCGGCATCATCGACACCGAGATGCACGCCAGGGGCGGCGACCCGGACCGGGCCGAACGGATGGCGGGCGCGCTCCCGCTGCGCCGGGCGGGCACGGCCGACGAGGTCGCGGCGGCGATCGCCTGGCTGCTCTCGGCGGACGCCGCGTACACGACGGGTACGGTGCTGCGCGTGGCGGGCGGACGCTGACCTGACGGGCCCGGGTCAGGCCGCCTCGACGACCTCGGTGCGCGTGGCCTGGGCCCACTCCGTGACCAGCAGCTCGTACTGCGTGCGCTGCTCGGCGGTGAGCCGCCCGCCCGTGCGCAGCCACAGCCCCCGGATCTGCTCGTTCACTTCCTCGGCAGTCCGCGCAGGCTGGCGTGCGGCAGATGGCATGTGCCAAGGCTATGCGCGCGACGACCGAATGTGAACCCTGAGCGAGCGGTCGACTGCGTCAAGTGATCGTTTGTGGCGGGGAGTCGGCGATCATTCGAGCAGAGTCCTGCGGAGCCGAGTGGTCAACCCCTCATCCATGCCCAGGTGTTCGGTGACATACCCCTGCACGCTCCCGAACTGCGCGGACAGGTCCGCGAGGAACAGCCTCATGATCGCCTCGGGTGCGCGGCCGAAGCCGGGCCAGCTCGGCTCGCGGCCCTCGTGCGCCGCCTTCCAGTCGGCGAGGAGGCGGTCCGTGGCGCGTTCGGTGAGTGCGAAATCGGCCGCCACGTCGTCCTCGTGCACACCGAGCAGGACGAGGACCAGCGCGGCCAGCAGGCCGGTGCGGTCCTTGCCGGAGGCGCAGTGGAAGACCAGCGGTCCCTCGGCGGACGCGATCAGGCCGAGCGCCTGCCGCAGTTCGCCGGCGCCGTCGTGGGCGACCTCCAGGTAGCGGTCGGCGAGATGGCGCCACGGGTCGACGTCGGCCGCGATCACGGCCTGGTCGTACGGGCGGTGCTCCACGCTGAGATTGACCCAGGTCTGCCCGGGGATCTCGGGCGCCCGCCCGGCCGCCGCGATCTCCCACGGATAGCGCAGATCGATCACGGTACGTATGCCGAGGCCGGTGTATCTCTCCCGGTCGGCCCGCCCTGCGTCGTCGTCGGGGGCCGGGTTCAGCTTCGACAGCGCGTCGGAGCGGTACAGCCGTCCCCACCGGACGGTACGGCCGTCGAGGGTGCGATAGCCGCCCAGGTCACGGAAGTTGTGCAGACGGGCGAAGGGCAGGTGGCGTGTCATGCGGGTGAGGATACGAGCAGCGCCGGGACCACGTGCGTGGCCAGCAGTGCCAGGGCGTCCGCGTCCGGGGTGCCCGGCTCGGCCGTGTAGACCATGACGCGCAGATCGTCGCCCGCGACCGTCAGGATGTCGCAGTCCAGGGTGAGCGGGCCCACCTGGGGGTGATCGACCGTCTTGCGGGCCGCCTCGTGCCGGCCCACCTCGCCCGCGTCCCACAGCGCGGCGAACCGCGGACTCCCGGCCCGCACCTCCGCGATCAGGGCCGACAGCTCCGGGTCGGCCGGGTAGCGGCTCGCGGTCGCCCGCAGGTCCGCGACGAGCGCCGTCTCCATCGCCCGGCGCTCCTGCGGGCTCTGCCGCACCCGGCCGGGCGGGCCGAGGAACGTCCACCAGACGCCGTTGCTCCGGTGGTCGCGCCACTGCGGGCGTTCCGCGAGGAGCGCCGTGTACAGCGGGTTCGCCAGCAGCAGCGTCCACGCGGCGTCGAAGACCGCGACCGGTGTCCCGGCGAGCCGCTCCAGGAGGCGGTGCACACTCGGCGTGAGCGTGCCGGGCACCCGGTCGCGGCCGGGCGGCACCAGACCCGCGAGCCGGAACAGGTGCTCGCGCTCGGTGTCGGACAGCCGCAGCGCGCGGGCCAGCGCCGCGACGACCTGGTCCGAGGGGTGACTGGCCCGGCCCTGCTCGAGCCGGGTGACGTAGTCCGCGGAGATCCCCGCCAGCAGGGCCAGCTCCTCGCGGCGCAGCCCGGCGGCGCGCCGCTGCCCCACGGGCGTGAGCCCGGCCGACTCGGGCCGGACGCGGTCCCGCCAGCGCCGCACGGCGTCCCCGAAGTCGTTGCTCATGCTCCCCACTCTGCCCCCTCGCGCACGGATCTTCCTGGTACCGACAGTCCCAGGAAGACCGGACGGCTGGCAGGGCGGGGCGCTTCACCGGAGGCTTGACGCATGACCACGACACTCATCACCGGGGCCAACAAGGGCCTCGGCCGCGAAACCGCCCGCCGCCTGATCGAGGCCGGCCACACCGTCTACGTCGGCAGCCGCGACCCGGAGAAGGGCCGCCGCGTCGCCGAGGAGCTGGGCGCCCGGCACGTCGTCATCGACGTCACCGACGAGGACTCCGTCGCCGCGGCCGCGGCGGCCATCGAGGCCGACGGCGGCCTCGACGTGCTGGTCAACAACGCCGGCATCGAGGGCCGCACCGCCGGCAACGGCATCGTCGCCCCCGCCGACGAGACCGTCGAGACCCTCCGCCCGCTCTTCGAGACGAACGTCTTCGGCACGCTCCGGGTCACCCACGCCTTCCTGCCGCTGCTGAACCGCTCCGCCGCGCCAGTCATCGTGAACGTGGCCAGCGGTCTCGCCTCGATGGCCCTGATCGCCGCCCCGGACGCCCCCGCCGGCTTCTACCCGGGCATCGCCTACCCGGCCTCGAAGACGGCCGTGAACATGCTGACGGTCCAGTACGCGAAGGCGTTCCCGACCATGCGGATCAACTCCGTCGAGCCGGGCTTCACCAAGACCGACCTCAACGGCAACTCCGGCACCCAGACGGTCGAGGAGGGCGCCGAGATCATCGTCCGCATGGCGCAGCTCGGCCCGGACGGACCGACCGGCGGCTTCTTCTCCGCGTCGGGTCCTCTGCCCTGGTGACCCGGTGAGCGACCTTCCCGGCTAGCCGCGCCCGACCGTGGCGACGCCGTCGGGGGAGCCGTCGGAGGAGCCCTCGCGTCCCCGTAGATACCTCTCCAGCTCGCCCGCGCCCGCCAGCATCGCGCGGGAGCGGGCGGACAGCCGGTCGTGCCAGTCGCGCAGGGTGGCCTCCAGCGGCTCGGTGCCGCCCGCCGTGCGCACCTGGCCGATCAGCGGGGCGATCTGCTCCAACAGATATCCGCCGCGCCGGAGTTGATGGGCGAGGCGCGCGTCGCGCACATCGGTTCCGTCGTACACGCGGTAGCCGGTCACCGGATCGCGGCGCGGATGCACGAGCCCCGCCGCCTCCCACTTGCGCAGGGTCGCGGGCCGGACGCCCAGCTCCTTCGCGAGCGGCCCGATGAACCGGAGGGCGCGTCCGGGAGTGGTCGCGGGGACGGGTTCCAGGCCGCGCAACGCGTGCTCCACCGTGCGCAACGTTCTCCGGTCCTCCAGGAGTTGCGCGTGACTCTCGTCGACCAGGCGCAACGCCTCGTCGGTCGCACCCTCGTTCACCGCCCGCATGACCGCTGTGGCCGTCGCGTGGCCGTGTCCGGGAACCAGGGCGCGGAACGCGGTCAGCGCCAGCGCGTGCAGGGGCGTATAGGTGCGGTAGCCGTGCGGGGTCCGCGCGGCCGCCGGGAGGATGCCCTCCTCCTCGTAGTTGCGGACCGCCTGCGTCGACAGACCGTGCTCACGCGCCAGGTCGACGGGTCTGAGCCGCACCCTGACTTGAGACTCAGATCTCACATTTCGCTCCCTGCACGCAGACTCAATGCCAAAAGCTTCCACCGCAGGTTCAAAGATAGCGTTGATGCCATGAAGACCGAGTCTCCCGGCATCGCGCACACCGTCCACCCCGTCGGGGCCGCCGCCGTCCTGCGGCTGCTGCCGACTCCCCGCCCCCGGCTCCTGGCCCTGGGCGAGCCGACCCACGGCGAGGACTCGCTCCTCGACCTGCGCAACACCCTGTTCCGGCAGCTCGTCGAGGAGGCGGGCTACCGGACGATCGCCCTCGAGAGCGACTGTCTGCGCGGCCTCGCCGTCGACGACTACGTCACCGGAGCCACCGGACTCGCCGCAGGCGCCGCGCACCCCGATGCGCTCGACGACGTCCTGCGGAACGGCTTCAGCCACGGCTTCGGGGCGTCCGCCGCCAACCGTGAACTCGTCCGCTGGATGCGGGAGTTCAACGACGGCAGGCCCGCCGCCGACCAGGTGCGCTTCGCCGGGTTCGACGGCCCGCTGGAGATCACCGGCGCCGAGAGCCCGCGCCGGGCTCTCATCGCGCTCCACGCCTTCCTCGCGGACCACGGCGACGCGGACCTGCTGCCGTGCCCGGCACGCACCCTCGACGATCTGCTCGGCCCCGACGACCGGTGGACCGAGCCGGCCGCGATGCGGGACCCGGCCCGTTCGGTGGGCCGGTCGGCCGACGCGTCCCGGCTGCGGCTCCTCGCCGACGACCTGCTGGCACTGCTCGACGCACAGGCCCCGCAGCTGCTCGGGGCGGCCTCACGGGAGGGCTGGGACCGGGCCCGCCTGTACGGGCGGACCGCCGTCGGCCTGCTGCGCTACCACCATGGCATGGCCGACCCCTCGCCGAGCCGGATGACCCGGCTCCTCGCGGTCCGGGACTCCATGATGGCCGACACCCTCCTCGCCCTCACCGAGCGCGGCCCGACCCTCGCCTTCGCCCACAACTCCCATCTGCAACGACCTCGGAGCACCATGCGCATGGACGGCCATCCGCTCGTGGCCTGGTGGAGCGCCGGCGCGCTCGCGGCGGCCCGGCTGGGGGAGCGGTACGCCTTCGTGGCCACGGCGCTCGGCACCATCCCCCACCGGGGCGTGGACACCCCGCCCCCGGACACCCTCGAAGGGCTGCTCCACGCACTGCCGCAGGACCGCTGTGTCGTCGACCCGTCCGAGCTCGCCGCCCTGCTCGGCGACCCGGCACCGGCGCCGCGCGTCTCGCCGTGGTTCGGCTACGCCCCGTTCGACCCGGCCCATCTCGGGGCGTGCGACGCCCTCGTGTTCCTGAAGGACCTGCCCCCGAATCCCCGGTGACGAGACAGAATCCCCGGTGACGAGCCGCCCGCGGCCGCCCTGCGAGGATGGCGCCATGCCGCTCAGCTTCGAGAAGGTCCCCGCCGGGCTCGTCAGCCTCGCCAAGACCGCCGCCGTGTCCCTGGAGAAGCAGGGCCTGACGGGCCTGCGGGCCGCCGTCTATCTGGTGCTCGACCGGTCCGGCAGCATGCGCAAGTACTACAAGAACGGCAGCATGCAGCACCTCGCCGAGCAGGTGCTCGCCCTCTCGGTGAACCTGGACGACGACGGTGTCGTCCCCACCGTCTTCTTCGACAGCGACGCCCGCCCCGCCGTCGACATCGGCCTCGACGACTACCAGGGCCGGATCGCGGAACTCCACAGCGAGTACGGGCACATGGGCACCACCGACTACGCCGCCGCCATGGACGCGGTCATCGACCACTACCTCGACAGCGGCGTACGGAGCCCGGCCCTCGTCATCTTCCAGACCGACGGCTCCCCGGACTCCCGGCGGGCCGCCGAGCAGACCCTGTGCAGGGCCGCGAAGCTGCCGCTGTTCTGGCAGTTCGTCGGCTACGGCAAGGACAGGTTCGACTTCCTGCGCAAGCTGGACGAGCTGGCGGTCCCGGCCCGGCGCGTCGTCGACAACGCCGGGTTCTTCCCGGCGGGCAAGGACCCGAAGCTGATCCCGGACGGGGTGCTGTACGACCGGCTGACGGGCGAGTTCCCCGACTGGCTCCGGGCCGCGACCGCCGCCGGGATCATCACCTGAGCGGGCCCCGGGCCCGAGGCCCGCGGGGAACGGTCAGTTGTCGTCGTCGCTCAGGGAGTCGCGCACACCCTTGAGCTTGTCCTTGGCCTTGTCGCCCATGTTCGCCGTGTCGGCCTTGGCCTGGTCGACCTTGCCCTCGGTCTTCATCCGCTCGTTGCCGGTGGCCTTGCCCAGCATCTCCTTGGCCTTGCCCTTGGCCTTGTCCATGGCGTTGTCGCTCATGACGACTCCTTGATGTGGTGGTTCGGGGTCGTCTGTGACGTTACGGGCGGGTCGTGAGGGCCGCATCCGGAGGGCGCGGCGCGGCTATCCGGCCGACTCGGCGGCGTGCGGGCTCAGCACTCCCGCGGTCACCAGCACGATCAGCGCGATGCCCAGCGCGATCCGGTAGTACACGAACGGCATGAAGCTCTTGGTGGAGATGTACTTCATGAGCCACGCGATGATCGCGTACCCGACACCGAACGCGATCAGCGTCGCGAACACCGTCGGGCCCCACGACACGTGCCCGCCCTGCGTCGCGTCCTTCAACTCGAAGACGCCCGAGGCCAGTACCGCCGGAATCGCGAGGAGGAACGAGTAACGGGCCGCCGACTCACGGGTGTACCCGAGGAAGAGACCGCCGCTGATCGTCGCGCCGGAGCGGGAGACACCGGGGATCAGCGCCAGCGCCTGGCACAGGCCGTAGATCAGGCCGTCCTTCACCGACAGGTCCTTGAGCTCCTTGCGGGTGCGGACCGCACGGTGCCTGCCGCCGAGCTCGTCACGGGCGGCGCGGCGGTCCGCGACACCGAGCACGACACCCATCACGATCAGCGTCGCCGCCGTCAGCCGCAGATCGCGGAACGGGCCCTCGATCTGGTCCTTGAACGTGACGCCGAGGACACCGATCGGGATCGAGCCGACGATCACGAGCCAGCCCATCTGGGCATCGTGGTCACCGCGCATCGTCCGGTCCGCCAGCGACCTGAACCACGCCGAGATGATCCGGGCTATGTCCTTGCGGAAGTACAGCACCACGGCCGTCTCCGTGCCGAGCTGGGTGATCGCCGTGAAGGCGGCGCCCGGGTCGCTCCAGCCGGCGAAGGCCGCCGTCAGCCGCAGATGGGCGCTGGACGAGATCGGCAGGAACTCCGTGAGCCCCTGGACGAGGCCGAGAATGAATGATTCGAACCAAGACATGGAGAAGTACGCGATCCAGGGGCCGGGGACGGGACCGGCCGCGGGCGCGTGCCGGACAGGACGGGGAGCCACGCGCCCCCGTCACCACAGGGGCACGGGCACACGCGTGAGGCACGCTAGGCGCCGAAAGTGACGGGCAGGCAACGCACGCTAGACATCCGGGTCACGCTGGGCCGACAGCAAGGTGTCCCCGGCCGGGGTGCGGAAGTACAGCACCGAGCGCCCGGCCCGTCGGCGCTCCACGAGCCGGGCGTCGCCCAGCACCTTCAGATGCCGCCCCACCGAGCCGAGCCCCTGCCCGGTCAGCGCCGTCAACTGGGTCGTCGTCAACGGCTGGCCGAGCAGCACCAGGACCCGGGCGCGGGCCGTGCCGAGCAGCACGGCGAGACCGTCCGGCGGCGTCACCCGGCCCGCGTCGGCGAGCGCGCCCGCGCAGGGGTAGACCACCGCGTACCGGTCCGGCGGCACGCCCGCACCGGGCGGCGGCTCCGGCCAGGAGACCCAGCCCAGGTGCGGGGTCACCGGCACGAAGAGGAGCCGTGCCCCCGAGATGTCCCGCGGCGGATAGTCGTGGGCGTTGATCCGCAGCCGTCCCTCGCCCAGCCAGCGCATCGTCGGCCGCAGCGCGCCGAACGCCGCGGCCCAGCCGCCGACCGACAACTCCCTGGTCCGCGCGACGACATCGGCCTCGATGACCCGGCGCCGCCGCGGCCACTCGGGCAGCACCGTCGTCCGCCACACCCAGTCGAGGAGCCGTGCGGCGCGCTCCGCCAGGTCGTCGGGGCGCGCGAGCACCGGCGGCAGCGGTCCCGGGCACGACAGCGCGAGGTCCGCGCGCACGGCGTCCGACGCAGTCGCCGCGATCCGGGCCAGCCCCTCGTCGAGGTCCAGATCGATCCGCCCGTACGGGGTCGGGGTCAGGAAGTCCGCGGTCCAGGTCGTCCCGAAGGCGGCGGCCAGCAGCGCCGCCGTCACCGGGTCCGCGGCCAGCCGGGCGCGGAAGGCGGGCAGGTGGGTGTCCAGCCAGCGGCGCTCACCGGGGTGCGCGGCCCTCGGATCGGCGAGCTTCTTGAGGCTCGCCGTCGTCTCCGCGAGCGACGACACCACGAACCGGCTGCCCGCCAGCGTGTCGGCGTCGACCTGCCAGATCCCCACCCTGCCCACCCCGATCGTTTCGCCGTACCGCGAAACATTAACGTCCCGCCGCCACCCCCGAGCAGCCTCTGCCCATGCGCACGTACCGCGACCTCTTCGCCGCCCCCGAGTTCACTCCGCTCTTCGCCGCCTGTTCGCTCCAGGTCGCCGCCCAGACGGTCGGCGGCCTCGCCCTCGGCTCGCTCGTCTACGCGTCGACGGGTTCGCCGCTGCTGTCCGCGCTCGCCATGTTCGGGCCCGCGCTCGCCCAGGTCGTCGGCGCGCTCACCCTGCTGTCGGCGGCGGACCGGCTGCCGCCGCGCGCGGTCCTCGCCGGACTCTCCCTCTTCCTGGGCCTGGCCACCCTGCTCCAGACCGTGCCGGGCCTGCCGACCGCCGCCGCGCTCACCCTCGTCCTCCTCCAGGGCGTCCCCTCGGCGCTCGGCGGCGGCGTCCGCTACGGCCTGCTCACCGACATCCTCGACAAGGACGGCTATCTGCTGGGCCGCTCCGTCCTCAACATGAGCGCCGGGATCTGCCAGATCACCGGATACGCGCTCGGCGGCGTCCTGCTCACGGCACTGTCCCCGCGCGGCACCCTGGTGATCGCCGCCGGCCTGTCCGTCCTGTCGGCGGCGGTCGCCCGCGGCGGGCTGAGCGCCCGCCCGGCCCGGGCCGCGGGCCGCCCCTCCCTCCGCCGGACGATGCGCGGCAACGCCCTGCTGTGGTCCTCGGTCCCGCGCCGCTACGTGTACCTGGCGCTCTGGGTGCCCAACGGACTGATCGTCGGCTGCGAGGCCCTCTTCGTCCCGTACGACACCGGGCACGCGGGCGTGCTGCTCGCGAGTGCCGCGCTCGGCATGCTCGCCGGGGACATCCTCACCGGGCGCTTCCTGCCCAGCCGCTTGCGGGCCCGCCTCGGTGCTCCGCTCCGGCTGCTGCTCGCCGCGCCCTACCTGGTGTTCGGGGCGCGCCCGTCGCTGCCCGTGGCCCTGGCCGCGGTCGCCGTCGCGTCGGTCGGCTTCTCGGCGAGCCTGCTGCTCCAGGAACGCCTGGTGGCGCTCACCCCGGACGAACTCAGCGGCCACGCCCTGGGGCTGCACACGGCCGGAATGCTGACGATGCAGGGCGTGGGAGCCCTGCTGGCGGGCGCGCTCGCGCAACTCACCTCACCGGCCGCGGCGATGGTGGTCCTCGCGGTGCTGTCGGTGGCGGTGACGCTGGTTCTCGGACCGGGATTTCGCTCCCGGGTCAGTGCGACCCCTCGCGCGGGGGACTCCACTTGTGCCGCTTGAACCAGGCGACCAGCGCGCCCGCGAGGCCCGTCACCGCGATGAACCCCATCGCGATCAGGAACGCCGGAGAGGTGGGAGCGGAGGCCCGGGCACCCGCCACCACATAGGCCGCCGTGTTCGGGATCGAGCCGAGTGCGGTGGCGAGGAGGAAGGGGGCCCAGCGCATCCGGGACACCGACGCGCAGTAGTTCGCCGCCCAGAACGGCACCCCCGGAAAGAGCCGGGCCGCCAGCATCGAGCGGAAGCCGTGCCTGCTCAGCTGGCCGTCCGCGGCCTTCAGCCAGCGGCCCCGCAGCAGCGGCCGCAGCGCGTCCTGGCCCAGCACCCGGCCCAGACCGAACGCGACACCGGCGCCCACGACGGTCCCGCCGATCGCCCCGAGCAGGCCGAGCTGGGAGCCGAACAGCGCCCCCGCGGCCAGATTGAGCAGCGGTCTCGGCACGAACGCGACCGTGCACAGGCCGTAGGCCACGGTGAACGCCACGACTGCGAACGCCCCGGTCAACTGGCGCGGCCAGCCGTCCTGAAGGAGCCGTTGCGGTTCGAAGAGCAGGACGCACGCGGCGGCCGCGGCCAGCAGCACCATCAGGAGCGACAGCCGTGACCAGGGGGAGAACAGCACCCGGGTGAAGCGTGCTGCGAGCCCGGCGGGACGGGCGGGGACGGTGTCGAGCATCCGGGGAGACTAACCGAGACATACATAAGATCGCCGTAGGTTGTGTCTCACTTCTCCCACAATGGATCGCCCCCGGGGAGCAGCACGTGTCCGTCATTCCGCCGCCCAGCGCCTGGGCCGACACCGTCCTCGACCGGCTGACCACCGTGTACCCGGCCGCCGCCGACCCCGAGCGGGCCGCGCGGATGAGGGCCTACATGAAGGACGTCGCCCCCTTCCTCGGGCTGCCCTCACCCGAGCGGCGGGAGCTGTCCCGCACCGTCCTCCAGGGCACGGCGCGACCCGACGCGACCGATCTCACCGCCCTCGCGCTGCGCTGCTGGGCGCTGTCCGAGCGCGAGTACGCGTACTTCGCCGTCGACTGTCTGCGCCGCCACGTCCGCGTCCTGCCGTCGTCCTTCCTGCCGGTCGCCCGGCAGCTGATCACCACCGTTCCCTGGTGGGACACCGTCGACCACCTCGCCGCCCACGTGGTGGGCGCACTCGTCGCCGCCGACCCGGGGCTGACGGCCGCCATGGACGCGTGGATCGAGGACGACGACCTGTGGGTGGCCCGGACCGCCCTGCTCCACCAGCTCCGCTTCAAGGAGGCCACGGACTCGGAGCGGCTGTTCGCCTACTGCCTCCGCCGGGCCGGGCACCCGGACTTCTTCATCCGCAAGGCGATCGGGTGGGCGTTGCGCGAGTACGCGAAGACCGACGCGGACGCCGTACGGGGCTTCGTCGCCGCCCACCGGGACGTGCTCGCGCCGCTGTCGGTGCGGGAAGCCCTGAAGAACGTAGGTCCGTGACCGGCTGAGCAACTCCCGGGCCGGGACGGAAAATCGTTCGACGCGCGGCGATCCATCGGCCAGGATCTGCCTCATGTTCCGGCACGCCTTCCTCGCAGCTCCGTCCGCAGTCGCGGACGCTGCTCAGGCTGCCGTCCTCCTCGCGGCCACGCTCGCGGCAGCAGCCGCCGACGGCGCGCGACGCTGACCCTCTCCGGACATTCCGGCGGACCCCGCAGGGGGAGGGTCGGTCCGGCTCAGGGGTCCCCGCCTCCACAGGAGGCCCTCACTTTTCGTGAAGTTCCGGAAGGGACCACTCAGCCATGCCCAAGACGGCATACGTGCGCACCAAGCCGCACCTGAACATCGGCACCATGGGCCACGTCGACCACGGCAAGACCACCCTGACCGCCGCCATCACCAAGGTCCTCGCCGAGCGCGGCGGGGGTACGTTCGTCCCGTTCGAGCGCATCGACAAGGCGCCCGAGGAGGCGCTGCGCGGCATCACCATCAACATCGCGCACGTCGAGTACGAGACCGACACCCGCCACTACGCGCACGTGGACATGCCCGGCCACGCCGACTACGTCAAGAACATGGTCACCGGCGCCGCCCAGCTCGACGGGGCGATCCTCGTCGTCTCCGCGCTCGACGGGATCATGCCGCAGACCGCCGAGCACGTGCTGCTCGCCCGGCAGGTGGGCGTCGACCACATCGTCGTCGCGATCAACAAGGCGGACTCCGGGGACGAGGAGCTGACCGACCTCGTCGAGCTGGAGGTGCGCGAGCTGCTCTCCGCGCACGGCTACGGCGGCGAGTCGGTGCCCGTGGTGCGGGTGTCCGGGCTCAGGGCGCTGGAGGGCGACCCGCGCTGGACGGCGTCGATCGAGGCGCTGCTCGACGCCGTGGACACGTACGTTCCGATGCCGGAGCGGTATGTCGACGCGCCGTTCCTGCTGTCGGTCGAGAACGTGATGACCATCAGCGGGCGCGGGACCGTCGTCACCGGCGCCGTCGAGCGCGGGCGCGTGCGGGTCGGGGACCGCGTGCGCGTGTACGGGGCGGAGGACTCCGCGAAGGACGCGGAGACCGTCGTCACCGGCGTCGAGACCTTCGGCAAGCCGATGGACGAGGCGCAGGCCGGGGACAACGTCGCGCTGCTCCTGCGCGGAGTGGCCCGCGACGCGGTCCGGCGCGGGCACGTCGTCGCCGAGCCCGGCAGCGTGCGGCCCGCGCGGCGGTTCACCGCGCAGGTGTACGTCCTGTCGGCGGCGGAGGGCGGCCGCAGCACGCCCGTCGCCACCGGATACCGGCCGCAGTTCTACCTGCGCACCGCGGACGTCGTCGGCGACATCGACCTCGGCGACGCGGCCGTCGCGCGGCCCGGCGACACCGTCACCATGACGGTCGGGCTCGGCCGGGCCGTTCCGCTGGAGCCCGGCCTCGGCTTCGCGATCCGCGAGGGCGGGCGGACCGTCGGCGCGGGCACGGTGACGACCGTGGAGCCCGGCGCCTGAGGGCGTGCCGGGCCCGGGACCCTGATGTTCGGGGGTCCCGGGCCCGGCACAATGAGCGGGTGAACGCACCCGACCCCGAGCCGATACCCGTCGTCCGCGCCGTCGACCACGGCACGGCCAGACTCCTGCCCGACGTGGACCGGCGCCGGGCCTGGCTGCTCACCGTCGACGGGGCGCCCCAGTCGTACGTCGATCTGGACGACCCCGCGTACCTGGAGTTCGAGTACGCCCGGCGCCTCGGCCACGTCCTGGACTGCGCCGCCGACGAGGGCGTGCCGCTCGACGCGCTGCACCTCGGCGGCGGCGCCCTGACCCTGCCGCGGTACGTCGCCGTCACCCGGCCCGGCTCCCGGCAGCACGTCGTCGAGGCCGACGGCGGGCTGCGGGAACTCGTCGCCGAGCAGTTGCCGCTGCCGGACGGGGGAGCGGGCATCACCGTGCACGGCGGGGACGCGCGGGCCTGGCTGGAGGCGGCGCCGGCGGACAGCGCGGACGTGCTCGTCGCCGACGTGTTCGGCGGCTCCCGGGTGCCGGCCCATCTGACCACCCTGGAGTACGCGCACGAGGCGGACCGGGTGCTGCGGCCCGGCGGCACCTACGCGGCGAACCTCGCCGACGGCGCCCCGTTCGCCTTCCTGCGCTCCCAACTGGCGACGTTCTCCGCGGTGTTCCCCCATGTCGCGCTGATCGCGGAGCCCGCGGTGCTGCGCGGGCGCCGGTTCGGCAACGCCGTGCTCGTCGCCTCCCGGGCCGAGTTCGACACACCGGAGCTGGCCCGCCGCACCGCGCGCGACGCGTTCCCCGCGCGGGTCGAGCACGGCGAGGCGCTGCACCGGTTCGTCGGCGACGCCCGGCCGGTGACGGACGCCGAGGCGGTGCCGTCGCCGGAGCCGCCGGGCGGTTCCTTCAGCGTGGGGTAGGGCTACGAGACGTCGCGTGCCGGGGCCGCCACCGGCTCGGTCGCGGTCACCGCCGCCGTGGCCGCGCCCGTCACGCCGACCGCGGCCGCGTCGTCCGGGCCGGTCGCCGCCACGGCGCCCGCGATCTCGGTCGACTCCCTGCGTCGCAGATTGCGCACGTCGGGCACGAAGAGCACCGCCGTCGTCGCGACGACCACCATGGCCGCGCACCCCCACAACGCCGGCGTCAGGCCGAACGCCGACTCGGCGGGCCCGGCCAGCGCCGTGGCCAGCGGGACCATCGCCACCGAGCCGAACCAGTCGTAGGCGGAGACCCGGGACAGCTTCTCCTCAGGTATCTCCTGGTGCAGTGCGGTGATCCAGGAGACGCCGAACACCTCCATCATGATGCCGCTGACGAACATCACGGCCACCAGGGCCGGCAGCGGCACCGGCACGGCGAGCGCCGCCGACGGCAGGGCGAGCGAGAACACCGACAGCGTCGCCGCGAACAGCAGCCGCTTCGGCTTCCAGCGCATCATCAGCAGACCGCCGAGGATCGTGCCGACCCCGAACGCGCCGAGCGCGAAGCCCCACGGCCCGGCCCCGCCCAGTTCGGCGCGCGCCACCAGCGGGCCGAACACCGCCTCGGCCGCGCCCACCACGGCGACGACCACCGAGAACTGGGCGATGATGCCCCACAGCCAGGGCCGCGAGGCGACCTCCCGCCAGCCCTCGCGCATGTCCGAGAGCAGCCCGCCGCCCGGCGCGCGCGGCGCGATGTGGTTCACGTCCAGGAAGCAGCGCAGCGCGCCCGCCACCGCGAACGCCGCCGCGTCCACCGCGAGCACCCAGCCCGGTCCGAGAGCGGCCACCATCACGCCGCCGAGCGCGGCGCCGCCCACCGCGGCGCCCGACATCGCCATCCGGAACAGGGCGAACGCCCGGCTCGCCTGCTCCGCGCTGACCGACGACATCAGCATGCCCTCGGCCGCCGGGCTGAAGAACGCCTGCCCCATGCCGCCCAGCGCGCTGAGCGCCATCATCTGCCACAGCCGCGGCTCGCCCGTGAGGACGAGCAGTGCGAAGGCGCCCTGGGAGAGGAAGCTCAGCGCGTTGGCCGCGACCATGACGTGGTGGCGCGGCAGCCGGTCGGCGACGGCGCCGCCGACCAGCAGGAAGATCACCAGGAACAGCGTGCGGGCCGCCGCCACCAGACCCACGTCACCGCCGTCGCCGCCGGTCTCCAGCACGGCGAACGCCGAGGCGATCAGCGCGCCGTTCGCACCGAGCGCCGTGATGAACGCAGACCCGGCGAGCAGCGTGTAGTTCCGTCCGGCCCAGGCGGGCCGGCGCGACTGCTTGGCAGGGGGTGGCGGAGCGGTGGATGAGGAGGTCACTGGGGGACTATCGCCGCCGCGCGCCCATTTGCCAAACCATTCGCCCCGGCCGGGGCCCGGGGCGGGGATGGCCAGGCTGGCTACCCGTGGGTAACATGCGGTCCATGAGCGCAGACCAGATGTCCATCGGCGAGATGCTCGCCGCCACGGTGCCGATGGCCCGCACCCTGAACCTCGACTTCCAGGAGACCAGCCCCGACAAGGCCGTGGTCTCCCTCCCCGACCAGGCCGACTACCACAATCACGTGGGCGGCCCGCACGCCGGAGCGATGTTCACGCTCGGCGAGTCCGCCAGCGGCGCCATCGTGCTCGCCGCCTTCGGCGACCAGCTCGCGCGCGCCGTGCCGCTGGCCGTCAGCGCCGAGATCGCCTACAAGAAGCTGGCCATGGGCCCGGTCACCGCCACCGCGACGCTCGGCCGTCCGGCCGAGGACGTCGTCGCCGAACTGGACGCGGGCGAGCGCCCCGAGTTCCCGGTCACCATCGAGATCCGCCGCGAGGACGGCGCCGTCACCGGCGAGATGAAGGTCGTCTGGACCCTGCGCCCCAACGGCTGACCGACGAGTCCCTCGGCACGCCCGTCGGCGACGAAGACGACGGGCAGGCCGACGGCCGACTTGAACACACCGCCCGGGATGTACCCGGCGAGGTCGCGCAGACGGCACCCACACCGCCTTGGCCACCTCCCGCGGCGATGCACACACCTCACCCGACAGCCGCCGCCAGCCGACGTACACCACCCTCAGGCCAGTCACCGGAGGCAGCCGCTCCCCGATTATCCACGGCGACGGCGCTCCGTCGGCCGGCGGGGCGCGGACGGTGCTACGCCGCCTTCACGATCTCTCCGCGCACGGCCGCCGCCCACTCCACGACCAACAGCTCGTACCGTGCCCGCTGCTCCGTCGACAGACGCACGGCAGGGTGTGGCCACAGCTCGCGGATCTCCGCGTTGATCACGGCAGCGGGCCGCAGTCGGCCCGCAGGCGGGGGAGTGGGGGACATGAGGCAATCCTATGGGCGGGCACTGACACGGCCCGGCCACCGGCGGAATCGGCATATGACGATCAAGCGAAGCTCTAGGGATTGATCATGCTCTTGACACGGTCGAGCGCCCTCTCCCAGGGAAACGCCCGAGGATGGCCCTGATTCGGCGGGTGAGGCGTATACCCGTCGCGGCCGTCGAGGACCACGACGCCCTGCTTCCGAAGCCTCTCGACCGACACGGCGACCGCGGGCTGAGCGCCCTGCGCCTGGTTGAAGTAAGGCATCGCCACCACCGGTGTGCCCATGTGGACAGCCTCCGACTCCCACGGCAGCTCGTACCGCGACCGCACCGGATGACCGGTCAGATCGACGAGCTCCTGCATGCGCGGCTCCCACCAGCTCGCCGCCGACGGCGTCAGGATGAGGCAGACATCCCACTCGGCGGCCGGCGCGAGGCGCACACCGTCGTCGAGGTACTGGGCAGGGCCGGCAGCGCAGGCGATCAGGTAGAGCACAGGCACGCGATACATGCGCGCAGTCCACAACTCCCGGCCGGGGCACGCAACCCGCTGTCGGGCGCGTCGGCTTCCAGCGGCTCTTCGGGCGTATCAGGGCGAGCAGGTAGGCTTCCCGGCGTGGGCGCCCCAGGGGAGGGCGCACGCCGGGTACACCGAACTTGCGGGCCTTACGGGAGGCGGCTGCTTTGCACATCCAGGAGTGGCTCGACACGATTCCGGCAGTCGCCATCTACGCCCTGGTGGCGGGCGTCATCGGCCTGGAGAGTCTCGGCATCCCGCTGCCCGGTGAGATCGTCCTCGTCTCCGCCGCCCTGCTCTCCTCGCAGCACGGCGACATCAATCCGGTCGTGCTCGGCGCCTGCGCCAGCGCGGGCGCCGTCATCGGCGACTCCATCGGATACGCGATCGGCCGCAAGGGCGGCCGACCCCTGCTCGCCAAGCTGGGCGCCAAGTTCCCCAAGCACTTCGGGCCCGCCCATGTCGCCACCGCCGAGCGGTCGTTCGAGAAGTGGGGCATGTGGGCCGTCTTCTTCGGCCGGTTCATCGCCCTGCTGCGGATCTTCGCGGGCCCGCTCGCGGGCGTGCTGCACATGCCGTACTGGAAGTTCCTGATCGCGAATTTCCTCGGAGGCGTGGTCTGGGCCGGTGGCACGACCGCCGTCATCTACTACGTGGGCGTGGTCGCCGAGGACTGGCTGAAGCGGTTCTCGTACGTGGGTCTCGGCGCGGCCGTGCTCGTCGGGCTCGCGTCGATGCTCATCGTGAAGCGACGGGCCACCAAGGCCGCCGCCGCGCACGAGCGTGCCGAGGCGGAGGCCGCCGTCGTCGCCGACTGACGGCTTCCGCCCCCGGCGGGCGCCGTCACAGGGCGCGGTGCATCTTCGCCAGCTCCACGTAGTGGGTGCCGTTCAGCGTGACGAGCTCGCGCTCCTCGTCCGTCAGCTCGCGCTTCACCTTCGCGGGGACCCCCGCCACCAGGGAGCCGGGCGGGACCACCATGCCCTGCGGGACCAGCGCCTGCGCCGCCACCAGCGAACCCGCGCCGATCACCGCGCCGTTGAGCACCGTCGCGCCCATGCCGATCAGGCAGTCGTCCTCGACGGTGCAGCCGTGCAGCACCGCGTTGTGCCCGACCGAGACGCGCTCGCCGACCGTCACCGGGAAGCCCGGGTCGACGTGGACCGTGCAGTTGTCCTGGATGTTGCTGTCGGCGCCGAGCACGATCGGCTCGAACTCCGCGCGCAGCACCGCGCCGTACCAGACGCTCGCGCCCGCGCGCAGGGTGACGTCGCCGATCAGCGTGGCCGTCGGCGCCGCGAACGACTCCTGGTCCAGCGCCGGTTCGTGGTCGCCGAACCCGGTGACGAGTGCCTCGTGGGCCATGCCTGCTCCTCTGATTCCCGATGGTGGTGTCGCGCCAGAGCGAACCGTACCTGTGGGGTGAAGATCACAGGCCGGTGAGGTGGGGGCGGACGGTACGGGTGAGTAACGTAGCGCCGTGCCGATGAAATGGAACGTGTTCTCGTCCCCGGGCGGCTCGGACGGTCGCGGTGGCCGGGGTGGCCCCGGCGGTCTCGCCCATCGAGCCGTCCAGGCGGGCTGGCGCTGGGCGCAGCGCAGGGGCGCGGTCACGGCGGAGCAGACCGGAGGGCACCCGTTCCGTGCGATCGGCCACGGCACCCGGCTGGCCTTCCCGCAGGGCACCCTGTTCGGGGAGCCGTGGATCCGGCTCGGCGCCCACTGCATCATCGGCGAACAGGTCACGCTGACGGCCGGGATGATGCCCGACCTCGACCTGGGCCCCGATCCGATCCTGACCATCGGCGACGGCGTCGTCATCGGACGCGGCAGCCATGTCATCGCGGACACGACGGTGACCATCGGCCGGGACGTCTACATGGGCCCGTACGTCTACATCACCTCCACCAATCACTCCTACGACGACCCGGAGCAGCCGATCGGCAAGCAGTGGCCGCGGATGGAGCCGGTGGAGATCGGTCCCGGCTGCTGGATCGGCACCAATGCCGTGATCCTCCCCGGCGCCCGCGTCGGACGGAACGTCGTCGTCGCGGCGGGGGCCGTCGTGCGCGGCGAGATCCCCGACCACGCGGTGGTGGCGGGGGCGCCCGCGCGGGTCGTACGCACCTGGGACAAGGAGGCGGGCTGGCAGCCCCCGCTGCGCACGCCCGCGCCGCAGCCGATCCCGGCGGACGTGACCCCGGAGCAACTGGTGGCCCTGGCCGACCTGGAGGACACCGGCCCGGACCCGACCGGGCGGCCCTGATCCGCCGGACAGGCCCTAGGCGGGAGGCCGTAGCGCCTCCCCGGCGGCCGCTGTGACCGCCTCCGCCACCGCGGCGAGCGCGGGGGAGTCCAGTTTCCACTGCTGCCAGTGGAGCGGGACGTCGACCGGGTGGTCCGGGGCGAGCCGCACCAGGCGGCCGGACCGGAACAGGGGCTCGGCCTGCCACTCGGGCAGCACCCCCCAGCCCAGGCCCAGGACGACGGACTCGACGAACCCCTCCGACGTGGGCACCGCGTGCCGGACCCGGCTCGCCGCACCGCGACCCCGGCGCAGGCCCCGCACGAACGCGTCCTGAAGGTCGTCGCTGCGGTCGAAGGTCATCACCGGGGCCGTGGTGAGCGCGTCGGCGAGGGACCCCTCAAGGTGGCGTCGGGCGAAGTCGGGGCTCGCCGCCGCCAGATAGCGCATCCGCCCCAGGGCCCGCACCGAACAGCCCGTGACCGGCTCGGGCGACGACGTCACCGCCGCCATCACCCGGCCCTCGCGCAGCAGCTCAGCGGTGTTCGTCTCGTCCTCGCGATGCAGCTCGAAGCAGACGTACGGGGTCCGGTCGACCCGCCCCAGCGCGCCGAGGAACCAGGTGGCGAGCGAGTCCGCGTTCACCGCCACCGAGACCCGGGTCGGCTCCTCGTCCTCGGTGGTCAGGCCCAGCTCGGCGTACGCGTCGCGTTCCAGGCGGGCGAGCTGACGCGCGTACCGGACGACGACCGCGCCCGACTCGGTGGGCCGCACCGGTTTCGTGCGCACGAGCAGCACCCGGCCCGTGCGCTGCTCCAGCGCCTTGACGCGCTGGCTGACCGCCGACGGCGTCACGTGCAGGGCGGCGGCCGCCGCGTCGAACGTGCCCTCGTCGACCACCGCGAGCAAGGTCCTGACCTGGTCGAGCGGCAGTTCCGGAGTCATCACAAGCGCTAATGTTACGTAAGAATCTTTAGCTGTACGCGCGATGATCCCACCCGTAGCGTCGAAGCAATGAACACCTCACTCGCCGCCGCGCTCGCGGGCTTCGGCACCGGTCTCTCCCTCATCGTCGCCATCGGGGCGCAGAACGCCTTCGTGCTGCGCCAGGGGGTGCGACGCGACGCCGTGCTCGCCGTCGTCGGCATCTGCGCGGTGTCGGACGCGGTCCTCATCGCGCTGGGCGTGGGCGGAGTGGGAGCGCTCGTCGTCGCCTATCCGCAGGCGGTGACCGCGGTCGGCTGGATCGGGGGAGCGTTCCTGCTCGTCTACGGGGCGCTCGCCGCCCGCCGGGTGATCGCCCCGGCCGGGGACGCGCTGCGCACCGAGGGCACCACGAGCGGGTCCCGGCGGCGGGCCGTGCTGACCTGTCTCGCCATGACCTGGCTCAACCCGCACGTCTATCTCGACACCGTGTTCCTGCTCGGCTCGGTGGCGGCCGGACAGGGCGCGCTGCGCTGGACCTTCGGACTCGGCGCGGTGCTGGCCAGCCTCTGCTGGTTCACCGCGCTCGGCTTCGGGGCCCGGCTGCTCGGCCGCTTCCTGGCGAAGCCCGCCGCCTGGCGGGTCCTCGACGGGCTGGTCGCCGTCACCATGATCGCGATGGGGATCATGCTGATCGCCGGAGGCTGAGACGCTGTTCCCGGCTCCGGCCGGGGCTGCGATAGTGAGTCCTGCAGCCGATAGATGTACCGAGCAAGCAGGAAGTACGTGGACACCAGCGACAGCAGTACCGGCACGGAATCCGCAGCCGAGCCGAAGGAACCGAACGAACCCCCGGCGGCGAACGAGCCGCGAAGCGGCTGGCGCCGCTTCGCCATGGACACCCGGCCGCTGCGCATCCCCGCCTACCGCCGGCTGTGGACCTCGACCATCGTCACCGCCGTGGGCAGTCAGCTCACGGCCGTCGCCGTGCCGAAGCAGATCTACGACATCACCGGCTCCTCGGCCTGGGTCGGCGCGGCGAGCCTCGCCGGGCTCGTCCCTTTGATCATCTTCGCCCTGTGGGGCGGCGCCGTCGCCGACAGCGTGGACCGCCGCAAGCTGCTGCTCGTCACCAACTCGGGCATCGCCGTCACCTCGCTGCTGTTCTGGCTCCAGGCCGTCAGCGGGCTCGAGTCCGTCGCCGTACTGATGGTGCTGCTCGCCCTCCAGCAGGCCTTCTGGGGCCTCAACTCCCCGGCGCGCACCGCCTCCATCGCCCGGCTCGTCCCCGAGGGGCAGCTCCCCGCCGCCAACGCGCTCGGCTCGACCGTCATGCAGACCGGGCAGGTCGTGGGGCCGCTGCTCGCCGGTGTCCTGATACCCGTGATCGGGCTGCCCGAGCTGTACCTGATCGACGCCGTCGCGCTCTGCGTCACCGTCTGGGCCGTCTACAAACTGCCCGCGCTGCCGCCGCTGTCCGAGATCAAGCGCCGCGCCGGGGTGCGCGAGATCGTGGAGGGGTTCCGCTACATCTCCGCGCACAAGGTGCTGCTGCTGTCGTTCCTCGCCGACATCATCGCCATGGTCTTCGGCATGCCGCGCGCCCTCTTCCCGCAGCTCGCCGCCGAGACGTACGGCTCGTACGGGGAAGGGCTCGCGCTCGGGCTGCTGTTCGCCGCGATTCCGATCGGGGCGGTGGCCGGTGGGCTCTTCTCGGGGACGTTCTCGCGGGCGCGGCGGCACGGGTGGATGGTGATCTGGGCCGTGGTCGCCTGGGGCGCGGCCATCGCCGGGTTCGGGCTGAGCCGGAGTCTGTGGCTCGCCGTGGTGTTCCTGGCCGTGGCCGGAGTCGCCGACATGGTCTCGATGGTGTTCCGCGGGGCGATTCTGCTGTCCGCGGCCACCGATGAGATGCGGGGCCGTATGCAGGGGGTGTTCACCGTGGTGGTCGCGGGGGGTCCGCGCCTTGCCGACGTTCTCCATGGTTCGGCCGGGTCGGTGTTCGGCGCGCGGGAGGCCGTCACCGGGGGCGGGCTGCTGGTGGTGGCGGCGATGCTGGTGCTGGCCCTCGCGGTGCCGGCGCTGCGGCGGTACCGGATCTGAGACGCGGTCCGCCTCCGGCGGTTCTTCGGGTACGGGCCGCGTCGTTGCTGGTCGCGCAGTTCCCCGCGCCCCTGGGTCGTCTTGTGCCTGCGGCCCGGTGGCCGCTTCTCGCGCAGTTCCCCGCGCCCCTGGGTCGTTCCTCGTCTGCGGGCCGGTGGGTGCTTCTCGCGCAGTTCCCCGCGCCCCTGGGGTGTTTTGTGTCTGCGGGCCGGTGGGTGCTTCTCGCGCGGTTCCCCGCGCCCCTGGGTCGTTCCTCGTCTGCGGGCTGCGTCGTGGCTGGTCGCGCAGTTCCTCGCGCCCCTGGGGTGGCTTGCGTCTGCGGGGCGGTGGCCGCTTCTCGCGCGGTTCCTCGCGCCCCTGGGGTGGCTTGCGTCTGCGGGGCGGTGGGTGTTTCTCGCGCTCCTGGGATGCGCACTTCGTGCGCCGGCTCTTCGGGTGCGCGGCGGGGCGACGAGGAGGCTGGTGAGTGATGTCGTGGCGTGCCTCGCAGTACAGTTTGATGAACGCCCAAGTGCATCAGACGGTAGTTCGGTCAACTGGACTTTGGCGTTCGTGATAGTGAACGTCACTTCTCGCTCGCCGCCCGCGCTCACCCCTGCCCCCTGGACGGAACGTGTCGGATCTCGACCTGCTGACCCAGTCGCTCGCCCGCAACGTCAAGCACTGGCGCTCCGAGCGCGGCTTCACCCTGGACGCGCTCGCCGCCCGGGCCGGTGTCAGCCGCGGCATGCTCATCCAGATCGAGCAGGCCCGCACCAATCCGAGCATCGGCACCGTCGTCAAGATCGGCGACGCGCTGGGGATCAGCATCACGACGCTGCTCGACTACGAGCAGGGTCCGAAGGTGCGGATCGTGCCCGTGGAGCAGGCGGTGCGCCTGTGGTCCACGGAGGCCGGCAGCTATCACCGGCTGCTCGCCGGGACCGAGGCCCCCGGCCCCCTGGAGATGTGGGACTGGCTGCTGCTCCCGAACGAGGGGAGCGCGTCCGACCCGCACCCGGACGGCACCATCGAACTCGTCCACGTGACCGAGGGAGAGCTGACCCTCGTCGTGGACGGCGTCCCGCACCGGGTGCCCGAGGGGGCGAGCGTCACCTTCGAGGCGAACGCACCGCACGAATACCGCAACGACGGCACCGTGCCGACCCGGATGATCATGGCCGTATCGGTGCCGTTCGTACGCTGAGACGCCAGATTCGCCGACACGCGGCGGCTGTTAGCGTGCCGCCCATGCGCGCACCCATCGGAGATTTCGCCCACGTCCGGCCGGCCCCCGAGGCCCTCGACCTGCTGACCCGCCCCGTCGCCGACGCCGTACGGCACTGGCGCGGCACGGTGCCCGCACAGGACCTGGTCCACGTCGACACCGACCCGGAGTGGGCCGACACCGCCACGTTCGTCGAGCACTACGGCCCGGAGCTGCTCGCGCAGTCCGCGAACTGCGTCGTCGTCGCGGGCAAGCGCGGCGGCGAGAGCACCCTCGCGGCGTGCGTCGTGCTCTCCACCACGAAGGTCGACGTGAACGGCGCGGTCCGCCGCCAACTCGGCGCCCGGAAGGCCTCGTTCGCCTCGATGGACACCGCCGTCGGCGAGACCGGCATGGAGTACGGCGGCATCACCCCGGTCGGCCTGCCCGCCACCTGGGCGGTCCTCGTCGACGCCGCCGTCGTCGACCTCCCGTACGTCCTGATCGGCAGCGGCACCCGCCGTGGCAAGCTGATCGTGCCGGGCAAGGCGCTCGCGGAGCTGCCCGGGGCGGTCGTCCTGGAAGGGCTCGGCATCGCCTGACCGCCGGGACGCGCCGTGGCGCCGGCGCCCGGAGAACCGGGCGCGCCCCGCCGCGGCTCACCTCCGCGGCGCCGGTCCCGTGCTCTCCCGCACCACCAGCCGCGTCGGCACCAGCGTCGTGCCCCGCTCGGCCGCGCCCTGCCGCACCTGCCGCAGCGCACTCTCCACACAGCGCCTGCCGACCTCGCCGAAGTCCTGGTGGACCGTGGTGAGCGGGGGCAGGAACGAGCCCGACTCCGGGATGTCGTCGAAGCCGATGACGGACACGTCGTCGGGAACCCTGCGGCCGCGCTCGTTCAGTGCGCGCAGCAGGCCCAGCGCCATCTGGTCGTTGGCCGCGAACACCGCGGTGCAGTCGGGGTGTTCGGCCAGTTCCAGGCCCGCGCGGTACCCCGACTCGGCCGACCAGTCGCCCCGCGCCGGTTCCGGGACCGGGCGGCCGGCGTCCTGGAGTGCCGTGCGCCACGCGTCCGTCCGGCGCTGCGCCGCGAACGAGCCGGAGGGGCCGGCCAGATGCCAGACCGTCTCGTGGCCCAGATCGAGCAGATGCCGTACGGCGTCGCGCGTGCCGCCCGCCTGGTCGGTGTCCACCACCGCGAAGCGGTCGCCCGCGTCCGAGTCCACGACCACCACCTGCACGTGCGACGGCAGCGTGAGCCGCCCCGAGTCCAGGAGGTGCACCTCCATGATGACGATCACCGCGTCCACGGCCAGCTCGCCGAGCCGGGAGAACGCGCCGCGCACCTCGTCCTGCGTGGGGACCGCGACCGGCATCAGCGTGACCGCGTACCCCTCCTGGGCCGCCGAGGTCGCGATGCCCTCCAGCGTGCGGACGTTGCCCGTCGTCGACAGCGTGAACGTGATGACGCCGATGGTGTGGAACTGACCGCGCTTGAGCGCGCGGGCCGCGCTGTTGGGCCGGTAGTCCAGGTCCCTCATGGCGGTGAGGACCCGCTCGCGGGTCTCCTCGTTCACCCCCGGGAAGCCGTTCGAGACACGGGAGACCGTCTGCGAGGAGACCCCCGCGACCCGTGCGACGTCCGCCATCGAGGCGCCGCGGGCACCCCTTGCGCGCCGCTCGCGGCCGGAGGGCGAACCGCCTCCCGTTGTTCCTGTCACCGTGTGCCTCACCCGTCGCTGTGTGCGCTCGCCGGCCGGCCGTCGGTCCGGTCAACGGCCTTTGGCCGGAGGGCTCTTGACCGTCCTCCGTGGGCAGTGTAGACATTCGGCCACCGGATGTTTACGTAAACATAACAGCTCGTGAGGCGCTCGCGCGCAGCGATGTTTGCGTAAACATCACGGTTCCGCCCGCGAGGACGCACGAGCGAGGGACCACGATGACGACGCTTCAACCGTCGGCCGCCGCAGGCCGGCGCCCTGGCCGGTCACCGGCACGCCGAACGCGCCGCTCGTGGACGGGATGGGGGTTCATCGGCCCCTTCGCCCTCGTCTTCGCGCTGGTCTTCCTGGCGCCCCTCGTCTACTCCGTCCATCTGAGCCTGTTCCGTACACAACTCATCGGCGGGACCCACTTCGTCGGCCTGGACAACTACCAACAGGCCCTGTCGGACGCCCGGTTCTGGGACGGTGTCCTGCGCGTCGGACTCTTCCTGCTGATCCAGGTGCCGGTCATGCTCGGCCTCGCCCTGCTCGTCGCCCTCGCGATCGACAGCGGCCGGCTGTACGGCAGGGACTTCTTCCGGATCGCCGTCTTCCTGCCGTACGCGGTGCCCGCCGTCGTCGCCACCCTCATGTGGGGCTTCATGTACGGCACCCGCTACGGCCTGGTCGGCGACGTCAATGGCGCGCTGGGCGTCCACCTGCCCGACCTGCTCTCGCCCGACCTGGTCCTCGCCTCCATCGGCAACATCGTGACCTGGGAGTTCGTCGGCTACAACATGCTGATCCTCTACGCGGCGCTGCGGGTCGTCCCGCACTCGCTGTACGAGGCCGCCGAGATCGACGGAGCCGGGCAGCTGCGCGTCATCACGGCCATCAAGCTCCCCGCGATCCGCGGCGCCCTGGTCATCGCCACGATCTTCTCGGTCATCGGCAGCTTCCAGCTCTTCAACGAGCCCGCGATCCTGCAGAAGCTCGCGCCGAACGCCATCACCACCGACTTCACCCCGAACTACTACACGTACTCGCTGTCCTTCTCCGGCCAGCAGCAGAACTACTCCGCGACGGTCGCCATCGTCATGGGCGTTTTCACCATGATCGTTGCGTACCTGGTCCAGTTGCGCGGCATGCGCAAGGGAGCGTGAGCGCGATGACCACCAGCACCCCCGTGCGACGGCCCGCACCGTCCCGGCCCGCGGCCCCGCGCCTGCGCGCACCCCGCCGCCACCTGCCCGGCCGCCCCCGGCGCAGCGTCCTGCTCACCGTGCTCACCGGTGTCGTCCTCGTCTACAGCCTGCTGCCGCTGGTGTGGCTGCTGATCAGCGCCACCAAGTCGCAGGAGGGGCTCGCCCGCTCCTTCGGCCTGTGGTTCGACAGCGACTTCGACCTCTGGGCCAACATCGCCGACACCTTCACGTACCAGGACGGCGTCTTCCTGCGCTGGTTCCTCAACACGCTGCTGTACGTGGTGGTGGGCGCCGGCGGTGCCACGTTCCTCGCGGTGCTGGGCGGCTACGCGCTCGCCAAGTTCGACTTCCCCGGCAAGAAGGCCGTCTTCGCCGTCGTCATCGGCGCGGTCGCGGTCCCGGCGACGGCCCTCGCCGTCCCCACCTTCCTGCTGTTCAGCAAGATCGGCCTGACCGACACCCCGTGGGCGGTCGTCGTGCCCTCGCTGATCTCGCCGTTCGGCCTGTATCTGATGTGGGTGTTCGCCACCGAGGCGATCCCCACCGAACTGATGGAGGCCGCCCGGATCGACGGCGCGGGCGAGGTGCGCACCTTCTTCACGGTGGCCCTGCCGCTGCTGGCGCCCGGCACCGTCACCGTGCTGCTCTTCACCACGGTCGCGACCTGGAACAACTACTTCCTGCCGCTGATCATGCTGAAGGACTCCGACTGGTACCCGCTCACCCTCGGCCTCGACTCCTGGAACAAGCAGGCGCAGACGTCCGGCGGCGAGACCGTGACGAATCTCGTCCTCACCGGCTCCCTGCTCACCATCGTCCCGCTGATCGCCGCCTTCCTGCTGCTGCAGAAGTACTGGCAGTCCGGACTCTCCGCCGGAAGCGTCAAGGAGTAACCCCGGCGGCCGTGTGACAACCCTCTGTAGGACCACGACGAAGTGGAAGCATCCGACATGCCTAAGCACACCCGCCGCCTGCTGCGCGGCATAGGCCTCGTCTGCGCCCTCGCCCTCGGGGCGACCGCCTGCGGCGGCTCCGGCGACGACTCCGGCGACACGAAGGCCGGTGCCGCCGATCTTCGGGCGGCCCTGAAGAAGGGCGGCACCATCACCGTCTGGGCCTGGGACTCCACGGTGAAGAGCGTCGCCGCCGAGTTCGAGAAGAAGTACCCGAAGGTCCAGGTCGAGGTGGTCAACGCGGGCACGGGCAACGACCAGTACAAGGCGCTGTCGAACGCGATCTCCGCGAAGAAGGGCGTCCCCGACGTCGCGCAGGTCGAGTACTACGCCATCGGCCAGTACTCCCTGACCAAGGGGCTCACCGACCTCGGCGCGTACGGCGCGGGCAAGCTCAAGGCCGACTACTCCACGGGCCCGTGGAACGCGGTGGCGGACGGCGACAGCGTCTGGGGCCTGCCCATGGACTCGGGCCCGATGGCGCTCTTCTACAACAAGAAGGTCTTCGACAAGTACAAGATCTCCGTCCCGACGACCTGGGACGCGTACCTGGCGGCCGCCCGCAAGCTGCACAAGGCCAACCCGAAGATGTACATCACCAGCGACGTCGGCGACGCCGGGATGACCACCAGCCTGCTGTGGCAGGCGGGCTCGCACCCGTACACGGTCGACGGCACGAACGTCGGGATCGACTTCACCGACGCGGCCGCCGCCAAGTACACGGAGGTCTGGCAGAAGCTCATCGACGAGAAGCTCCTCGCGCCGGTCACCGGCTGGACCGACGACTGGTACAAGGGCCTCGGCGACGGCACCATCGCCACCCTGCCCACCGGCGCGTGGATGCCCAACAACTTCGTCACCGGCGTGAAGCAGGCCTCCGGCGACTGGCGGGTGGCCGAACTGCCGCAGTGGACCGCGGGCGAGCACGCCAGCGCCGAGAACGGCGGCAGCTCGCTGGCCGTGCCCGACCTCGGCAAGCACGACAACAAGGCGCTCGCCTACGCCTTCACGAAGTACATCGCCGCCGGTGCCGGAGTGCGGACACGGATCGAGGAGGGCGCCTTCCCGGCGACCGTCGAGGACCTGGACTCCCCGGAGTTCCAGGGCGCGAAGTTCGGCTACTTCGGCGGCCAGCAGGCCAACAAGATCTTCGCCGAGTCCGCGAAGAACGTCCCCTCCGGCTGGTCGTACCTGCCCTACCAGGTCTACGCCAACTCGATCTTCAACGACACCGTCGGCAAGGCCTACGTCTCCGGCACCAGGCTGACCGCCGGTCTGAAGTCGTGGCAGGACGCCTCGGTCAAGTACGGCAAGGAGCAGGGCTTCACCGTCAAGTAGCCCTCCACGCGCTTCAGTTCACCACCGCATCACCGGAAGGACCCCATGACCGCCCCCACTCCCTCCCGTTTCCCCTACGCGAAGGGCTCCGACGGCACCCGCCGCCTCGGCTACGGCGCCGACTACAACCCCGAGCAGTGGCCCCGGGAGGTGTGGGAGGAGGACGTCCGGCTGATGCGCGAGGCCGGGGTGAACATCGTCTCGCTGGCGATCTTCTCCTGGGCCGGGCTCCAGCCCACCGCCGACACCTGGGACTTCGGCTGGCTGGACGAGATCATGGACCTGCTGCACGCGCACGGCGTCGGCGTCGACCTGGCCACGGCCACCGCGTCGCCGCCGCCGTGGCTCACCACCGCCCACCCGGAGATCCTGCCGGTCACCGCGACCGGCGAGACCCTGTGGCCGGGCGCCCGCCAGCACTGGCGCCCCACCTCGCCCCTCTTCCGCGAGCACGCGCTGCGCCTGGTCCGGGAGCTCGCCGGCCGGTACGCCTCCCACCCGGCTCTCGTCGCCTGGCACGTCAACAACGAGCTGGGCTGCCACAACGTCTACGACTACTCCGACGACGCCGCCCGCGCCTTCCGCGACTGGCTGCGCCGCCGCTACACCTCCCTGGACGTCCTCAACGACGCCTGGGGCACCGCGTTCTGGTCGCAGCGCTACAGCGAGTGGGAGCAGATACTGCCGCCGCGCCTCGCCGCCTCGCACCCCAACCCCACCCAGCAGCTCGACTTCAAGCGGTTCTCCTCGGACGCCCTCAAGGACCATCTGTGCGCCGAGCGCGACCTGCTGCGCGAGCTCACCCCCGGTGTGCCCGTCACCACGAACTTCATGGTCATGGGCGGCACCAAGGGCATGGACTACGCGGACTGGGCGGGCGAGGTGGACTTCGTCGCCAACGACCACTACGTCCTTCCCGGCCCGCACGACCGCGACGAACTGTCCTTCTCGGCCAATCTGACGAGCGGCATCTCGGGACACCGCCCGTGGTTCCTGATGGAGCACTCCACCGGTGCCGTCAACTGGCAGCCGGTCAACCTGCCCAAACAGCCGGGGGAGTTGGCCCGCGACTCGCTGTTGCACGTGGCGCACGGCGCCGATGCCGTCTGCTTCTTCCAGTGGCGCCAGTCCCGGGCGGGCGCCGAGAAGTACCACTCGGCGATGGTGCCCCACGCGGGGGAGGACAGCGCACTCTTCCGGTCCGTCGTCGCCCTCGGCCGCACCCTGGAACGGCTCGCGCCGCTCGCGGGCAGCGAGCGCGAACCCGCCCGCGTGGCCGTCCTGTTCGACTGGGACTCCTGGTGGGCCGCCGAGCTGGACTCCCACCCCACCTCGCGCCTCGACTACCACCGGGAGGCCCTGGACTGGTACACGGCGCTGCTCCGCCTCGGCGTCCGCGCCGACGTCGTTCCCGCGCACGGCACCGACCTGTCCGGCTACGACGTCGTGGTCGCACCCGTGCTGCACGTCGTCCCGCAGCCGCTCGCCAAGGAGCTCACCCGGTACGCCGAGAGCGGCGGCCATCTCGTGACCACGTACTTCTCCGCGATCGTCGACGAGAACGACCACGTCCACCTCGGCGGATACCCGGGCGCCCTGCGCGACCTGCTCGGCATCCGCATCGAGGAGTTCGGGCCGCTCCTCGACGGCGACACCGTCGGCCTCGACGGCCCGCTGCACGCGGTGGCCGGCAGCCTGTGGACCGACCGGATCGACGTCGACGGCCCGGAGGTGGAGGTCCTGGCCCGCTACCGCACCGGCCCCTACGCCTCCCGCCCGGCCGTCACCCGCCGTACGACGGGCGGGGGTTCGGCCTCGTACGTCTCCACCCGACTGGGCGTCGAGGGCCTGGCCGCCCTGCTCCCCGCGCTGCTGGCGCCCGCCGGGGTGGGCAGCGAACTTCCCGAGGAGGCCCGGGGAGCGGTGGAGCACGTCGTCCGCCGGGACGCGACGCACCGGTACGAGTTCCTGGTCAACCGGACCGACGTGCCCGTGACCGTGCCCGGCGCGACGGGTGAGGTGCTGACCGGCCCCGCGCTCACGGACGCGGGACTCGTGCTGCCGCCCCGCGGGGCAGCGGTCCTGCTCCGGCCGGTCGGCTGAGACCGCGCGTCGGCTCGTACGGAGAGGAGACCTGTCGCCGAGTCGTGCACCAGCGGGCATATGGTTAGCTTAGGCTAGCCTTACTGAACTCGCTAACAATTACGTTGACGAAAAGCCTGGTCATCGCAGGGTGTCCGGACGCCTTCGGGGCGGTCGACGGGAAGGGGAGACATGCGCGTCCAGGTCGCCGAGTCCGAGCCCGAGCCGACGGTCCGGCCCGCCGCGCTGCCGGACCACCGGCCGGTCCGGGTCACCGGACCGCGGATCGCGCGCCTCGCGGCGAGCGCGGCCGAGGCCGACCCGGCGCGCCGGGCTGCGCTCGTCGAGGAGTTCTGGCAGGAGACGGCGCGGCACGGCACCCCCCTCGTCGAGGAGATCGACAGGGAGCCGGACCATCGGGTGGTCACCTTCCTGTGGCGCGGCCACCGCGCCACCCGGCAGGTGCTGCTCATGGCGAACCGGCTCGTCGACCGCGGGCACCTCGCGGGTTCACTCCTGGAAGTGATACCCGGGACCGATGTCTGGCACCTCGGGCTGCGGCTGCGCGCCGACCACCGCGGCTCGTACCGGCTGGCCGCGGACGTCTCGGCCAAGGAGCCGCCCACCGCTCCCGATGTCCTCCAGGAGCGGCTGCGTTCCCTGGCCGTCCATGCCGCCGGGGACCCGCTCAACCCCACTACTCAGCCGTCCCGTTGGGGCGCCCCGGACGGCTCGGTCTTCGCGTTGCCGCAGGCGCCCGCCGAGGCGTGGGCCCCGGCGGAGCGCGCCGCGGCCGTGCCGGCCGGCCGCGTCGAACGGCATCGCGCACCCACCGCGGCGCTGGGCGGGTTCCGTGACGTCTGGGTCTACGTCCCACCCGGCGCGAGACCGGCCGACGCACGGCTGCCCGCGCTCGTCCTCTGCGACGGCGACCTGTGGTTCGGCCGCGAAGGATTCCAGCGCACCCTCGATCTGCTCATCGCCGACGGACGCCTCCCGCCCCTCGTCGTGCTCGCACCGGACGCCGTGGACCGGCACACCCGCGACCGCGAACTCGGCGGCCGGGACGCCTTCGTGACGTACCTCGCCGACGAACTGCTGCCCTGGGCGGCGGACCGCTGGCCCCTCGCCGCCGAGGATCCCGCCCGCACCGTCGTCGCCGGACAGAGCCTCGGCGGCATGGCCGCCCTGCACGCCGGTCATCTGCGGCCCGACCGGTTCGGCCACGTCGTCGCCCAGTCGCCGTCACTGTGGTGGCGGCCCGAACTGCCGCCCGGCGCAAGCGCCCCCGTCCTCGGCACTCCCTGGATGGTCGGCCGGTACGCGGCCGCCGCCCCGCGCCCGATCACCGTGCACCTCGACGTCGGACTGCACGAGGGCGCCACGGTCGACCACTGCCGCGCGCTCTACGACACCCTGCACTCGGCCCGCTACCGGGTCACCCGCAGCGAATACAACGGCGGCCACGACCAGGCCTGCTGGCACGTCGCCCTGGCCGAGGCGCTGATCCGGCTGCTCGGCCCCGCGTCCCCGTGAACCGGGCCGCCCCTGCCCTCCCGCCTTCCCGAGCTACGGCAGCCGGGCGCGTTCCGTACCGTGCCCGGGTGACCGACACCGAGCGAGAACGCCTGCGCCGCACCTTCACCGAGGCCGCCGAGACCTACGACCGGGCCCGCCCCGGCTATCCGCCGCAGGTGTTCGACGACCTGGCGGCGCTCGCCGGGGCGGGGCCCGGCTGCCGCGTCCTCGAGGTCGGCTGCGGCACCGGCCTGGCGACCGTGCCGCTCGCGGAGCGCGGCTGCCGGATCGTCGCCGTCGAACTCGGCGCCGAACTGGCCGCCGTCGCCCGCCGCAACCTCGCGGGGCACCCCGGCGCCACCGTTCACGTCGCCGCGTTCGAGGACTGGCCGCTGCCGCCCGAACCCTTCGACCTGGTCCTGGCGGCGACCTCGTTCCACTGGATCGACCCCGCCGTGCGCGTCGCGAAGTCCGCCGCGGCGCTGCGCCCCGGCGGCCTGCTCGCGACACTGTCGACCCATCATGCCGCCGGTGGCACGGAACAGTTCTTCGTGGACGTGCAGGCCTGCTACGAACACTTCGACCCGGCCACGCCGCACGGCCTGCGCCTCACCGCCGCGGACGACATCCCGTACGACAGCCAGGAGGCACCCGGCCGCACCACCGCGCAGGACAACGCGACGCTGCCCGGCGCCGACCGGTTCGAGCCGCCCGTCTTCCGCCGCTACGAACGCGACCTCACCTTCACCACCCGCCAGTACCTCGACCTTCTGCGCACCTTCTCCGGCACCCTCGCCCTCGACCCGGCCGCCCGCGCCGGGCTCCTCGACTGCGTCGGCCGCCTCATCGACCGCACCTACGGCGGCACGGTCACCAAGCGGTACCTGACGGAACTCCGGCTCGCCCGCCGCAGGGCCTGAGCGGGCGCCCCGGCTCGACGCGATCACCGGCCGCGCGGCACAGTGAACACGGGCACCAGGCACACACGAGGGAGTCGAAGGCATGAGCGCACCGACCGACAAGCGGACCGTGGCGGTCCTCGGCACCGGCATCATGGGCGCCGCGATGGCCCGGAACATCGCCCGGGCCGGGCACACCGTCCGCGCCTGGAACCGCAGCCGCGCCAAGGCCGAACCGCTGACCGCCGACGGCGTGCACGTCACCGACACCCCGGCCGAGGCCGTCACCGGCGCGGACACGGTACTGACCATGCTCCACGACGGACCCGCCGCCCTGGACGTGATGCGGCAGGCGGCCGACGGGCTGCGCCCCGGCACCGCCTGGATCCAGTCCACGACCGCCGGCATCGAGGGCGTCACCCGGCTGGCCGACTTCGCGGACCGCAACCGGCTCGTCCTCTTCGACGCGCCCGTGCTCGGCACCCGCGGCCCCGCCGAACAGGGGCAGCTGCTGATCCTCGCGGCGGGCCCCGTCGAACACCGCGACGCGATCGCCCCGGTCCTCGACGCGGTCGGCTCCCGCACCGTGTGGACCGGCGAGGACGCGGCAGCGGGCAGCGCCACCCGGCTCAAGCTCGTCGCCAACAGCTGGGTCCTGGCGGCGACCAGCGCCGCCGGTGAGGTCCTCGCCCTCGCCGAAGCCCTCGGCGTCGACCCGGACCACTTCTTCGACGCCATCGCGGGCGGCGGCCTCGACCTGCCCTACCTGCGGATGAAGGCCGCTCTGGTGCGGGAGGACCGGCTCACCCCGGCCCAGTTCGCGGTGAGCACCGCCGCCAAGGACGCCCGGCTCATCGTGGAGGCGGGCCGCTCCGGCGGCGTCCGGCTCGACGTCGCCGAGGCGAGCGCGGCCCGCTTCGCCCGCGCCGCCGAGCAGGGCCACGGGGACGAGGACATGGCCGCCGCCTACTTCGCCTCGTTCGACGAGGACGACCACCGGTACGGCGAGCGGCCCTGAGCGAGCCCCGCCCGCACGCCCCCCATCCCTCACATCCCGGCGCCGGAGGACAGATGACCCAGCAACCCAGGACCCCCACCGTGCTCGACGGCCTCCCGGCCCTGCTCCCGGGCCTGGCGAACCTCTACCGCGACCTGCACGCCCACCCCGAGCTGTCCTTCGAGGAGACCAGGACCGCCGCCGAGGTCGCCCGGCGCGCCCGCAGCCACGGCTACGAGGTCACCGAAGGAGTGGGCCGCACCGGCGTCGTGGCGACACTCGACAACGGCCCGGGACCCACCGTCCTGCTCCGCGCCGACTTCGACGCCCTGCCGGTCCGGGAACGCACCGGACTCGACTACGCCTCGAAGACCGACGGCGTGATGCACGCGTGCGGCCACGACATGCACGTCGCCTGCCTGCTCGGCACCCTGCGGCTGCTCGCCGACGCGCGCGCCGAATGGTCGGGCCGGATCGTCGCCGTCTTCCAGCCCGCCGAGGAGATCGCGCAGGGTGCCCGGGCCATGCTCGACGACGGCTTCCTCGACCGGTTCGGCCGCCCCGACGTGGTCCTCGGCCAGCACGTGGCACCGCTGCCCGCGGGCACGGTCGGCTGGCACGCGGGACCGGCGTTCGCCGCGGCCGACTCGCTCCAGGTGGTCCTGCACGGCAAGGGCTCCCACGGCTCCCGGCCCGAGACCGCCATCGACCCGGTGGTGATGGCCGCGGCGACCGTGCTGCGGCTGCAGACGGTCGTCGCCCGCGAGGTCCCCGGCGGCGAGACCGCCGTCCTGACCGTCGGCGCGCTCCAGGCCGGCACGAAGGCCAACATCATCCCCGACCGCGCCGAGCTGAAGCTCAACATCCGCAGCTACGGAGGCGAGACCCGCGCCCGCGTCCTGTCCGCCGTCGAACGCATCGTGCGCGCCGAGGCAGCCGCGTCCGGCGCCGAACGTGACCCGGAGATCACCGAGATCGACAGCTTCCCGCTGCTCACCAACGACGAAGCGGCGACCGAGCGCACGGTGGCGGCCCTGCGCACCGCCCTCGGCCCCGACCGGGTCTTCGACATGGGGCCGGTGACGGGCAGCGAGGACGTCGGCCTGTTCGCGACCGACTCCGGGGCCCCCATCTGCTACTGGATGTTCGGCGGCCTCGACCCGGAGCAGGTGGCGGCCGCGCAGAAGGCGGGCACGGCCGACCGGGACATCCCCGCCAACCACTCGCCGTTCTTCGCGCCGCTCGTCGAGCCAACCCTCACGACCGGGATCACGGCGCTGACGACGGCCGCGCTGGAGTGGCTGGGCGATTGACCGGGAGCCCGGGACCGTCGCCCGGCGTCAGCGCCCGGCGCCAGGCGGCCTTCTCGCGCGTCGCCTCGCGCTCCGGGGAGGTCGCCCACCGGAAGGTGAGCTGCGCGACGGTCGCCTGCGGCAGCGCCCACGCGGCGCGCACCAGGTCGAGCTCGCGCTGGAGCTTCCGCGTCGACACCTGGAGCCTGCGCGCCGCCCCGTCCTGGGTCTCGCCCTCCGACAGGGCCCGCAGGATCGCCCGCTGCAACTGACTCAGCAGCCCGCCCTCCGGGCTCTGGCCGCGCACCCGGCGCTGCCCGTGCCACGGGCTGGCCCGCCGCCACTCCTGCTCGAACGCGTGCTTGCAGAAGGCGACCATCGCCCGGTCCGTGATGATCCACGCAGCGCCCTCCGGGGCGTCCGGAACCACGTAGTCGGAGATGACCGCGACCCGCTCGTCGACGATCACGACCCGCTCGAAGGGGTCCGCCAGGGTACGGAAGTGCACGCCGCGCGGCGCCATCGTCGACGCCCACTCACAGCTCACCACGTCGTCGCGCACGGCGTCCTGATACAGCGTCCGGTAGTGCACCCCGCGCTCCAGGGCCGCCGTGTCGCGCGGCACGCCGATGTCCATCTGCTCCCGGGTCCGCGGCCCGTGCGGGTGCGCGCCGAGCAGCTCCGACCGGGCGGACGCGAGGATCGCCCCGATCCGTTCGTTGACCTCCGCCCGGTCCGACAGGAACTCCGAGCCGGTGGTGCCCCCCGCCCGGGTCCGCGACTGGGCGAACGCGAGGTTCAACTGCTCGACAGCGCTCGGCAGTTCCATCAGCATCCGGGTCTGCTCCTGAAGGTGCGTCAGGGCGTCCCGGGCGACCGACCAGGCGGCCGCCGTGGGCGGTAAGGGCACCGGACGCGCGCCGTCCTCGGGCAGCGCGACCATTCCCCACGCCTGTAACTGCGCCAGCGCCTCGTCGTCCGCGGGACCCGTCGGCCGCCCGGTGGCCAGGCGCCCGTACAGGTCGACCGCGGCGGCCGACAGCGCCTGCCCCGGCAGCGCCCGCCCGCGCGCGTCCCCGGGTGCGGTGCTCTCTCCCACCCAACCCCTCCGTCAAGCCGTCAAGGTCAACGCCGGTCGGCCGTCGGCCTGTTGGCGTACCTACGCCAGGCAGCAAGACGACAGCGGATTCGGTTGCAGCCGCGCCGCCGCATGAGCCACATTCTATCCGTGGGGCCCCTCCCGGTTCCTGCGAACCGTCTTCGCACAGCAGACACCGCCCCTGTGCGCCCGGAAGGACAACGATGACCCACATGGCACGCCGTATCGGAGCCCTCATCGCCCTCACCGTCGCCGCCCTGGCCGGTGTGGCGCACGCGCAGTCTGCGCACGGAGCGGCGACGACGACGCGTGCCGACAGCGTGTGGTTGGCGCCCGCCGACCCGCAGCCGGCGAACGAGCCGCACCGGGCGACCGTCCCGGCCGATCAGCCGGACAGGGCGATCGCGCCGCTGGACTCCGTCTGGTAGACGCCACCTCAGAGCCACCTGTCCAGGGGCTCGGGCGGCCTGCACTTTCCGTGGGGGGAAGCACTGTGCAGGCTGCCCGAGCCCCGCACCTGCGTCCGCGTCCGGGCGCGGTGCGGCAGGTCAGCCGAGTGCCGGGATCTCGATCGCCGGGCACCGGTCCATGACCATCTCCAGACCGGCCTCGCGCGTCCGCTCGTACGCCGCTTCGTCGACCACGCCGAGCTGGAACCACACCGCCTTCGCGCCGATCTCCACGGCCTCGTCGGCGACCCCGCCCGCCAGGTCGCTGTTGACGAAGACGTCGACGACGTCCACGGGGAAGGGGATGTCGGCGAGCGAGGCGTACCCCTGTTCGCCGTGGACGGTCTCCGCCTTCGGGTGGACGGGGACGATCCGCTTGCCGAAGCGCTGCAGCACGCCGGCGACGCCGTACGCCGCCCGCGCCTGGTTCGAGGAGAGACCGACGACGGCCCAGGTGTCGCCGGAGTCGGTGAGGATCGTGCGGACCGTGGCCTGGTCGCCGTACATGGCTGCCTCCTGTGAGCGGGTGCCGATGGTGTCGTAACCTCCCGGCCCGGCCGGGGATTCCGCGGCCGGTCAGCCCACGTGGACGCGCGGCCGCCGCTCCGGGTCGGCCTCCGCGCGGCGCAGCACCTCGCGGGTGACCGGGGCGACCTCGCCGTCGCCGAAGACGAGGAAGCGCAGCAGATGGCTGACGGGGTGGCCCTCCGTCCAGTTGAAGTAGGCGTGCGGCACCTCGCCCGTGCGGTCGCGCAGGTTCATCAGCACCGCCGCCACCGTGTTCGGCACGCCCGGGCCGTGCACGCGCAGCCGCCGCACCCCGTGCTTCTCGTCGCCGTGCACGACGAGGTCCTCGGTGAAGTCGGAGGAGTCCTGGATGAACACCTCCAGGAAGAGGAGCGCGCCGTCGTCGGGGATGTGGGTGTCCTCGCGCTGCTCGCGCTCCTTGGCGCGGTACTCGGCGGTGGTGTGCTCCTGCGGCTCGTTGGCGATGATGCGCAAGGGGCCCCGCGCCGCGGCCTCGTCGATCAGCCGGACGGCCGCCTCGTCGTACGTCACCGCGCCCGCGCGCAGCTCGAAGGCGCGGTGGACGCGGGAGGCGAAGGAGGAGATCAGGATCGCGACGATGAAGATCAGGGCGATCTTGATGCCGTCGGGGCGTTCCACGACGTTCGTGACGAGGGTGTAGGCGAAGACGGCGGTGATCGCGCCGAAACCGAGGGCCGCCCCCCGGTGGCCGCGCCGGTGCACCGCCACCGTCGAGGCGAAGGACGCGGAGAGCATCAGCACCAGCACGCCCGTCGCGTACGCGCCGGACTGGTCGTCGACGTTGGCGTTGAACCAGAGCGTGATGAAGACGGCCGCCGCCATGAAGACGAGGACCAGCGGACGAACCGCCCGGGTCCACTCCGGCGCCATGCCGTAGCGCGGCAGGTAGCGGGGGACCAGATTGAGCAGTCCCGCCATGGCGGAGGCACCGGCGAACCACAGGATGGCGATGGTCGAGACGTCGTAGACCGTGCCGAAGCCCTCGCCCAGGTAGGCGTGCGCGAGATAGGCGAGCGCCCGGCCGTTGGCCGAGCCGCCCGCCTCGAACTCGTGCTGCGGGATGAGGATCGTCGTGGCCAGGCTGGACAGCAGCAGGAAGCAGCTCATGATCAGCGCGGCCGTGGTCAGCAGCTTGCGGGTGTCGCGGATCCGGCCGGCCGGCTTGGCGTACGTGTCGTCGGGGCCGCCCTGGATCTGCGGCATGACCGCGACGCCGGTCTCGAAGCCGGACATGCCGAGCGCCAGCTTCGGGAAGACGAGCAGTGCGACGCCGACCATCACGAACGGCGAGGAGTGCTCGGCCGTCATCGCGTCCCACCAGTTGGTGATCTTCACCGGCTGGGTCAGCACATGGGCGGCGGCCGTGATCAGCACGACCACGTTCATCGCGAGATAGGCGCCGACCAGGACGACGGCCACCCGGATGGCCTCCTTGAAGCCCTTCAGGAAGACCGTGCCGAGCGCGGCGAGCAGCACCAGCGTGATCCACAGGTTCGCGTCGTGCAGCCAGCCGGGCGCGAACGGGTTCTCCACGACGTGCGCCGCCGCGTCCGCCGCCGAAAGGGTCATCGTGATCATGAAGTCGGTCGCGGCGAACCCGAGCAGCACCAGCACGAACAGCTTCCCCGCCCACCAGGGCAGCAGCCGTTCCAGCATCGCGATCGACCCCTCGCCGTGCGGCGACTCCTTCGCGACCCGGCGGTACACCGGCAGCGCCCCGAGCAGGGTCAGCGCGATCAGCACCAGCGTCGCGAGCGGGGACAGCAGACCGGCCGCCAGGGCCGCGATGCCCGGCTGGTAGCCCAGCGTGGAGAAGTAGTCGACACCCGTCAGACACATCACGCGCCACCACTTGTGACCGTGGTGCTCCTCCGAGACGCGTCCGTGCGGTCCCTGATGGCGGGCCGTCTGCTCGCTCAGGCCCTCCAGCAGCCAGGACCGCCAGCGCGAGGTACGGGCGGGTGGGGCGTCGGCCCGGGTGCCGGTCATGTGGGGGCTCTCTGTCGGGAGTCTCGGTGGTGTCGCCTGTCGCGTACGGGAGTGCACTGCCCCGCGGCAGCCCGTTCATGACAGTGACGACGAGCGAGTATCCATCACATCGTCACTCGCGCACCGGGCGGGGGCGACCCCTGCCGCACCGGCGAATAGGCTGGTCGGATGCACGACGAGTACCGCACGGTGGCCCGCGAGGGCGTGCACGAGACAGAGATCAGCCGCTCCCGGTTCCTGTGCGCGCTCGCGCCCGCCGCGACCGAGGAGGAGGCGCAGGCCTTCGTCGCGCGCGTCCGCAAGGAGCACCCGACTGCCTCGCACAACTGCTACGCGTACGTGATCGGCGCCGACGCCTCCGTGCAGAAGGCGAGCGACGACGGCGAGCCCGGCGGCACGGCGGGGGTGCCGATGCTCCAGATGCTCACCCGGCGCGAGATGCGCTACGTCGTCGCCGTCGTGACCCGGTACTACGGCGGCGTGAAGCTGGGCGCGGGCGGGCTCATCCGGGCGTACGGCGGCGCGGTGGGCGAGGCGCTCGACGCGCTCGGCACCGTCACCCGCCGCCGCTTCCGCCTCGCCACGGTCACCGTCGACCACGGCCGGGCCGGAAAGATGGAGAACGACCTGCGGGCCACCGGGCGCGACGTGCGCGAGGTCCGCTACGCGGAGGCGGTGACCATCGAGATCGGGCTGCCCGAGGGGGACGTGGAGCGCTTCCGGGCATGGCTGGCGGACGTCAGCGCCGGGACCGCGGGCTTCGAACTGGGCGGCGAGGCGTACGGCTGACCTGTCCACGGCGTGGGCGGGTCTCGACGGATGTACGCAGCACCTGATTCAATCGGCCCATGGACGCAGGACGGCACGACCTCACGCGGCGACGCCACGTCGATCTCGCACGGGTCAGCAGCACCTCCTGTCGTTTCCCCCGCTGAGCCGTCGCCCGGCTCACGTCCGACCTCTGCCGCATTCAACTGCCGCTCTCACGCGCCCTGTTCCGCGTCGCGGACAACGCCTCGCGCCTGCCGGGTCGCTGATTCGTCGGCGAGTGCGGGCCGGTGGGGCCCCTCGCGCAGTTCCCCGCGCCCCTCAAGGCTGCGCTGCGCGCAACCTCCCCTGGACGAGCGGAGCTCGTTTCAGGGGCGCGGGGAACTGCGCGAGAAGCTCCCACCGGCCCGCAGCGGACAACGAACTCCCCACCCCGCAAAGGAATCCCCGTGGCCCTCCTCCTCACCCTCACCGGCAGCGCCTCCGCCCCCGGCACCTCCCGCACCGCCCACCTCGCGCGCGACCTCGGCGTCCAACTCGCCGCCCGCCACCACGAGATACGCCACCTCGACGTCCGCTCCCTGCCCGCCGAGGGACTGCTGTCCGCCGACACCACCGACCCCGGCATCGCGGCGGCCGTCGCCCTCGTGGCCCGCGCCGACGCCCTGATCGTCGCCAGCCCCGTCTACAAGGCCGCGTACTCCGGCGTCCTGAAGACCTTCCTCGACCTGCTGCCGCAGTACGCGCTGCGCGGCAAGCCCGTGCTGCCGCTGGCCACCGGCGGCTCGCCCGCGCACGTCCTCGCCGTCGACTACGCGCTGCGGCCCGTCCTCACCTCCCTCGGCGCCGACGTCGCGCAGGGCTGGTTCGTCCTCGACCGGCACATCACGGTCGACGCGGACGGCGCCGTCAGCCTCGCCCCCGAGACGCGGGAGGCGCTCGCCCCGGTGCTCGGCCGTTTCCGCGACGCGCTGCCGGGCGGTTCCCGCCTCGCCGCCGCCTGAGCCCCGGACCCGGAGAGGAGACCGCCATGTCCCTGACCTTCCACTGGTTCCTGCCCACCAACGGCGACAGCCGCTCGATCGTCGGCGGCGGCCACGGCGTGCCCACCGGATCGGCGGGCGGCGACCGGCCGGCGTCGCTCGCCTACCTCGGCCAAGTGGCGCGCACAGCGGAGCAGTTGGGATTCGCCGGGGCGCTCACCCCGACCGGTGCCTGGTGCGAGGACGCCTGGCTCACCACGGCGATGCTGGTCGAACAGACCGAGCGGCTGAAGTTCCTCGTCGCGTTCCGCCCCGGCCTGCTGACCCCCGCGCTCGCCGCGCAGATGGCGACCACCTACCAGCGCCACTCCGGCGGACGGCTGCTGCTCAACATCGTCACCGGCGGCGAGGATCCGGAGCAGCGCGCCTACGGCGACTTCCTCGACAAGGAGGGCCGTTACGCCCGGACCGACGAGTTCCTGCACATCGTCCGCGCGCTGTGGCGCGGCGAGACCCTCGACTTCCAAGGGGAGCACGAGCGCGTCGAGCAGGCCCGGCTCACCCGCCTCCCGGATCCGGTGCCGCCCGTCTACTTCGGCGGGTCGTCGGCGGCGGCGGGGCCGGTCGCGGCCCGGCACAGCGATGTCTATCTGACCTGGGGCGAACCGCCGGCACAGGTCGCCGAGAAGATCGACTGGATCCGTACGCTCGCCAAGGCCGAGGGGCGCGAGATCCGCTTCGGGATCCGGTTGCACGTCATTGCCCGGGACACGGCCGCCGAGGCGTGGGCGCAGGCCGAGCGGCTGCTGGCCGGGATCGACCCGAAGGCCGTCGCCGACGTCCAGGCGGGCCTGGCCCGTTCGGGCTCCGAAGGGCAGCGGCGGATGCTCGCCCTGCACGGCGGCAGCGCCGACGGCCTGGAGATCTACCCCAATCTGTGGGCCGGGGTCGGCCTGGTGCGGGGCGGTGCGGGCACCGCCCTGGTCGGTTCGCACACCGAGATCGCCGACCGGATCGCCGAGTATCACGCCCTGGGAATCGACGAGTTCGTGCTCTCCGGCTACCCGCACGTCGAGGAGGCGTACTGGTTCGGCGAGGGTGTGCTGCCGGTGCTCGCTGCGCGCGGACTCTGGCAGCACCCTTCTTAACAAACCTTGAATTAAGTACTGTTGAAGCCCCCGGAGCGCCGACCGGGGGCTTTGCTGTGTTCAAGTCCTTGTGGGCGCAGATCCGTTGATGGTCATCTCGGTTTCATCTCTTGACGCCACTGGTGCAGACCTTTAGGTTCCCGTTCGCCACAGCTTCATGAATGCACCCGCTGTTCATCTCCATGAACACCCGTAACCCCCCATCGACGGCCTCCCATGAAGGGCTGTGAACCCCCTATGTCCCCGTCCCCCCTGCCCGGACCTGCTCTCACGCGCTCCACCGCCGTACGCGCCGCGCTCGCCACCGTGCTGCTGACGGTGTCGGCGGGCGCGCTCGCCACGACCCCCGCCGCGGCGGCCACCGGCACCATCACCGGACTCGGCGGCAAGTGTCTCGACGTGGCGGCGGCGAGCTCCGCCAACGGCACCGCCGTCCAGCTCTACGACTGCAACGGCACCGCCGCGCAGCAGTGGACGGTCGGCACCGACGGCACGATCCGCGCCCTCGGCAAGTGCCTCGACGTCACCGGCAATTCGACCGCCAACGGCGCCCGGCTCCAGCTGTGGGACTGCGCCGGAAGCGCCAACCAGAAGTGGACCGTCTCCGCCGCCCGCGACCTCGTCGGCCAGCAGTCCGGCAAGTGTGCCGACGTCACCGGCAACACCTCCGCGAACGGCACCCCCGTCCAGATCTGGAGCTGCACCGGCGCCGCCAACCAGAAGTGGACCGCGCCCGGCGGCGGCGGCACGCCTCCCGCCGCGGCGCCGATGGCCGTCGCCCCGTACCTCTACAACGGCTGGGGCAACCCGCCCAGCCCGACCACGATCATGAACGCCACCGGCGTCAAGTGGTTCACCCTCGCCTTCGTCCTCAGCAACGGCATCTGCAACCCGCAGTGGGACGGCGGCCGCCCGCTGACCGGTGGCGTCGACCAACAGACCATCAACACCGTGCGAGGAGCCGGCGGAGACGTCGTCCCGTCGTTCGGCGGCTACAGCGGCAACAAGCTGGAGAGCTCCTGCACCAGCGCCGGTGCGCTGGCGGGCGCGTACCAGAAGGTCATCAACGCGTACGGGCTCAAGGCCATCGACATCGACCTGGAGGCCGACGCGTACAGCAACGGGACCGTGCAGCAGCGCACGATCGACGCGCTGAAGACGGTCAAGGCCAACAACCCGGGCATCAAGGTGTACGTCACCATCGGCACCGGCCAGTCGGGACCGGACACCAGCCTGATCAACCGGGCCGCGAACTCCGGCCTCACGGTGGACAGTTGGACGATCATGCCGTTCGACTTCGGCGGCGCCGGCCAGAACATGGGGACGCTGACCACGAAGGCGGCCGAGGGCCTCAAGAACGCCCTGAAGAACGCCTACGGCTACAGCGACGACCAGGCGTACCGGGGCATGGGCATCTCGTCCATGAACGGCATCACCGACGACAACGAGACCGTCACCCCCGCCGACTTCCAGACCATCCTGGCCTACGCCCAGCAGCACCACCTCGCGCGCCTGACGTTCTGGTCGGCCAACCGCGACCGGCCCTGCTCCGGCGCCTACCCGAACGACGACACCTGCTCGGGCGTGTCCCAGAGCGCCTGGCAGTTCACCGGCATCTTCGCCAAGTACACCGGCTGACGGACACCCCCACAGGAGACCTCCTTGTCCAGACCCGTGTTCAGAAACGTGTCCAGATCCGTGCCGGTGTCCGCGCCCGGACACCGGATACCGAGAGTCCTCATGGCGGTCGCGCTCGTGGCGACGACCGCCACCGGCGTCGGGTTCGCCGTACAGACTCCTGCGAGTGCGCAGGGGACCGCGGCCGCGGCCCTCCCGACCGGCCCCACCACCGTGGTCAACAAGGGCAGCGGCAAGTGCGTCGACGCCCGCGCGGCCGCGAGCGCCAACGGCACGGCCGTCCAGCAGTACAGCTGCAACGGCAGCACCGCCCAGAACTGGCAGCTGACCGCCACCAGCGGCGGCTACTACCGCGTCAACAGCAGCCTCGACACCACCAAGGCCTGGGACGTCACCGACGTCTCCACCGCCGACTCCGCCGCCGTCCAGCTGTGGACCTACTCCAGCGGCACCAACCAGCAGTGGCTGCCCGTCGCCGAGGCCGACGGCGCGTACCACTTCGTGAACCGCAACAGCGGCAAGTGCCTGGACGTCCCCAGCGCCTCCACCGCGGACAGCGTGCAGCTCGCGCAGTACACCTGCAACGGCACCGCCGCGCAGTCCTTCACGCTCGGCGGCGGCACGACGAACCCGCCCGGCACCCCGGACCTCGGCCCGAACGTGACGGTGTTCGACCCGTCGATGTCCGCCGCGAGCATCCAGTCCAAGCTGAACTCGGTCTTCGCCCAGCAGCAGACCAACCAGTTCGGCTCGGCCCGCCAGGCCCTGCTGTTCAAGCCCGGCACCTACAGCGCCGACGCCAACGTCGGCTTCTACACCCAGGTCGCGGGGCTCGGCCTCTCCCCGGACGACGTGACCATCAACGGCGCCGTGCACGCGGAGGCCGACTGGTTCCAGGGCAACGCCACGCAGAACTTCTGGCGCGACGCCGAGAACCTGTCGGTCAACCCGACCGGCGGCACCGACCGCTGGGCCGTCTCGCAGGCCGCGCCCTACCGGCGCATGCACGTGCGCGGCAACCTCGCGCTCGACGACGGCGGCTGGTCCAGCGGCGGCTTCATCTCCGACACCAAGGTCGACGGCCAGATCCGCTCCGGCTCCCAGCAGCAGTTCCTCACCCGCAACTCCCAGATGGCGAGCTGGTCGGGGTCGAACTGGAACATGGTCTTCGTCGGCGACCAGGGCGCACCCGCCCAGTCCTTCCCGACGTACACCAACGTCGCGAGCACCCCGACGATCCGCGAGAAGCCGTTCCTCTACGTGGACGGAGCGGGCGCCTACAAGGTGTTCGTACCCGCGCTGCGGGCGAACGCCGTCGGCACCACATGGAGCGGGAAGACCCCGGCGGGCACCTCGCTGCCGCTCGACCAGTTCTTCGTCGTCAAGCCGGGCGCCACCGCCGCCGACATGAACGCGGCCCTCGCGGCCGGCAAGAACCTGCTGGTCACCCCGGGCGTCTACCACCTCAACCAGACGCTGAACATCACCCGCCCCGACACGGTCGTCCTCGGACTGGGCCTCGCCACCCTCGTGCCGGACGGCGGGATCACCGCGCTCAGCACCGCCGACGTGGACGGCATCCAGCTGGCCGGCCTGCTGATCGACGCAGGCACCACCAACTCCCAGACCCTGGTGCGGATCGGCCCGGACGGCTCCTCCGCGAACCACGCGGCCGACCCGATCCAGCTGTCGGACTTCTTCGTCCGCATCGGCGGCGCCACCGTCGGCAAGGCGACCAACTCCCTGGTCGTCAACAGCCCGAACACGGTCATCGACCACACCTGGATCTGGCGGGCCGACCACGGCAACGGCGGCACGGTCGGCTGGACCACCAACACCGCCGACACCGGGCTCGTCGTCAACGGCGCGAACGTGACCGCGTACGGCCTGTTCGTCGAGCACTTCCAGAAGACCCAGGTCGTCTGGAACGGCAACGGCGGCCGCACCTACTTCTTCCAGAACGAGATGCCCTACGACCCGCCGAACCAGGCCGCCTGGATGAACGGCAGCGGCAAGGGCTACCCCGCCTACAAGGTCGCCGACTCCGTCACCAGCCACGAGGCATGGGGACTCGGCAGCTACTGCTACTTCAGCACCAACTCCAGCGTCGTCGCCGACCGGGCCTTCGAGGTGCCCAACACCTCCGGGGTCAGGTTCCACGACATGGTCACCGTCTCGCTCGGCGGCACCGGGACCATCAGCCACGTCATCAACAACACCGGAGGACCGTCCAACTCCGGCAGCAACGTCGCCAACCTGACCAACTACCCGTAGACCGCACGGAGAGGACCGATCGACAGATGCACACGCACACCGCCGGATCCGGATCCGCCCGCACGGCCCTGCGGATCCTCCTCCTGCTCGCCGCCCTGCTCGGACTCGCGGCACCGCCCGCCGCACACGCGAGCGGCACGGCGGCCCCCTTCAAGGTGCTCGGTCTCTACAGCGGCACCTGGGACGCGGCCCACATCGACTTCGAGAAGGAGGCCAACGACTGGCTGCCGAAGCAGGCCGCCGCGAACGGCTTCACCTACACCGCCAGCAACGACTGGAACCTGCTCGCCAACGGTGGCGTCAACGCCTACCAGGTCGTCCTGTTCCTCGACGACCTGCCGCAGACCGCCGCCCAGCGCACCGGATTCGAGCAGTACATGCGCGGCGGCGGCGCCTGGATGGGCTTCCACGTCTCCGCGTTCACCACGGACGCGGCGAGCTGGTCCTGGTACCACAACCAGTTCCTGGGCAGCGGCAACTTCAAGTCCAACACCTGGGGTCCGACGTCCGCGACCCTCAAGGTCGAGGACCGCACCCACCCGTCCACCGTGAACCTGCCCGCCACGTTCACCTCGTCGGTCAGCGAGTGGTACAGCTGGTCCAACGACCTGCGGCAGAACCCGGACATCAAGATCCTCGCCTCGGTCGACCCCAGCAGCTTCCCGCTGGGCACCGATCCGAACCAGTCCTGGTACAGCGGCCACTACCCGATCCTGTGGACCAACACGAAGTACAAGATGCTCTACGCGAACTTCGGCCACAACGCGATGAACTACGACACCAACACCCGCACGTCGTCGACGTTCGCCAGCGCGACCCAGAACCGGTTCCTGCTCGACGGGCTGAAGTGGCTCGGCGGCGCCGGCGGCACGACCCCGCCGGACGACACGCTCTCCGAGACGGCCTGGTACTCCCTGAAGAACGTCGGCAACGGCACCTGCGTCGACGCCCGCGCCGCCGCCACCGCGAACGGGACCGCGATCCAGCAGTACACCTGCAACGGCACCCAGGCGCAGCAGTTCCGGCTCGCCACGACCGACGGCGGATACCGGCGCATCGGAGTGCGCCCGAATCCGCAGCAGGTCATCGACGTGACGGGCGTCTCGTCCGCTGACAACGCGCCGCTCCAGCTGTGGGCGTACGGAGGCGGGCAGAACCAGCAGTGGCTCCCCGTGAAGGAGGCCGCCGGGAGGTACCGGTTCACCGCCCGGCACAGCGGCAAGTGCCTCACCGCGGCGGCCGCCGCCACGAACAGCGCGCAGCTCACCCAGCGTGCCTGCGACGGCTCGGCCGCCCAGAGCTTCACGCTCACCACCGGCTGACGCGTGACGCACGTCACCGTGCGGGGCGCCCGATGAGGGCGTTCCGCACGTGATGTCCGACCCAGCAGCTAGCCTCGTGTCCCATGAGGCTGCTGCACACGTCCGACTGGCACCTGGGACGCGCGTTCCACCGAGTGAACATGCTCGGTGCCCAGGCCGCGTTCATCGGCCACCTCGTCGACACCGTGCGCGAGCGCGAGGTCGACGCGGTGGTCGTCTCGGGCGATGTGTACGACCGGGCCGTGCCCCCGCTGGCCGCCGTCGAGCTGTACGACGACGCGCTGCACCGCCTCGCCGACCTCGGCGTACCCACCGTGATGATCTCCGGGAACCACGACTCGGCCCGCCGCCTCGGCGTCGGCGCCGGACTCATCGGCCGCGCCGGGATCCACCTGCGTACCGAGGCGGCCCGGTGCGGCGAGCCCGTCGTGCTCGCCGACGGCCACGGTGACGTGGCGTTCTACGGGCTGCCGTACCTGGAGCCCGCACTGGTGAAGGGCGAGTTCGCGGTCGAGAAGGCGGGCCACGAGCAGGTGCTCGCCGCGGCCATGGAGCGGGTGCGGGCGGACCTCGCCGAGCGCCCGGCCGGGACCCGGTCCGTCGTCCTCGCGCACGCCTTCGTCACCGGCGGCGCGCCCAGCGACAGCGAGCGGGACATCACCGTCGGCGGCGTCGCGGCCGTTCCGGCGGGCGTCTTCGACGGCGTCGACTACGTGGCGCTCGGGCACCTGCACGGCAGCCAGACCATCTCCGAGCGGGTCCGCTACTCGGGCTCCCCGCTCCCGTACTCCTTCTCCGAGGCCGACCACCGCAAGAGCATGTGGCTGATCGACCTGGCTGCCGACGGCGCGGTGACCGCCGAGCGCCTGGACTGCCCGGTGCCGCGGCCCCTCGCCCGGATCCGCGGCGACCTGGAGGACCTGCTCGCCGACGCCTCCCTCACGGAGCACGAGGAGTCCTGGGTGGAGGCCACCCTCACCGACGCGGTGCGCCCCGACGACCCGATGGCCCGGCTCACCGACCGCTTCCCGCACACCCTCAGCCTGCTCTTCGACCCGCGCAGGACCGAGACCGAACCGGACGCCAGCTACGCGGAACGCCTCAAGGGGCGTGACGACCACGAGATCGCGGAGGACTTCGTGACCCATGTCCGGGGCACCGGGCCCGACGAGGACGAGCGGATGGTGCTGCGCGCCGCGTTCGACGCCGTGCGGACCGATGCCTTCGAGAACGAGGTGCACGAGCGCGAGGGCGCCCGGTGAGACTGCACACCCTGCACATCACGGCGTTCGGTCCCTTCGGCGGCAGCCAGGAGGTCGACTTCGACGCCCTGTCGTCCGCCGGCCTCTTCCTGCTGCACGGCCCGACCGGCGCCGGCAAGACCTCCGTCCTCGACGCGGTCTGCTACGCGCTGTACGGGTCGGTGCCCGGCGCCCGGCAGAGCGCCGGCGGCCAGGGGCAGAACCTGCGCAGCGACCACGCCGAGCCCGGGGTGCGCACCGAGGTCCGCCTCGACCTGACCGTCGCCGGCCGCCGGCTCGAACTCACCCGGCAGCCGCCCTTCGCCCGCCCCAAGAAGCGCGGCACCGGATTCACGACGGAGAAGGCGCAGAGCTGGCTGCGCGAGTACGACGCCGTGGCGGGGGAGTGGAAGGACCTCAGCCGCTCCCACCAGGAGATCGGCGAGGAGATCACCCAGCTGCTCGGCATGAGCAAGGACCAGTTCTGCCAGGTCGTCCTGCTCCCGCAGGGCGACTTCGCCCGCTTCCTGCGCGCCGACGCCGAGGCCCGCGGCAAGCTGCTCGGCCGGCTCTTCGACACGCGCCGGTTCGCCGCCGTGGAGCAGCGGCTCGCCGAGGACCGGCGCGCCGCCGAGAAGCAGGTGACGGCGGGCGACGCCGAGCTGCTGGCCGACGCGCACCGGATGCAGCAGGCCGCCGGGGACGTGGTGGAGACGGCACCGGTCGACGCGGCGCCCGGCGACCCGGGGGTCGCGGAGGCGGTCCTCGGCTGGGCGGCCGTCGCCCGCTCCACGGCGCGGGAGCACTACACGCACACCCATCTCGCCCTGGGCGCCGCCGAGTCGGCGAGCGTGGCGGCGCGCCGCCACCTCTCCGACACGCAGGAGGCGGACCGCCTCCAGCGCCGGTTCGCGCAGGCCGAGACCCGGGCGGCCGCGCTGGCCGAGCAGGAGGCGGAGCTGCGGGCGGTGCGCGAGCGGATGGACCGCGGCCGCAAGGCGGCCGCCGTCGCCCCTGCGCTCGATCTGCGCGAGGCCGCCGACGCCGAGCACCGCGACGCGCTCCGCGAGGAGACGCGGGCCAGGGCGGACTTGCGCGCGGAGACCGGCACCGGGCCGGACGCGCCCGAGGCCCTGAAGGACGCGGCCGACGCGGGCCCCGGCGCACTCGCCGAGGCCACCAGGCGTGTCGCCCAGGAACTCGGCGGGCTCGACGCGGCGCGCCGGGCCGAGCGGCGCCTCGCCGCACTCGGCCGGGAGCGTGCGGACCTCGACCGGGAGGAGCGGGCCGACACCGAGCTCCTCGACGAGGCCGAGCAGTGGCTCGCCCGGTGGGACACCCGCCGCACCGAGTTGCAGGACGGGGTCGACCGGGCCCAGGAGGCCACGGCCCGCGCCGAGCACCTCGCCGGGCAGCTGGAGCCCGCGCTGCGGCAGGCCCGCGCCGCCCGCGAGCGCGACCGGCTCGCCGAACAGGCCGACACCGCGCGGGCCGACACCCTGCGCGCCCGCGAGGAGTCGGCGCACGCCCGCGAGCACTGGCTGGACCTGAAGGAGCAGCGGCTCCTCGGCATCGCCGCCGAGCTGGCGGAGGAACTGCGGGACGGCACACCCTGCGCCGTCTGCGGCGCCACCGAGCACCCGGCGCCCCAGCGGAAGTCGGCGGGCCACGTCGACCGCGCCGCGGAGGAGGCCGCGCTCGCCGCCCACCGCGCCGCCGAGGACCGGCACACCGAGGCGGAGCGCCGCTCCGCCGTCGTACGGGAGGAGCTGGCCGCGGCGAAGGCCGCCGCCGGTGACGCCCCCGCCGCGGAACTCGCCGACGCGGCCCGCGCGTTGCAGGACCGGCACGCCGAGGCCCGCGCCGAGGCCTCAGCCCTCCACGCGGCCCGCGAGACGCTGGCACAGGCCCTGAGCGAGCACGAGCGCAGGCTGGCCACCCGCCAGGAAGCGGCCACCCGGAGCGCGGGCCGCGCCTCGACACGCGAGGCGCTGGAGCGTGAACAGACTTCTCTTGAGGGCGAGTTGACGCAGGCGCGCGGCACCGCGGTGAGCGTCGAGGCCCGCGCCGCCCAGCTGGAGCGGCTCGTGGACGTGCTCGGCGCGGCGGCCGACGCGGCCCGCGCCGTCGAGGACACCGCGCAGCGCCTCAAGGACGCGGACGCGCGACTCGCCGACGCGGCCTTCAAGGCGGGCTTCGACACGCCGGAGGCACGGCCGAACTGGGCGCCACCCTCGCGCTCCACGTCCGCGTCGCCCTCGGCGATCTCGGCCCCGACGACGTCGAGGTGCAGGTGGTCGCCGGCCGG
>NZ_JBEOYI010000036.1:0-54560 GCF_040297005.1 Streptomyces sp. NPDC001904 | reverse complement strand
CGTCGTGGCTGGTCGCGCAGTTCCCCGCGCCCCTGGAAGGCCTGCGGCCTCCAGGGGAGGCTGCGCGCAGCGCATGCCTCAGGGGCGCGGGGAACTGCGCGACCAGCCACGACGAGAGCCGCGGACGCGTCTGCTCGGTGCATGAGCAGACGCGTCCGCGGCTTTTCCGCGATCGCTCGCGCAGTTCCCCGCGCCTCTTACGGGGCGCTGGTCTCCTCGGCGTGGAGACTCATGGGGCCGTAGATCTTGTCGGTGTCCTCGAAGAGGATCACCTGGTCGGCACCGCCCTCGGCCAGTTCCTTCCAGTACTCCCCGATCCAGGACTCCGCGTCGCCCTGGGTCGGGAACTCCTCGGGCTGCACCGCCGGAGGCACCTCCGTCCCGTCGGACTTCTCGAACCGCCACGTCCACGCCGCCATGTCAGCCTCCCGGTATCGGATGTCCGATGCGCGATGTCCCTGGAAGCCTAGCCGGGCGCGCGGCACCCGAAGCCGCGCGGGAGGATCTTCCTGTGGAACTGACACTGCTCGGCACCGGTGCCCCCGAAGGACTGCCCCGCCCCGACTGCCCGTGCGCGGCCTGCGCGGGCGCGCTCGGCGCGGACGCCCGCGGCGCGACGGCGGTGCTGATCGACAAGGTGCTGCTGCTCGATCTGACCCCGGGCGCGGTCTTCGCCGCGGCCCGCGCGGGGCACAGTCTCGCCGGGGTGCGGCAGGTGCTGCTCACCCATCCGCACGACGGGCCCGCCGTGGAGGTCCCGGCGGGGCTGCCGCAGCCGGTGCGGGTGCCGGACGGGCGTGAGCTGGCGCTGATCAGCGGGCACCGGGTGCGGGCGCTCGCCCTCGACGCCCCGGGCACCGGCTACGAGGTGACCGGTCCCGACGGCGTACGGGTGCTGTACCTGCCGCCGGGGGCCGCGCCCGCCGGACTCGACGCGGCGCGGGCACCGTACGAGCTGGTCCTCTGCGACGTGGTGGGGCGGCCGGACGCGCTGGCGCGGCTGCGGGCGAGCGGCGCCGTCGGGCCGACCACGGATGTCGTCGCCGTGCACCTCGGGCACGACGTGCCGCCGGGCACCGAGCTGGCCCGGCGGCTCGCGGCGGCGGGCGCCCGCGCGGTGCCGGACGGGACGACTCTGGACGTCGGCGCGTACGAGGACGTGCCCGACGTGCCGCGCAGGACGCTGGTCCTCGGCGGCGCCCGGTCGGGCAAGTCGGTCGAGGCCGAGCGGCGCCTGGAGGCCTTCCCCGACGTGCTGTACGTGGCGACGGGCGGCACCCGGGGCGGCGACGGCGAGTGGGCGCAGCGGGTCAGCGCGCACCGGGAGCGGCGGCCCGGGTCGTGGCGGACCGCCGAGACCTGCGATCTCGAACCGCTGCTCGCCGACGTCTCGGACCCGGCGCCGCTGCTGATCGACTGCCTTTCGCTGTGGCTGACGTACGCCATGGACGAGGTCGGGGCCTGGGACGACGCCGAGTGGGCGGGCGGCGGGGAGAAGGCGTTGCGGGAGAAGGTGGCCGCGCTGGTGGCGGCCGTGCGGTGCACCCGGCGCACGGTGGTGGCCGTCTCGAACGAGGTGGGGTCGGGGATCGTGCCAGCCACCGCCTCCGGGCGGCGCTACCGCGACGAGCTGGGCCGGCTGAACGCCGCGTTCGCCGCCGAGTGCGAGCACGTCCTGCTCATCGTGGCCGGTCAGGCGCTGACACTGCGCGGCTGACGCGGGGCGGCAGGGGTCAGGACGGGTCGGGGTTGCGCCGTGCGACGACCCGGTACGCGTTGGAGAGGCCGGTGCGGTCGGCCAGCGGGGCGAGGAGCCGGTCGGCGGCCCGGGCGGTGAGCAGCGCGGGGGTGCCGGCGTGGGTCAGGGCCCGGCGCAGGCCGCGCTGGAGGTCGCTGGGGGCCTTGGTGCGCCACGGGTCGTCGGCGGCGGGCAGGCAGTGGCCGAGGAAGAGCGCGCAGGCCGCCGTCAGATCGTGCGGCTGGTGCGGGGCGCGGCGGTCGACGGCGACGACGGTGTAGCCGAGGGCGGCCAGTTCGGTGCGCAGATTGGCCAGCGGGATGAAGTGCAGGTGCTGCGGCTGGAAGTACGAGACCCACCACTTGCCGAGCAGGCCCGCCCAGCGGCTCTCGGGGTCGGGCAGCTCGATCATGAGGTGGCCGCCGGGGCGCAGGACGCGGCGGGCGGCCTTCAGCTCCTCGCGCGGGTCGAGGGAGTGCTCCAGGTAGTGGAACATGCTCATCGCGTCGTAGCGGCCCGCGAGCCGGGGCGCGAGTTCGGTGAGGAAGCCGCGGTGGGCCTCCTCGATCCGGCCGGCCCTGCGGCCCTCCTCGACGGCGTCGCCGACGTCGAGGCCGTCGAACGCGGTGTAGGGCAGGACCTCCTTGGCGACGGCCGGGAAGTGGCACGGGCCGGTGCCGACGTCGAGCCAGCTCTCCGGTTCGATGTGCCGGAACATGGCCTGGGCGGCCGCCCGGTGGCGCTTGACGGAGGGGCGGCCGACGAAGATCTTCTCGGCGTGGCCGGCGCGCAGGCCGTCGTAGAAGTCCCGGTAGTAGAAGTTCAGGCCCTCGGGGGTCAGGCGCGGGTTCTGGAACGAGTGGTCGCAGGCCCGGCACTGGTCGACGGTGAACGTGCCCGGCTTGTGCTGGAGGAGGTCGGTGGTGCGCAGCCGGGTGCGCAGCTTCGTGGAGCCGCACCAGGGGCAGTCGGGGCGGCGCGGTTCGTGGAAGCGTTCGGTGCCCCGGGCGAGTTCGGTGAGATAGGCGGGGCGGCGTTCGGCGACGGCCTGGGCTGTGGGGGGCATGGGACTCCTTCGGCTCCACGGGCGGGCGACGGCCGCGATACGACAATCCGAACGGCAATCCGATACGAAAGGGAACGTAAGGGATCATCGACGGCCTTTCAATGACGTTGCGCGTTCGACCCATCGCATGGCGTAACCGGGCGTTCGCGGGCCGTCGCCGCCCGCTCCGTGACAGGCGGGACACCAGGGACTCGGGGCGAGCGCGGCCGGTACTGTTCGGCGAATGAGCTCGCTGAATCTCGACGACTTCACCGACCTGATCGAGCGCCCCGACGGCGGTATGCGCCGCGACGCCGAGGAGCGCAGGGCGCGCTTCGCCGTGCCGCCCGGCGGGCTCGGCCGCCTGGACGAGCTGGGCGAATGGCTCTCGGCCGCCCAGGGCTCCGTACCCGTGCGGCCGGTGGCGCGAGCGCGTGTGGTCCTCTTCGCGGGTGATCACGGGGTGGCCGGGCTCGACGTGTCGAAGCGGGCCGCGGGCACCGCGGCGGAGCTGGTGCGCGAGACGGTCGAGGGCGGCTCCCCGGGCGCGGTGCTGGCGCGCCGTCTGGGCGTCGGCGTGCGGATCGTCGACCTGTCGCTGGACTGCGAGCCGGACGAGCTGCCCGAGGCCGTGGAGAACCGGCGGGTGCGGCGCGGCTCCGGCCGCATCGACATCGAGGACGCGCTCACCCCGGAGGAGGCCGAGCAGGCGTTCCGCGCGGGCATGGCCGTCGCCGACGAGGAGGCCGACTCCGGTACGGATCTGGTGGTGCTCGGCGATCTGAGCGTCGGCGGCACGACGGCGGCGGCCACGCTCATCGCCGCGCTGTGCGGCACGGACGCCTCCGTGGTCACCGGGCGCGGCGGCGACCCGATCGACGACCTGGCCTGGATGCGCAAGTGCGCGGCCGTCCGCGACGCGCTGCGCCGGGCCCGCCCGGTCCTCGGCGACCAGCTTCAGCTGCTCGCCACGGTGGGCGGTGCCGATCTCGCGGCCGCGACCGGTTTCCTGCTCCAGTGCGCGGTGCGCCGTACGCCGGTGATCCTGGACGGGGTCGTCTCCGCGGCCTGCGCGCTGGTCGGCCAGCGCGTCGCTTTCCGCGCGCCGGACTGGTGGCTGGCCGGGCAGTCCAGCGGGGAGCCCGCGCAGGCCAAGGCGCTGGACCGGATGGCCATGGAGCCGATGCTCGACCAGGGCGTCAAGGTCGGCGGCGCCGCGGGCGCCCTCCTCGCACTGCCGCTGGTCCAGGCCGCGGCGGCGCTGGCCGCCGAGCTTCCCGAAGTTCAGTAGGCCGCAGTCGCAGAAGAGCCGCGGACGCGTCTGCTCGGTGGATGAGCAGGCGCGTCCGCGGCTTTTCCGTGGCTGGGCGCGCCCACGCGGCGGAGCCGCATGTCGACACAGTCTCGCGCCCCTGAAGGGACACCGGACAATTCGCCCATAAGCTCCCGACATGGGAGCCGTACGGACAAGCACTGTCACTTCACGTCGCGCCGCGAGTTTCACCGTCTGGTATCTGCGGATCGTCACCTTCATCAATCTGCTGAGCGCCGTGTGGGTCTCCTTCGGCAACGATCTGCGCCGCCACAACTCGGAGAACTACTTCACCCCCTACCTGCTCGCCGCGGGCTTCTCGTCGGCGGTCGTCGCCTGGTTCCTGGCGATCACGATGCGCCGCCGCAAGCGCGCGGCCTGGATCCTCAACCTCGTGCTGAGCGGCCTGTTCCTCCTGCTGTTCGCCTTCGTGATGGTCTTCCCGGAGGTCCGGCAGTACGCGCAGAACTGGATCTCGCTGGTACTGACCGCCGCGTTCGTCGCGGCGCTGCTGCTGGGGCGGCGCGAGTTCTACGCGAAGGGCGACCGCTCGAACGCGAGGCTGGCGGCGGTCGTGGCGATCGGCGGGCTCCTCGTGACCTCGCTGTTCGCGACGTTCCTGGTGACGGTCACCAACCAGGCCCACGAACCGCACCGCTCCACGTTCCTGGAGCGCTGGCGCTACGGCACGCTGCGGCTGATCTCGGTCGCCACCGACGACTCCCGCTTCCCCGGCATCACCACCCCGAACTGGGTCAACGTCGTCATCAACATCCTCTCCACGGCCCTGCTGATCGCCGTGGTCTACGCCGCCTTCCGCTCCCGCCGCGCCGTCGACCCGCTCACCGCCGACGACGAGGAGCGGCTGCGCGCCCTGCTCGGCAAGGAGGGCGAGCGCGACTCGCTGGGCTACTTCGCGCTGCGCCGTGACAAGAGCGTCGTGTGGTCGCCGACCGGCAAGGCCGCGGTGACCTACCGCGTGGTCGGCGGGGTCTCGCTGGCCTCCGGCGACCCGATCGGCGACCCCGAGGCCTGGCCCGGCGCGATCGAGCCCTGGCTCGCCGAGGCGCGGGAACACGGCTGGCTGCCCGCGGTGATGGGCGCGAGCGAGGAGGCGGGCACCATCTACGCCCGGCACGGCCTCGACGCCCTCGAACTCGGCGACGAGGCCATCGTCGAGACCGCCGACTTCACCCTCGAAGGACGGGCGATGCGCACCGTCCGCCAGGCCTACAACCGCGTCAAGCGGGCGGGCTACACCGTCCGCGTCCGCCGCCACGAGGACATCCCGGCCGACGAACTGGCATACCTCCTCAAGCGCGCCGACGACTGGCGCGACGGTGCCACCGAGCGCGGCTTCTCCATGGCGCTGGGGCGGCTGGGCGACCCGGGCGACGGACAGTGCATGATGCTCGAATGCAGCGACGGAGAGGGCGAGTTGAGGGCGCTGCTCTCCTTCGTGCCGTGGGGCCCGCACGGCCTGTCCCTCGATCTGATGCGCCGTGACCGCGACGCCGAGAACGGCCTGATGGAGTTCATGGTGATCGAACTCCTCCAGCGCGCGCCCGAGATGGAGATCACCCAGGTCTCGCTCAACTTCGCCATGTTCCGCTCCGTCTTCGAACGCGGCGCGCGACTCGGCGCGGGCCCGGTGCTGCGCCTGTGGCGCGCGCTGCTCAGCTTCTTCTCGCGGTGGTGGCAGATCGAATCGCTGTACCGGGCCAACGCCAAGTACCGGCCCATCTGGGAGCCCCGTTTCCTGCTCTTCGAGAAGAGCGCCGACCTGCCGCGCATCGGCCTGGCCTCGGCCCGCGCCGAGGGCTTCCTCGAAGTGCCGGGGCTGCCGGAACGGCTGGCGCGCCGGTGAGATCGAGGGACGCGGCCCGCGCGGAGTGGGGTCCGCTCTTCACCGCCGTACGGGACGGGCTCGTCGCCCGGCGGTGGCGGGCGATCCCGCTGACCCTGGCCGCGGTCTGTCTGACGGCGCTGTTCCAGTTCGTGCAGAACCAGTCCTGGGGCTATCGGATCGTGCAGGACATCGGCTCGGTCCGGGCCGCGGACCCGCTGCCGCCGGCCCTGCTGCGCACCCCGCTGTCGCTGTTCGTCCCTGCCCTCGACCTGCCCGTGTGGGGCGCGCTCGTGCAGATCCTGGTGGTCTTCGGGATCGCGGAGATCTGTCTGGGCCGCCCGCGCACGCTGGGCATCGCGTACGCGGCGACGCTCGGCGGCACCCTGTTCGCGCGCCTGGCCATCTCTGCCGGCTGGCTGCCCGCCTCCGACGCGCAGATCGTCGACACCGGCCCGTCGGCGGCCGTGGTCGGGCTGGCGGTGTACGTGTGCTGGCGCTACCGGGCCTGGTTCACCTGCGCGCTGGTCGTCGTCACGATGGCCGTCGAGTGCGCGCTGAAGCCGAACCTCGCGGGCTGGGAGCACCTGGCCGCGATCGCGGCCGTGCTCATCGTGTGCGCTGCGCGGTCGATGGTTCGCGGAATCCGCCGACCAGATCCTGGAAGCGCCGGCTGATCCGCACCCAGCGCCGGTCGTGCTTGTAGGCGCGCAGGGTCGAGCGGGCCCGCGCCCGGGGCCGGCGGCGGTAGCAGCGGCGGGCCCAGGCGGAGTCGGGCCGGGCGAGGCGAACCGCGCCGTACCAGGCGACGAACGGCACCAGGACGCCGACGAGCGCCATCCGCATCTTGCCCTTGAGCAGCGTCACCAGGACGAACAGGAAGTTCAGGGTGAGCGAGACGATCAGGGCCGCCCGGTCGTGCTGCTCGTCCTGCGTCATGTCGTTGACGCCGAGCGGCGAGAACCCGCTGACCACCAGGCCGCCGAGGGCCGCGGCGAGCACCACCACCTCGACGCTCTGCCGCCCCTGGTCGGTCCAGTAGACGTCGTCCAGGTGCAGGACGAGCGCGAACTCGTCGAGCACCAGGCCCGCCCCGATCCCGAACAGGACGGCGAAGAGGCAGGCTCCCAAGCCGTGCCGGCCGCTGCCCACCGCGCCGAACCCTCCGACGACCATGAGCACGATGCCGGGCACCACGTGGTGGATGTGCAGTCCGCCCGGTGAGATGTTGCGGAACGGGCCGCGGCCCGCCCGGATCAGCCGGGTGATCGTACGGGTGATCAGGAACGTGGCGATGAACGTGACCAGCGCCAGGAGCACCGGCAGCTTCCCCGGTTCCGTGATGTTGCGGTGCCACCAGTCGCCCATGGGCCCATCCTGCGGGCGGCGGGCGGGCGCCGCCCGCCCGGTGGTCCACCCCGGGTAATCTCCCCCGGTGTCCGCAACGAACCCCCGCGCCTCCCTCGCCGACGGCATACGTTTCGCCTTCGGCACCCTGACCGTGCTGCCCGTCCGGGTGACCCGCTGGGACCGTGCCGCGGCCCGCGCCGGAATGCTCTCCGCTCCGCTGGCGGGCCTGGTCGTCGGTCTGTGCGCGGCCGCGCTCGGGGTGGCGCTGTCCTTCCTCGGCGCGGGCGCCCCGCTCTGTGCGGTCGCCGCCGTCGCGGTGCCCGCCGTCCTCACCCGGGGCCTGCACCTGGACGGGCTCGCCGACGTCGCGGACGGGCTCGGCAGCGGCAAGCCGGCCGAGGACGCGCTGCGGATCATGAAGCAGTCGGACATCGGTCCCTTCGGCGTCGTGACGCTGGTCCTCGTCCTGCTCGCGCAGATCGCCGTGCTGGCGCAGCTGTACGCCGATTCGTGGGTGCGGGGGGCGATCGCGGCGGGCGTGTGCGCGGTGACGGCGCGTCTCGCGCTGACCTTCGCGTCCCGGGCCGGGGTGCCGGCCGCGCGCCCGGAGGGGCTCGGCGCCGCCGTCGCCGAGACCGTGTCCGTGCGGGCCGCGCTGATCGCCGGGGTCGTGGTCGTCGCGGTGGCCGCCGGCGTCTCCTTGCAGGGCGCTGCCGCTGTCGTACTGGGGTGTGGCGCCGGGGAGTTGATGCTGCGGCGGTGTGTCGCGCGGTTCGGCGGGGTGACCGGGGACGTGTTCGGCGCCGTCGCCGAGGTCGCGGGGACGGCGGCGCTGGTGGTGCTGGCCGTTTGAGGGTGCGCGGCGCCTTGGTCGTCCGCGGGCCGGTGGGGGCTGGTCGCGCAGTTCCCCGCGCCCCTGAGGCAGGCGCTTCGCGCCGCCTCCCCTGAGAGGCCGCGACTCCGCCGCGCCTCTCTTGATGAGATGCCGCACGCAGTGCGCATCTCAGGGGCGCGGGGAACAGCGCGAGAAGCGGCCACCGAGCCGCGGACGAACGACGACCCGGGGGTGCCCCGACCTCGGCGGCACGTTCCAGGGAACCCGGCGTAGGCTCGACCGAGGGCCACAGACCCCATGGGCGCGGCAACGATGCCGGCCCCACCGATGAAAGAGAGACCTCACCACCGTGACTGCTCTGACTCTCAGCACCGCCGCGGCCGCCGGCCTGCGCGCCGACGCGATCGTCGTCGGTATCGCGAAGGGTGCCGCCGGCCTGGTCGTCGCCCCCGGCGCCGAGGCCGTCGACAAGGCGTACGACGGCAACCTCGCCTCCGTCCTGGAGACCCTCGGTGCCACCGGCGCCGAGGGCGAGGCGACCAAGGTTCCCGCGCCCTCCGGGTTCAAGGCACCGGTCGTGCTGGCGGTCGGTCTCGGCAGCGAGCCCGAGAAGGACGAGATCTACGAGGCCGAGGCGCTGCGCCGCGCCGCCGGTGTCGCCTCTCGCACGCTGAGCGGTGCGAAGAAGGCCGCGTTCGCGCTGCCCGTCCAGGACGCCGAGGACGCCGGTGCGATCGCGGAGGGCGCGCTGCTCGGCGCGTACTCCTTCGACGCCTACAAGGAGTCCGGCAAGGACCCGAAGAACGCCAAGGCGCCGCTCGCCGAGATCGCGATCCTCGGCGGCAAGCCGCGCGACAAGGCGTACAAGGCCGAGATCGAGCGCGCCCTGGCCCTCACCGAGGAGCTCAACCGCGCCCGCGACCTGGTCAACACCCCGCCGAACGACCTGAACCCGGAGTCCTTCGCCGCCGTCGCCACGGCCGCGGCCAAGGAGCACGGCCTCAAGATCCAGGTCCTCGACGTGAAGGCGCTGGAGAAGGGCGGCTACGGCGGCATCCTCGGCGTCGGCGCCGGTTCCGCGTCGGGCCCCCGCCTCGTGAAGATCTCCTACTCGGCCGGCCGCGGCAAGAAGCACCTCGCCTTCGTCGGCAAGGGCATCACGTACGACTCGGGCGGCATCTCGCTGAAGCCGGCCGGCCACAACGAGACGATGAAGTGCGACATGGCCGGCGCCGCCGCCGTGTTCGCCGCCGTCGTCGCCGCGGCCCGCCTGAAGCTGGACGTCAACGTGACCGGCTGGCTGGCGCTCGCCGAGAACATGCCGTCCGGCTCCGCCACCCGCCCGGGTGACGTGCTGCGCATGTACTCCGGCAAGACCGTCGAGGTCCTGAACACCGACGCCGAGGGCCGTCTGGTCCTGGCCGACGCGATCGCCAAGGCCTCCGAGGAGACCCCGGACGCGATCGTCGACGTGGCGACGCTGACCGGCGCGATGGTCCTCGCGCTCGGCAACCGCACCTTCGGCATCATGGCCAACGACGACGCGTTCCGTACGTCGATCCACGAGGTCGCCGAGGAGGTCGGCGAGCCGGCCTGGCCGATGCCGCTCCCGGCCCACCTGGTCAAGGGCATGGACTCGCCGACCGCCGACATCGCCAACATGGGCGAGCGGATGGGCGGCGGCCTGGTCGCCGGTCTGTTCCTGAAGGAGTTCGTCGGCGAGGGCATCACGTGGGCCCACCTCGACATCGCGGGCCCGGCCTTCAACGAGGGCGGCCCGTTCGGTTACACGCCGAAGGGCGGCACCGGTTCCGCGGTCCGCACGCTCGTCCGGCTCGCCGAGCGCACCGCTGCGGGCGACCTCGGCTGAGGCGGAAGTCACTGGTGACAGCCCCGGGGGTCGACCCCCGGGGCTGTTCGCTTTCGACGAAATCCGCAGGAATGACGTCCTTGTCACTCGCGTTTGCGGTGTAACAGGGGTCTCACCGCCCGGCCCGACGTCCCGCATGCCTTCGACAAGTGCGAGGATGGGGGGCGGCAGGACAGGGCCCCACCCGAGGGCCGAATCATCGAGCGGCCGAACACCAGCCGCCGCGCGGTCACTGGAGACCGGCGTACGGCGCACATGCATGGAGGACGTGACGTGGCGAACGACGCCAGCACCGTTTTCGACCTAGTGATCCTCGGCGGTGGCAGTGGCGGGTACGCCGCGGCCCTGCGCGGAGCGCAGCTGGGCCTGGACGTCGCCCTGATCGAGAAGAACAAGGTCGGCGGAACCTGCCTGCACGTCGGCTGCATCCCCACCAAGGCGCTGCTGCACGCCGGTGAGATCGCCGACCAGGCCCGAGAGTCCGAGCAGTTCGGCGTGAAGGCCACCTTCGAGGGCATCGACATGCCCGCCGTGCAGCGCTACAAGGACGAGGTCATCTCCGGCCTCTACAAAGGCCTGCAGGGGCTGATCGCCTCCCGCAAGGTGACGTACATCGAGGGTGAGGGCAAGCTCTCCTCCCCGACCTCCGTCGACGTCAACGGCCAGCGGATCCAGGGCCGCCACGTCCTCCTCGCGACCGGCTCCGTGCCGAAGTCGCTGCCGGGCCTGGAGATCGACGGCAACCGCGTCATCTCCTCCGACCACGCGCTGACCCTCGACCGGGTCCCGAAGTCGGCGATCATCCTGGGCGGCGGCGTGATCGGCGTCGAGTTCGCCTCGGCGTGGAAGTCCTTCGGCACCGACGTCACCATCGTCGAGGGCCTCAAGCACCTCGCCCCGCTCGAGGACGAGAACAGCTCCAAGCTGCTCGAGCGCGCGTTCCGCAAGCGCGGCATCAAGTTCAACCTCGGCACCTTCTTCGAGAAGGCGGAGTACACGCAGGACGGCGTCCGCGTGACCCTCGCCGACGGCAAGACCTTCGACGCCGAGGTCCTCCTCGTCGCCATCGGCCGCGGCCCGGTCTCGCAGGGCCTCGGCTACGAGGAGCAGGGCGTCGCGATGGACCGCGGCTACGTCCTGGTCGACGAGTACATGCAGACCAACGTGCCGACCATCTCGGCCGTCGGTGACCTCGTCCCGACGCTCCAGCTCGCGCACGTCGGCTTCGCAGAGGGCATCCTGGTGGCGGAGCGTCTGGCCGGTATCAAGACCGTCCCGATCGACTACGACGGTGTGCCGCGGGTGACGTACTGCCACCCGGAGGTCGCCTCCGTCGGTATCACCGAGGCCAAGGCCAAGGAGATCTACGGCGCGGACAAGGTCGTCGCTCTGAAGTACAACCTGGCGGGCAACGGCAAGTCCAAGATCCTCAAGACCGCGGGCGAGATCAAGCTCGTCCAGGTCAAGGACGGTGCCGTGGTCGGCGTCCACATGGTCGGCGACCGCATGGGCGAGCAGGTCGGCGAAGCCCAGCTGATCTACAACTGGGAAGCGCTGCCGGCCGAGGTCGCCCAGCTCATCCACGCCCACCCGACGCAGAACGAGGCGCTCGGCGAGGCCCACCTGGCGCTCGCGGGCAAGCCGCTGCACTCGCACGACTGAGCCCCGCCCCCGTCGCAACTGGGCGCGACGACCGACCACCAGACTTCCGCACTGCGTTGCCGCGCACTGCACATCGTTAAGGAGCAACAGAAACCATGGCGGTTTCCGTATCCCTTCCGGCGCTCGGTGAGAGCGTCACCGAGGGCACTGTCACCCGCTGGCTGAAGGCGGAGGGCGAGCGCGTCGAGGTCGACGAGCCGCTGCTCGAGGTCTCGACCGACAAGGTCGACACCGAGATCCCCTCCCCCGCCGCCGGTGTCCTGGCCTCGATCAAGGTCGCCGAGGACGAGACGGTCGAGGTCGGCGCCGAGCTGGCCGTCATCGACGACGGCTCGGGCGCCCCGGCCCCCCAGGAGGCCCCGCAGCAGCAGGCCGCCCCCGCCGAGGCCCCCGCCCCGGCCCAGGAGCAGCCCGCCCCCGCGCAGGAGGCCCCCGCCGCGGCTCCCGCCCCGTCGGGTGGCTCCGCCGAGGGCACCGACGTGACGCTGCCCGCCCTGGGCGAGTCCGTCACCGAGGGCACCGTGACCCGCTGGCTGAAGGAGGTCGGCGAGGAGGTCGCGGAGGACGAGCCCCTGCTCGAGGTCTCCACCGACAAGGTCGACACCGAGATCCCCTCCCCCGTCGCCGGCGTTCTCCTGGAGATCGTCGTCGGTGAGGACGAGACCGCCGAGGTCGGCGCCAAGCTGGCCGTCGTCGGTGCTCCCGGTGCCGCCCCGGCCGCCGCCGCCCCGGCTGCTCCGGCCCCGGCGCAGGAGGCCCCCAAGCAGGAGGCCCCGGCGCAGCCCGCCGCTCCGGCTCCGGCCCCCGCGGCTCCGGCCGCTCCGGCCGCCGCTGCCCCGGCTCCGGCGCAGCCCGCCGCCCCGGCTCCGGCCCCCGCGCCGGCTCAGCCCGCCGCTCCGGCCGCCGCTGCCAAGCCCGCCACCCCGGCGGACGACGGCGCCTACGTGACCCCGCTGGTGCGCAAGCTGGCCTCCGAGCAGGGCGTGGACCTGTCCGGCGTCCAGGGCTCCGGCGTCGGTGGCCGCATCCGCAAGCAGGACGTCATCGCCGCCGCCGAGGCCGCCAAGGCGAAGGCTCCGGCCGCCGCCGCCGCGCCGAAGGCCCCGACGCTGGAGGCCTCGCCCCTGCGCGGCCAGACGGTCAAGCTGCCGCGCATCCGCAAGGCCATCGCGGACAACATGCACAAGGCGCTGCAGGAGCAGGCTCAGCTGTCCTCGGTCATCGAGGTCGACATCACCAAGCTGATGAAGCTCCGCAACAAGGCCAAGGACGGCTTCGCCGCCCGCGAGGGCGTCAAGCTCTCCCCGATGCCGTTCTTCGTCAAGGCCGCCGTCCAGGCGCTGAAGGCCCACCCGGTCATCAACGCCCGCCTGAACTACGACGAGGGCACCATCACCTACTTCGACTCCGAGAACGTCGGCATCGCCGTCGACTCGGAGAAGGGCCTGATGACCCCGGTCATCAAGGGTGCCGGTGACCTGAACATCGCGGGCATCGCCAAGAAGACCGCGGAGCTGGCCAACAAGGTCCGCACGAACAAGATCGCCCCGGACGACCTGTCGGGCGCCACCTTCACGATCTCCAACACGGGGTCGCGCGGTGCGCTCTTCGACACGGTCATCGTCCCGCCGAACCAGGTCGCCATCCTGGGCATCGGTGCCACGGTCAAGCGCCCGGTCGTCATCTCCGACCCGGAGCTCGGCGACACCATCGCCGTCCGTGACATGACGTACGTGACGCTCTCCTACGACCACCGTCTGGTGGACGGCGCGGACGCCGCCCGCTACCTGACCACGGTCAAGCAGATCCTGGAGGCCGGCGAGTTCACCGCCGAGCTGGGTCTGTAACAGCGTCAGCAGAACGCTTCACCAGCGACGAGGCCCCCGTCCGGAGTTCGGCTCCGGACGGGGGCCTCGTCGTGTCCGCGCCCGAGTCCGGTGACGCCCCATCAGAATGGAGGCGCGCCCTGTCGGGCACGTCTCTGTAACCGGCATCACCCGTGGCAAGAGCGACGGTGCCCTTTCTGTCCAGGGGCCCGGCCGTATTGTCTAAGGGTCCCTGCCGAGCCACCGGGTCCGTACAGCCGAGGAGCCCCCCATGACCGCGCCCGTCATCCACTCGCTGCGCGAGCAGATCCGCGAGCACATCGTGGAGGGGATCGTCAGCGGCCGCTGGAAGCCGGGCGAGCGGATCGTGGAGCGGCGCATCGCCACCGAGCTGGAGGTCAGCCAGACGCCCGTACGGGAGGCGCTGCGCGAGCTGGAGTCGCTGCGGCTGATCGAGTCGGCGCCGAACAAGGGCGTGCGCGTACGGAACCTCTCCGCGGCGGATCTGGAGGAGAGCTACCCGGTGCGTGCGGGCCTGGAGGCCATCGCGGCCGAGCTGGCCGCCGAGCGGCTGGCCGGGGACTGCTCCGCGCTGGAGCCGCACGTCGCCGCGCTGCACGTCGCCGACCAGGAGGCGGACGGGACCGCCCAGGTGCGGCACACCGTGGGCTTTCACCGGGAGATGGTGCGGGCGGCCGGGAACTCGGTGCTGCTGCACACCTGGGAGGGGCTGGGGATCGAGGTGTTCACCGCGCTCTCCATTCGGTGGCTGGGGACCGTTCAGCAGTCGTACGCCGAGGAGCACGCCGATCTCGTGGCGGCTTTTCAGCGCCGGGATCCGGACATCGCGGCGCTGGTCAAGGCGCATGTTCTGGGGTGTGCGCCGCGGGCGTGAGCTGGGTCTCGTCTGCCGTGTGCGGTGCGTCGCAGAGTGATCGCCGTGTGTGGCTGATCGCGCAGTTCCCCGCGCCCCTGAAGGGGCACTGCGTGCCCTTCATCAGGGCACTCTGTGCCGACTTTCTCGATCTGAAGAGGTTTTGCCCTTCAACCCTTTGATCGATCATCGATCAGGGAGTTACAGTCGCCGACGGGTCCCCACCGGGACCTCGCCCTGTCCTGCCAAAGACAAAGGGCACCCCCAACCCCACCCCCTTCGACTCAGGAAGGCGTGCGGCGACTATGACCGACCCCATGCGCATCCAGCCGAGCGAGCTCGACCAGCTCCCGGACCGCGACCCCGAGGAGACCGCCGAATGGCAGGCCTCCCTGGACGCCGTTACCCAGGCGGCCGGGCCGCACCGTGCCGCGCAGCTGATGCGACGCACGCTGGAGCGCGGCGAGGCCGGCGGCCTGCCGCTGCCCAAGCTCCTGTCGACCGAGTACGTCAACTCGATCCCCACCTCCGCCGAGCCGGACTTCCCCGGTGACGAGGAGATGGAAGCCAGGATCACCGCGTACAACCGCTGGAACGCGGCCGCGATGGTGACCCGTGGCTCGAAGTACGGCGTCGGCGGCCACATCGCCACCTTCGCCTCGGCGGCCTGGCTGTACGAGACCGGCTTCAACCACTTCTTCCGCGGGAAGGAGGGCGACGGCTCCGGCGACCAGCTGTACATCCAGGGCCACGCCTCCCCGGGCATCTACGCCCGCGCCTTCCTCGACGGCCGCCTCTCCGAGGCGCAGCTGGACAACTTCCGCCGCGAGGCCGGGGGCAACGGCCTGCCGTCGTACCCGCACCCGCGCCGTCTGCCGTGGCTGTGGGAGTTCCCGACCGTGTCGATGGGCCTCGGCCCGCTCTCCGCGATCTACCAGGCGCGGTTCAACCGCTACCTGACCGCGCGGAACATCAAGGACACCTCCAACTCCCACGTCTGGGCCTTCCTCGGCGACGGCGAGATGGACGAGCCCGAGTCGACCTCGGCGCTCACGCTCGCGGCCCGCGAGGGTCTCGACAACCTGACCTTCGTCATCAACTGCAACCTGCAGCGCCTGGACGGTCCGGTCCGCCCGAACTTCCGCGTCGTGCAGGAGCTGGAGGCGCAGTTCCGCGGCTCCGGCTGGAACGTCATCAAGTCGATGTGGGGCAACGCGTGGGACGAGCTGTTCCAGCTCGACACCACCGGCGCGCTCCTGGAGCGGCTCCGTGAGGTCCCGGACGCCCAGTTCCAGACGTACCAGACGCGCGACGTCGCCTACATCCGCGAGAACTTCTTCGGGACGTCCCCGGCGCTGACCGAGCTCGCGAAGGTCCTGTCCGACGACAAGATCTCCGAGTGCTTCCACGTCTCGCGCGGCGGTCACGAGCCCCGCAAGGTGTACGCGGCGTACAAGGCGGCCGTCGAGCACAAGGGCGCCCCGACGGTCATCCTGACGCAGACCGTCAAGGGCTTCACGCTCGGCAAGGGCTTCGAGTCCAAGAACGCCAACCACCAGATGAAGAAGCTGACGATCGACGAGTTCAAGGGCATGCGTGACCTCCTTGACCTGCCGATCCCGGACAGCCGCTTCGAGGACGGTGTCGTTCCGTACGCGCGTCCCGCCGAGGACTCCCCCGAGCTGCGCTACCTCGCCGAGCGCCGTGCCGCCCTGGGCGGTCCGGCCCCGGCCCGCCGTACGCAGCCGCTCGCGCCGCTGCCCGCGCCCGCCGACAAGGCGTTCGCCTCGTTCGACAAGGGTTCCGGCAACCAGTCCGTCGCCTCGACGATGGCGCTCGTACGGCTCCTGAAGGACCTCGTACGGGACAAGACGTCCGGCAAGCGCTGGGTGCCGATCATCCCCGACGAGGCGCGCACCTTCGGCATGGAGTCGCTGTTCCCGTCGCTGGGCCTGTACTCGCCCAAGGGCCAGACGTACGACCCGGTCGACCGTGACCAGCTCATGTACTACAAGGAGTCGACGTCCGGCCAGATCCTCAACGAGGGGATCAACGAGGCCGGTTCGCTCGCCGACTTCATCGCCGCCGCCACGTCGTACTCGACGCACGGCGAGCAGATGATCCCGCTGTACATCTTCTACTCGATGTTCGGCTGGCAGCGCACCGGCGACCAGTTCTGGCAGCTCGCCGACCAGATGGGCCGCGGCTTCGTCGTCGGCGCCACCGCCGGCCGCACGACGCTGACCGGTGAGGGTCTGCAGCACGCCGACGGCCACTCGCCGATGATCGCGGCGACCAACCCGGCCGCCCTGTCGTACGACCCGGCCTTCGCCTACGAGATCGCCACGATCATGAAGGAAGGCCTGCGCCGCATGTACGGCGAGGCCAAGCCGGGCGAGGACCAGGACGTCTTCTACTACCTGACCGTCTACAACGAGCCGATGCCGCAGCCGGCCAAGCCGTCCGTGGCCGGTCTGGACGAGGCCATCATCAAGGGCCTCTACCGCTTCAACACGGCGGAGACCGCAGGGTTGAACGTGGCGGCCGCGAACGCCCCGCGCATCAACCTCATCGGTTCCGGTACGGCCATCCACTGGACCCTCAAGGCGCAGCAGCTGCTCGCCGAGGAGTGGGGCGTCGCCGCCGACGTCTGGTCGGCCACCTCGTGGACCGAGCTGCGCCGCGACGCCCTGGAGGCCGACGAGTCGCTGCTGAAGGGCGAGGAGCGGATCCCGTACGTCCGTCAGGCGCTCTCCGGCGCGCAGGGCCCGGTCCTGGCCGTCTCCGACTACATGCGCCAGGTCCCCGACCAGATCGCGCAGTGGGTCGAGCAGGACTACACCTCGCTCGGCGCGGACGGCTTCGGCCTCTCCGACACCCGTGAGGACGCGCGCCGCCACTTCGGCGTCGACGCCGAGTCGATCGTGGTCGCGGCCCTGGCCCAGCTGGCCCGCCGCGGCGAGGTCAAGGCGACGGCCGTGAAGGAGGCGCGCGAGCGCTACGGCCTGTAGATCGCGTACGACAGTGCCCCCGCCGGTGACGGCGGGGGCACTGTCGTACCCGGACGGCATGATGGCGGCATGCGAGCTGCCCGCCTGATCAAGATGGTGCTCCTGCTCCAGTCCCGGCCGTCGATGACCGCGGCGGAGCTGGCGCACGAGCTGGAGGTCTCCGAGCGCACGGTCACGCGGGACGCGCAGGCGCTGAGCGAGGCGGGGGTGCCCGTCTACGCGGACCGCGGCCGGACCGGCGGCTACCGGCTGATCGGCGGCTACCGCACCCGGCTGACCGGGCTCGCGCGCAGCGAGGCGGAGGCGCTGTTCCTGTCCGGGGTGCCGGGCGCGCTGCGCGAGATGGGCCTGGACGACGCGGCGTCCGCGGCCCGGCTGAAGGTGTCGGCGGCGCTGCTGCCGTCCCTGCGGGACGCGTCGCGGACCGCGTCGCAGCGCTTCCATCTGGACGCCCCCGGCTGGTTCCACGAGCCGCTGACGCCGGAGCTGCTGCCGTCGGTCGCCGAGGCGGTCTGGGACGACCTGGTGCTGCGGGTCTCGTACGGCAGGCGGGACGCCGTCGTGGAGCGGGAGCTCGAACCGTACGGGCTCGTGCTGAAGGCCGGGGTCTGGTACCTGGCGGCGCGGGTGCGCGACGGCGCGTCCGGCTTCCGGGTGTACCGCATCGACCGGTTCCTGTCGGTGGCGGTGCCGGTCGACGCCCGGCGCTTCGCGCGCGACGCGGGGTTCGAGCTGCCCGTGTTCTGGGCGGAGCGGGCCGACGCGTTCGCCCGGGCGATCCTGCGGGCCGAGGTCGTGGTGCGGCTGACGGCTGCGGGCGTACGGCAGCTGCCGTACGTCGCCGGGCGGGTGTCCGCGCAGGAGGCGCTGTCCACGGCCGTGACGGAGGCCGACGGGCGGGTGACCGTGACGCTGCCCGTGGAGTCGGAGGACGTGGCGTACACCCAGCTCATGGGGCTCGGGCCGGAGGCGGAGGTGGTGGCTCCGGGCGCGTTGCGGGAGCGCTTCGCGGGGGCGGCGCGGCGGATGAGCGGGTGGTACGGATGAGCGGCGGGTGCCCTGGGCATGTGCGTGCGTAACGAAGTGGCGTTCCCTCGTCCGCTCCGCGTGCGCCCCCAGGGTCCAGGGCCGATGCTTGTCCCGTGATGGACGAGACCGAGTTCTGGGAGATCGTGGACAGCACCCGCGAGGCCGCCGAGGGCGACCCCGAGGACCATGCCGAGCTGCTCGTCGACAGACTGCTGCAGTCCGATCCCGACGCGGTGCTCGATTTCGCCCGCCACTTCGAGTCCCGCTACAACCGGGCGTACCGGTGGGATCTGTGGGGCGCGGCCTGGGTGCTGCTCGGCGGTGCCGGCGACGACGCCTTCGACTTCTTCCGGTGCTGGCTGATCGGGCAGGGCCGGGAGGTCTTCGAGGGGGCGCTGCACGATCCCGACTCGCTGGCCGAGCTGCTGGGCGCGTTCGACGACGAGGTGGACGGGGACGGGGAAGAGCTCGGGTACGCGGCCGACGAGGCCTACGAGGAGCTGACCGGCACCGTCGCCGCCGACCTCGGCATCCCTCCGGCCCCGCCCGAACCGGAGGGCACCCCGATCGACTTCGAGGACCCCCCGACCCTGGCCCGCCTGTATCCCCGCCTGACGGAACGTTTCGGATAGCCACGGCAGCCGTCCGTCTGCGGGCGGGTGGTGGCTGGTCGCGCAGTTCCCCGCGCCCCTTAAGGCTGCGCTTCGCGCAGCCTCCCCTGGGCGAGCGGAGCTCGTTTCAGGGGCGCGGGGAACTGCGCGAGAAGCCCCACCGGGCCGCACCCGCCGAACAACCCCCTTACGCAGCCCGGATGGCGTCCTCGAGCCCGGGGAACGCGAAGTCGAAGCCGGATTCCAGGAGGCGGGTCGGGACGGCCCGGGTCGACCCGAGGACGTCGCCCGCCATTTCGCCCAGCACCGTGCGGAGCACCGGCGCCGGGACAGGGAAGAGCGCGGGCCGCCGCAGCACCCGCCCCATGGCGGCGGTCACCTCCCGGTTGGTGGCCGGATGCGGCGCCGTCAGGTTCACCGGCCCGGCGAGCGACTCCGTATCCAAAAGATGCCGCAGCGCCGCGACATGATCGTGCAGCGCGATGTACGACCAGTACTGCCGCCCGTCCCCGAGCCGCCCCCCGAGCCCGGCCTTGAACAGCGGGAAGAGCTTGCCCCAGGCCCCGCCGTCCCGGGAGACGACGAGCCCGGTCCTGGCCAGCACGGTACGGATCCCGGCCTGATGGGCGGGCGCGGTGGCGGCCTCCCACTCCACGCACACCCCGGGCAGGAATCCGTCCCCGGCGGCCGCGCTCTCGTCGACGGCCCGCGCCCCGGTGTCGCCGTAGTAGCCGACGGCGCTGCCGTTGAGGAGGACGCGGGGCGGTTCGGGCAGCGCGGCCGCAGCCTCGGCGAGCACGGTCGTGCCCAGGACGCGGCTGTCGCGGATCTCCTGCTTGTACGCCGCGGTCCACCGGTGGTCGCCGACCCCGGCCCCCGCGAGGTTGACGATCGCCTCGCACCCGACGAGCCGGGCCGCGTCGACCTCACGGCCCTTGGGGTCCCAGCGGACCTCGTCGGCCGCCCGGGGCGCCCGCCGCACCAGCCGCAGCACCTCGTGCCCGTCAGCGGCCAGGGAACGGACGAGGGCCGAGCCGATGAGTCCTGAAGCGCCTGCCACCGCGATACGTGTCATGGTTCCATCCTGCCGGTCATACAGTGGCCCGCATGTCGCAGCCACAGCCTCGGATACGTTTCGCCGCCCAGGACGACGACGACGCGCTCGGCCGTCTCGACCGCGCGACGTGGTCTCCCCTGCACGCGGTGACGCCTCCGGCGCGGCAGCCCTATCCGCCGTTCTTCTCCGACCGGTTCGGCCCGCGGGACCACATCGTCGCGGAGCTGAACGGCACCCTGGTGGGCTACATACGCCTCGGCTACCCCACGGGCCTCCCGGCGAACGCGCACGTCCGGCAGATCCAGGGCCTCGCCGTCGCCGACGCGGCACGCGGCCGTGGCGTGGGCAGGACGCTGGTGCGGGCGGCGGTCGGCCAGGCCCGGCGGCAGGGCGCGCGCCGGATCACGCTGCGGGTCCTCGGCCACAACGCCCCGGCCCGGGCGCTGTACGCGTCGGAGGGCTTCGTCGTCGAGGGGATCCTGCCCGAGGAGTTCCTGCTGGACGGCGCGTACGTGGACGACATCCTCATGGGCCACCCCCTTTAGGACGCCTGTCCGGCCCCCGCCCGAGCCGATTCCGGGGTGCCGGTGGTGCCCCGGGGAACGCGAGATGTGAACGTAGTGCCCATGACTCACCTGCGACCCCCGCGGCGCCCGGGACACCGCCGCTCCACGGCGACCGCCTCCGTCCTGCTGCTGCCGCTCGCCGTGACCGCGCTGACCGCCTGCTCGGACGACGGCGACACGGCCGCGCCGCCGGTGGCCTCGCCCGCCGCGACGGCCAGCGGCGCGCGCTGCGCGACGAAGCCGATCGTGCCGGAGACGGAGGCGGCCGACGCGGCCGGGCAGCCCGCGGCATCGGGCGCGTACACGCTGGACAAGGGCGCGGTGAAGGCGCCGCGCAAGCAGACGTTCACGGCCGCGCGGGCCGACCGGTCGGCGATCCTGGTGTCGGGTTCGGGGCAGCTGTCGACGTACGACTCGAAGGTGACCAAGAACGGCGGCGCCTCGTCGCTCGCCGCGGCCGGGGGCCACGGCGTCAACGCGGCGGTGCTGGCCCGCGACGGCGGTCTGCTCGATCTGTCGGGCGGCCTCTACTACACGACGGGCAAGGGGTCGTCGGGCGTCGCGGCGACGGGGAAGGACGCGCGGGCCACGATGAGCGGGGGCGGCGTCAACACGCAGGGCGCGTCCTCGCACGGCGTGCTGGCCTCGTACGGGGGCGTGCTCGACCTGACGTACGTACAGATCGTCACCATGGGCGCGCAGTCCGCCCCGGTCGCCACCGGGCCCGGCGGGGGCGAGGTGACGGTGTCGGGCGGCACGATGACCTCGGCGGGCTGCGGTTCGCCCGGCGTGCACACGTCCGGGGACGTCTCGCTCTCCGGCACGCTGTTCGACCTGGCGAACTCGGAGGCGTTCACGCTGGAGGCCGGCGGGTCGCTGTCCCTGAAGAACGTCCGGGCGAACGCGGCGGCGGGCGGTGTCGTGCTGCGCGGCGACGGCAGGACCTCGTACGCGATGGACGACGGGGCGCTGCTGGCCACGGACGGCGACCTGTTCAGCGTCCGGGGGAGCACGGCGGACGTGGAGCTGAAGGGCGGCGCCGAGGTGAAGACCAAGAGCGGGGCGCTGCTGCGGGTCAAGGAGCTGGCCGACGCGACCTTCCGGGCGGACGACGAGAAGCTGACGGGCGATGTCCTGGTCTCGGCCGGGTCCACCGCGGACCTGGAGCTGACCGGGTCGACGAAGCTGGACGGCCGGGTGAAGCGGGCGTCGCTGACGCTGTCCGGCGGTGCGCGCTGGTCGGTGGCCGGGGCGTCGTCGCTGTCGGGTCTCTCGTTCGGCGACGGGAGCGGGTCCGGCGGCGTCGCGAAGAAGATCGCCCGGATGATCGACGGGAACGGGTACGCGGTGACGTACGACCCGGCGTCCAGCCCGCAGCTGGACGGCAGGTCCTACCGGCTGAAGGGCGGCGGCACCCTGAAGCCGGCCTGAGCCGCGGTCTCTCGTCAGCTGCGTCCCTGAAGGCGGGCGTCAGGTACGTCCCTGAAGGCGGGCCGCGTGGTCGCGGATCGCGGGCAGCTCCGCCATCAGGGCCAGGCCCGGGCAGAACGTCTCGTAGCCGTGCCGGTGCCCGGAGACCGCCAGGAAGTCGGCGGTGCTGCCCGCGGGGAAGCGGCTGTGGCCGTTGCTGGAGACCAGGTGCGCGGTGGAGCGCGGGTCGATGCCGGACAGGCCCAGCTTCCACGCGGCGACGGCGGCGATCGCGTCGGTCATGGCGCGCGGCACCGGGGTGCCCTCGGTGAAGGTGCCGATGGCGGCGATCCCGGCCGTGTTCTGGTTGAAGCCCTGGGTGTGGGCGCCGACGACGGGCCGGTCGGTGCCGCCCGCCCGGCCCTCGTAGACGGTGCCGCAGCGGTCGACGAGGAAGTTGTAGCCGATGTCGTCCCAGGCCCTGCCGCCCGCCTGGCCCGCGTACAGGTAGCGGATGATGCGCGGGGTGTCGGCGCAGTCGTAGCCGTTGGGCGAGTCGGTGTGGTGGATGAAGACCGCCTCGACGCGGTCGCCGTACCGGACGGGGTCGCGCCGGTAGGTGTCGGCCTGGGCGAGCCAGCGGTCGCGCGGCACGATCCGCGGTTCCGCGGACGCGTGGGCCCCGCCGGAGGCGGCTCGGGCCCGTACCGGCAGCGCGGCCGCCGGCATCACCGCGCCCGCCGTCGCGTGGGTCGGCGCGGGCCCGGTCCGGTCGGCGCCGACGGCGCACAGCACGAGCAGCCCGAGGGCCAGGGCCCCGGGCAGACAGCACAGCACCCTTCGCAGCACACGCACGTCTCCACTGTCCGGCCCGGCGAGCTGTGCGGTCGGCCACATGTCTGCCAGTTGGCGGAACCACCGGCGGGCCCGCTGTCGTTTATTACCGATATGGACCTGCACCTGCACCTGCTCGACGTGGCGCTGATCGTGGTGGCCGTGGCCTACGCGGCCTCCGGCTACCGGCGCGGGCTGCTCGCGGGCTGTGTGTCGCTGGCCGGATTCGTCGGCGGCGCCGCCGTCGGGGTGTGGCTGCTGCCATTCGTGATGGACACCGTCTCGCCCGGCACCTCGGCGGCCACGCTCGTCGCCGTGCTCACGGTGCTGCTGCCCGCGCTGGCGGGCCATGCGCTGGCGGGGCTGCTCGCCGCGCGCGTGCGCTTCGGCATGGACCGGGCGCCGGGTCCGCTGCGGGTGGCGGACGGGATCGGCGGGGCCGCGGCCGGCACCGTCGCCGTCCTGGTCGTGGCGTGGGTGGCGGGCAGCGTCCTGGCGGCGTCGTCCTCGACGGCCCTGAACCAGGCGATCCGCGGCTCCTCGGTGCTGGGCGCCGTGCAGGACGCGATGCCGTCGACGACTCCGGCCTGGTTCTCGCGGGCCAGCGGGGCGCTCACCTCCGCCGGGTTCCCGCAGGTCTTCGACCCGTTCTCGCACGAGCCGTCCGCCGAGGTCGCCGAGCCCTCCGGGGACAGCGTCACGGCCGCCGCGACCCGCTCCGCGACCCGGTCCACCGTGAAGGTCGAGGGCGCCTCGGGCACCCAGGGCCGCGAGGGCAGCGGTTTCGTCTACGCGTCGCAGCACGTGATGACCAACGCGCACGTGGTCGCGGGCATCGACGATCCGACGGTTCGGGTGGGCGGGGTCGGGCGGGCGTACTCGGCGCGCGTGGTGCTCTTCGACCCGGACAAGGACGTGGCGGTGCTGTACGTGCCCGGGCTCGACGCGCCCGTTCTGAAGTTCGACGGCGGCGCCGCGCGGGGTGCTGCCGCGGTGGTCGCCGGGTATCCGCAGAACGGCGGGCTCGATCTGCAGGCGGCGACGGTCGCCGACACCATCGACGCCAGCGGGCAGGACATCTACGGGCAGGGCAGCGTCACCCGCCAGATCTATTCGATCCGCTCCACGGTGCGGCCGGGGAACTCGGGCGGGCCGCTGCTCACCACCTCCGGTGAGGTGTACGGGGTCGTCTTCGCCCGGTCCACCACGGATGCCGGGACCGGGTATGTGCTGACGGCCGATGAGGTGGCCCGGGACGCGGCCCGCGCGGCTTCCGCGACGTCGCCGGTGGACACCGGCGCGCTGGTGTCGTCGTAGCCACCGCGACTCCTGTTTGCGGCTGATCACGCAGTTCCCGGCGCCCTTGGATCGTCGCTCGGCTGACGCCCGGTGGGGGCTGATCGCGCAGTTCCCCGCGCCCCTGAAAGGTCGCCGAACGACCGACCCCCGGCGGCCGCTTCTCGCGCCGTTCCCCGCGCCCCTGAGGCAGGCGCTGCGCGCCGCCTCCCCCTGAGGCTGCGCTTCGCGCGCCTCTCTTCATGAGGCAGCGCACGACGGACGCCTCTGATGAGATGGCGCACGCAGTGCGCATCTCAGGGGCGCGGGGAACTGCGCGAGAAGCGGCCACCGGGCCGCGGACGAAGTACGACCCAGGGGCGCGGGGAACTGCGCGATCAGCCCCCACCGGCCGGCAGCCGGCGACGGGACCCCGGGTCAGTAGTGCGTGCCGCCGTCGATGCGGACCTCGGTACCCGTGATGAACCGGCCGTCGTCGGACGCCAGCATCGCGACGACCCCCGCCACCGCATCGGGCCCGGCGAACCCCCCGTCCCCCAGCGCGGGCGACAGCTTCGCGAAGAGGCTCCAGTCGGTGTCGGTGGGCAGCCCGGGCCCCTGGCTCTGCTTGCTCTCGCCGGAACCGTCCGTCATGCCGGAGGAGATCGAGCCGGGCTGCACGGCGGTGAACCGGATGCCCTGCTTGCTGTACTCGGCGGCGAGCGCGTGCGTCATGGACTGGATGCCGCCCTTGCTGGCCGCGTAGGCGGCCATGTACGGGTGCGCGAAGAGTGCCGAGGTCGAGCTGAAGTTCACGACGGCGGCGGAGTTCCCCGCCAGCAGCGCCGGCACGGCCTCACGGATCATCAGGAAGGTGCCGGTCAGATTGACCGCGAGCACCGTGTTGAAGTCGGCGAGCGAGGTCTCGTGGGTGTGCGAGGACCGCAGGATGCCGGCCGCGTTGACCAGCACGTCCAGACCGCCGAGCACGGCGAGCGCGGCGGCGACACCCTCGCGTACGGACGCCTCGTCGGCGATGTTCACGACGACCGTGGTGAGCCGCCCGGCGTCGGCCCCCGCCTTGGCGACGGTGTCAGCGAGGCCGGCCTCGCTGACGTCGGCGGCGACGACCGAGCCGCCCTCCGCCAGCATGCGCAGCACGGTGGCCTGGCCGATGCCCGAGCCACCGCCGGTGATGAGTGCGCGGCGGCCTTCGTAACGGTTCATGTCGACTCCCTGAGGGGCTTGTTCCGAGATGCGCGTTCACCGTACGCCTGAGTGGCACGTTTTGCCACCATGGCCTTCTGTGCCGTGATGACTCGCGCCGGTTACGCTTCCTCGGGTGAGCCGACCCGTGAACCCGCCCCTCTCGCTGACCGAGCGCCGCAAGGCCGCGACCCAGCTCGACATCGCCCACGCCGCGGCCGAACTCTTCACCGAGCAGGGCCCCGACGGCACGACGGCGGAGGAGATCGCGGCCCGCGCCGGGGTCGCGCTGCGCACCTTCTACCGGTACTTCCGCAACAAGCAGGACGCGGTGGGGCCGCTGCTGTCCACCGGCGGCGCCCAGTGGCGCGAGCTGCTGGCCGCGACGGAGCCCGGGACACCGCTTCCCCGGGCCCTGGAGGCCGCGGCGGTGGCCTCGCTGTCCCGGCCCGGCGAGGCCGCGGCGGCGGAGCTGCGCTGGACCCGGGGGCTGCTGCGGGCCGCACAGGACGATCCGGCCCTGCGCGCCGTCTGGTACCGGGTGAACCAGGAGTCCGAGGAGCAGTTGCTGCCGGTCGTCGCCCGGCTCGTGGGCCCCGGCACCGACGAGCTCGAACTCCGGCTGATCGCGGCCGCCGCGACGGACGCGATCCGGGTGTCGCTGGAGGTCTGGGCCCCGTCGGACGCCGGGACCTCGGGCCCCGGCTCCCCCGCCGACCTGGTGGTCCGCGCCCTGAGGAACGCGGGGAACCGCGCGCTGGGCGACCGGAAGACCGCGGACTCGCCCGCCCCTTGAGCCATCGGACGCGTCCGCGCGTCCGTCGTGGCGGCCCGCGCACTCCCCCGCACACCCGACGGGGCGCACTGCACCGGGACCGCGTGCGCCTGTGCCGCCCCCGTGCGCGGCCCCGCCTTGACCGGAACCACACCTACCCTCGACCCGAACTCAGGCGTTCCGGGGCCGAGTCGGGGGCATGTGCCTCCAGCAAACAGCCGCGCAACCTCGGGGAGGCGCACGTGCTTGAGCCCGCACACGCAGCACAGGGAACCGTTGTCGTCGTGGGAGCCGGGATCGCCGGACTCTCGGTGGCCCAGCACCTGACCAGGGCAGGTGTGAGGACCCTGGTGCTGGAGGCCGCATCGGGCGTCGGCGGCCGCATGTCCACGGAGAAGGTCGACGGATTCCGGCTCGACCGGATCGGACGCCTGCTCTCCACCTCGTATCCCGAACTGCGCCACACGCCCGGCCTGGACGACCTCGTGCTGCGGCCCTTCTCCCCCGGCGTGCTGGTGCACAGCGAGGGACGCAACCACCGCGCCGGAGAACCGACCGGCTCCCGGCGCGCGAGGGGCGCGCTGAGCGCGGCGCGCGCCCTGGCGAGCGCCCCCCGTCCGGTCCGGGGCGCCAGACCCCCGCTGGGCGGCCCGCTCGACCACGCGCGGCTCGGCGCCGCGCTGGCCCGGATCGCCGCGACGGAGCCCGCACGCCTGCTGGCCCGGCCCGAACGGCCCGTCGGCCGCGCCCTGGCGGAACGCGGCCTGTCCTCCAGAACGCTGCACGGCTTCCTGCGGCCGCTGCTCTCGGCCCTGCTGTGCGCCCCGGACCTGACGACGTCGAGCCGGTCCGCCGAGCTGGCCCTGCACGCGTACGCGAACGGCCGCCTCGCGGTGCCCGAGGGCGGCGCGGACGCCCTGCCCGAGCTGCTCGCGGCCGGACTCCCGCCGGGCACCGTACGCACCGGCGTCCGGGTCACCGCCGTCGCCGCGAACCGGATCACCACCGCCGAGCACGGTGAATTCCCGTGCCGCGGCGTGGTGCTGGCGACCGACGCGGCCGCCGCCGCGGAGCTGCTGCCGGGGCTGCGCGTGCCCCGCTTCCACCAGGTCACCGTGGTGCACCACGCGGCGCCCGAGCCGCCGCTCGCCGAACCGGCGCTGCTGCTCGACGCGGACCGGCTGGGGCCGGTCGCGCACACCGCCGTGATCAGCCAGGTGGACCCGAGCCGGGCCCCGGTCGGACGCGCGCTGATCTCCTCGACGGTGCTCGGCCCGCCACCGGGCGACGGCGAGCTGCGCACCCAGCTCGCGCTGCTCTACGGCACGTCGACCCGGCGCTGGGAGACCCTCGCCGTGCACCACGACGCGCACGCCGTGCCCGCGATGCCGGCCCCGCACGACCCGCGCCGCCCGGTGCGCCTGCTCGACGGCCTGTACGTGTGCGGGGACCACCGGGACACCAGCACCGTGCAGGGCGCGCTGCACTCGGGACGGCGGGCCGCGCGCGCGGTCCTGGCGGACCTGGGCGCGGCACCGGCCCCGGCGCCCGAGGAGGAGGCCCCGGTGGGCAAAGCCGCTTGAGCGGCACCGTCCCGGTCTGGTTCGATCCTCCGGGACGCCCAAGATCGCGCCCGTCTCCGTGGCACATTCCGGAGGCGGGCGCCCCCAACTCCCCGCGCGCGCGAGGGCGGTCAGCCCAGCGCGGCGACCTTGTCCCGGTAGCCGCGGACGGGCCCCGCGTCCCGGTACGGCTCGAGCCGCCGCTCGAACTCGCGCACGTACTCGTGGGCCCGCACCGAGCGCATGTCGGCGGCCGCGGCGGCCGCCTCCGCGCCCAGCGCGCACGCCGAGTCCAGCTCGCCGAGTCCGAGGCGGGCCGAGGCGAGCACCACCCGGCAGAACAGCCGGCTGCGCGCGTATCCCGGCGAGCGCAGCTGCAGCGACCGCTCGGCGTGCTGAGCGGCGGCCCGGTACTGCTGGAGGTCCCGGTAGCAGTGCCCGAACTCGTCCGCCAGCTGCGCCTCGTCGAAGAAGCGCGCCCAGTGCGGGACCTCGTCCCCGGGCCGCACCGCGTCGAGCGCCCGCTCGGCCCGCACGAGCGAGGAGGTACAGGCCCGCACCTCGCCGAGGACGCCGTGCCCGCGTGCCTCCACGCAGTGCAGCATGGCCTGGACCGCCGGGGGCGCCGAGGTGCCCACCCCCTGCTGGGCGACCCGCGCGAGCTGCACGGCCTCCCGCCCGTGACCGAGGTACACGGCCTGGCGGCTCATGGTGACCAGGACGTACGAGCCGTACATCCGGTCGGCGGCGGCCTGGGCGAGCCGCAGCGCCTGCACGAAGTAGCGCTGGGCGAGGCCGTGGGCCGCGATGTCGTACGAGGTCCAGCCGGCGAGCCGGGTCAGATCGGCGACGGCGTCGAACAGGCGCCGCCCGGTCTGCTCGCCGTAGGTCCCGCGCAGCATCGGCTCGGCCTCGTGCTCCAGGTACCGGACCAGGGCCTGCCGGGCGTGCCCGCCGCCGTAGGCGTGGTCGAGGGCGCGGAACAGCTCGCCGACCGAGCGCAGCGCCGCGATGTCGCCGCCGGTCACCTTCTGGCCGGGCCCGCGCTCGGTCTGGGTGCGCTGGCGCGGCACGCCGGGCCTGCCCTGGGGCGGCACCCGGGGCGGCAGTTCGCCCCGGCCCACCCGGTCGTCGGCGCGGCCGATCAGCCAGTCCCGGCTGGGCACCACGAGCCCGGCCGGGGTGAACGCGATCTTGCGGAGTTCGACATGGCTGCCGGAGTCCTTGCGCCACAGGCCGCTGACGATGTCGACGGCCTCCTCGGGCGAGCCGGCGAACTCCAGGCCCGCGTACACGGGCGCGCACGCGTCGAGCCCGAGGTCCTGGGCGGAGAGGCGGCGGCCGAGCCGCCGGGTGAACACCTCGGCGATCAGTGCGGGTGTCGTTCCCCGCGGCTGCTGCCCGCGCAGCCATCTGGTCACCGAGGTCTTGTCGTAGCGGAGATCGAGACCGTGTTCCAGCCCTAGCTGGTCCACGCGGCGCGCGAGCCCCGCATTGGAGAATCCCGCCTCCGCGATGAGCGCGGCGAGCTGGCGGTTCGGGGTGCGCTGCGGAGGTCGTTCCGTCATCAGCTGTGCGGTCTCCTGCCTTCCGGGCCGGGGTGCAGCCCTCATGGAACGGCGCGACTGTAACGGCGATATCCGGCCTCGACGGGGGCTTCTCCCACCCTTCATCCGATCGTGTGACGAACGGTGAGGAAGGTGGACAGCGCGCGGAACGTCGGGGGCGGCCGGGGGCCGTGAGCGGCCCGGCCGGAAACAGTCATACGATGCGTGTGCGCTACACCGGAAGGTTCAAGGTTCCCCGTGCCTCATATCGACATCGACTACTCCGACCGTCTCGTCGGCGCGGACGGCGGCCTCGACGTATCCGCCCTGGTGGCGGAGTTGCACCCGCTCGTCGTCGACCGCGTCCGGTCGGTCGGGGTCGGCAAGACGTTCGCACGGCCCTCGGCCTCGTACGTGGACGGGGAGGCGGCGCCCTTCGTGCATGTGTCGGTCGGCCTGCTGCCCGGCCGTCCACAGGCGGTCAAGAACGCGCTCTCCGACGACGTACTGGCCCTGCTCGACAAGCACCTGTCCACGGTCCCCGGGGTGACGTACTCGGTCGAGGTGCGCGACCTGGACGCCTCGTACCGCCTCTACCCGACCCATTGAGGCACCCGGGGGGCGCCGTACGCTTGCCGGGGGCGCGACATGTGCACGGTGAAGGTTCTGGTTCTTGAGGAGGCGCTTGCCGTGAGTGAGTTCCGGTTCGTCCGGCTGGGGTTCGGTGCGGACATGGTGGATTACCAGGTCGCCTGGGACGAGCAGCGCCGGGTGCACGCCGCCCGTTTCGCCGACGAGGTCCCCGACACCTGTCTGCTCCTGGAGCACCCGCCGGTCTACACCGCGGGCCGGCGCACCGCGCCCGAGGAGCGCCCGCTGGACGGCACCCCCGTCATCGACGTGGACCGCGGCGGCAAGATCACCTGGCACGGTCCCGGCCAGCTCGTCGGTTACCCGATCCAGAAGCTGCCGCGTCCGGTGGACGTGGTCGCGCATCTGCGCCGCCTGGAGGACGCGGTGATCGCGGTCTGCGCCGAGTTCGGCGTCGAGGCCGCGCGCGTGGAGGGCCGGGCGGGCGTCTGGGTCCTCGGCGACCCCGTCGAGGAGCGTACGGCCCGCAGCGGGCTCGGCGGGCTGTCACTGGACTTCGATCCGCGCCTGAGCAGCGAGGACGAGGAGTTCGACCACCGCCTGGTCGGCCCCGAGTACGCGCCGTCCAACGCCGGTCAGCGCCACGAGGACCGCAAGATCTGCGCGATGGGCATCCGGGTCGCCAAGGGCGTCACGATGCACGGCTTCGCGCTGAACGTGAATCCGGACACGTCGAACTTCGACAAGATCATCCCGTGCGGCATCCGGGATGCGGGCGTCACCTCGCTCTCGTACGAACTGGGCCGCGAGGTCACCATGGACGAGGTGCTCCCGGTCGTGGAGAAGCACCTCCAGCACGTCCTGGGCGGAGCGGATCTCAGGCCGCGCGTCGTCGAGAAGGCCACCGCCTGACCGTCCCGGTGGGGAATGGGCCCCGTTGGCCAGAGGTTGGCCACCCGTGAGGGCCATGTACATCACGGGCGTACCCTGATGTACGCCGAGGAATCGAAGCTTTAGGGAGCCGGTCGTGTCCGCAGTCGCACCCGACGGACGCAAGATGCTGCGCCTGGAGGTCCGCAACGCCCAGACCCCCATCGAGCGCAAGCCCGAGTGGATCAAGACCCGGGCGAAAATGGGCCCCGAGTACACGAAGATGCAGAACCTCGTGAAGTCCGAGGGCCTGCACACGGTCTGCCAGGAGGCGGGCTGTCCCAACATCTACGAGTGCTGGGAGGACCGCGAGGCCACGTTCCTCATCGGCGGTGACCAGTGCACGCGCCGGTGCGACTTCTGCCAGATCGACACCGGCAAGCCCGAGGCCCTCGACCGCGACGAGCCGCGCCGCGTCGGCGAGTCCGTCGTCACGATGGACCTGAACTACGCCACGATCACCGGCGTCGCCCGCGACGACCTGGAGGACGGCGGCGCCTGGCTGTACGCGGAGACGGTCCGCCAGATCCACGCGCAGACCGCCGAGCGCGCCGAGGGCCGCACGAAGGTCGAGCTGCTCGCCCCCGACTTCAACGCGGAGCCCGAGCAGCTGGCCGAGGTCTTCTCCTCCCGCCCCGAGGTCTTCGCGCACAACGTGGAGACGGTGCCGCGCATCTTCAAGCGCATCCGCCCGGGCTTCCGCTACGAGCGTTCGCTGAAGGTCATCACCGAGGCCCGCGAGTTCGGCCTGGTCACCAAGTCGAACCTGATCCTCGGCATGGGCGAGACCCGCGAGGAGATCTCCGAGGCGCTGCGCCAGCTGCATGACGCCGGCTGCGAGCTGATCACCATCACGCAGTACCTGCGTCCGTCGGTGCGGCACCACCCCGTGGAGCGCTGGGTCAAGCCGGCCGAGTTCGTGGAGCTGAAGGACGAGGCCGAGCAGATCGGCTTCTCCGGCGTCATGTCGGGCCCGCTGGTCCGCTCCTCGTACCGCGCCGGGCGCCTGTACCAGATGGCCATCGAGAAGCGGGGCGCGTACGTCGCCTCTCAGGCGGTCTGACCGTCCGGTGAGAACGCGGGCCTCCGCCCGTGTGAATTCACGCACAAACTCTTACCGGCCAGTAATGGCCGGTACGGCGCGGCCCGGGCCGTCCTCGCAGATGAGGGCGGCCGCCAGGGCCGCGTCAGCGTTTTCGGCTCGGGCGTCAAGGTTTCATGGGTGTTTGACCGTCCGGTCATGCGCTGGTAACACCAATCAGTGACCCTGAAATCACCGCTCGTGCACCCCTGGTCGTCGCGCCGACCACTCTGACCCGTCTCTGAGGGGGGACCTCAACGATGCAGGCCGCGCCCGTTCGCGCCACCGCCATCCCCACGTTCACCGACGCCCTGCGCGCCGTGGAGTCGCTGCTCATGAGCGGCGGCCAGCGCCACGCCCGCCGCAACGCCTGGACCTCCGTCCTGGAGGACCGCCGCCGCGCCAAGGACCGCGTCGAGGCCCAGCGGGTCCTGGAAGCCGTCTCCGCCCGCGGCTGACACCGGCCGGACCGTACTGCTGTTCATGCGGCCTCCCCGGCCACGTAGACTTCGAAGCATGGCGAGGAAGGACACGGCAGCGGACGCTGCGAATCCAGGGCGACTCAAGCAGATCGCTCTGACCTACAAGATGACCAGCAAGGCCGACCCCAGGATCGGTCTTGTACTCGCGGCTGTGGGAATCGTCACCTTCGGTGTCCTTCTCGCGATCGGCTTCTTGATCGGTCACCCCATCTATCTCGGAATTCTCGGCCTCCTGCTCGCCTTCCTCGCGATGGCGATCGTCTTCGGGCGCCGTGCCGAGCGAGCGGCCTTCGGCCAGATGGAAGGCCAGCCGGGAGCGGCGGCCGCGGTGCTCGACAACATCGGCCGCGGCTGGACGACGACCCCCGCGGTCGCGATGAACCGGAGCCAGGACGTCGTGCACCGCGCGGTCGGCAAGGCCGGCATCGTGCTCGTCGCGGAGGGCAACCCGAACCGGGTGAAGACGCTGCTCGCGGCCGAGAAGCGGAAGATGGCCCGCATCGTGGCGGACGTCCCGGTGCACGACATCATGGTGGGCAACGGCGAGGGCCAGACCCCGCTGAAGAAGCTCCGCACCACCATGCTGAAGCTCCCCCGCGTGCTCAACGGCCCGCAGGTGACGTCGACCAACGACCGACTGCGCGCCATGGGCGACCTGATGTCGAACATGCCGCTGCCGAAGGGCCCGATGCCCAAGGGGATGCGGATGCCGAAGGGTGGCGGCAAGACGCGGTGACGCTGCCGCTGTCTCTACGTGAATGAGGCGGGCCGGAACCTTCGGGTTCCGGCCCGCCTCATCGTCGTTTCGTGTGCGGGCGCGCGGGGGCTGGTCGCGCAGTTCCCCGCGCCCCTGGAGGCGAGCTCCGCCCGCCCAGGGGAGGCTGCGCGAAGCGCATGCCTCAGGGGCGCGGGGAACTGCGCGAGAAGCGGCCACCGGCCGGTGGACCACGACGGTCAGATACGGACCTCTACGGACCTGGCCAGACGATCGTGCAGCCCGCGGCCGTCCCGGTCCCAGATCAGCGCGGGGATGGCGACACACAGCAGCACGGTGCGGACCACGACCCGGCCCGGGCCGAGCCGCCCGCCCGCCTCGGAGACGACCCGCAACCCGAACAGCCGCTTGCCCGGCGTGCACCCGATCGTTCCGACGGTGAGCACCCCGAGCGCGAAGAAGATGAGCAGCGCCCAGTTCCCCGTAGCCTGGTTGTAGCCGTGCGTGACCAGGCCGTATGCGATCAGCATGCACAGCGCCCAGTCGACGACGAGCGCCCCGATGCGCCGCCCGGGCCGGGCGACCGAGCCGGGCCCGGATTCCGGGAGCCCGAGCTGTTCACCGCGGTAACCGAAGTCCGCTCCCGCGTTCTCCAAGGCCTCACGCGGCCCCGACAGCCACGAACCCATTGCTTCCCTGTTGTCCACGCCTCCACGGTACTGCGCCGCGTCCCTCCCCCGGCCCGGGCCCCTGGTCCGGTTAACTTCTGCGAAACAAATGGGTCATGCTTGAGAAATCACGTCTGCCTATGGTCGGGTCCCAGCGTGTGCCACCGCACTGGCCGCACCACCGAGCTGCAACCCCGCCCCTCCCCGGGTGGGAGTAGGAGGAGTTGGATGTTCCAGAACGCCGATGACGCCAAGAAGTTCATCGCGGACGAGGACGTCAAGTTCGTCGACGTCCGGTTCTGCGACCTGCCGGGTGTGATGCAGCACTTCACGGTGCCGGCAGCGGCGTTCGACCCGGCTGAGGAGCTTGCCTTCGACGGCTCCTCGATCCGCGGTTTCCAGGCCATCCACGAGTCCGACATGGCGCTCCGCGCCGACCTGTCCACCGCGCGCGTCGACCCCTTCCGCCGCGACAAGACGGTCAACATCAACTTCTTCATCCACGACCCGATCACGGGCGAGCAGTACTCCCGTGACCCGCGCAACGTGGCGAAGAAGGCCGAGGCCTACCTCGCGTCGACCGGCATCGCCGACACCGCGTACTTCGGCCCCGAGGCCGAGTTCTACGTCTTCGACTCGGTCCGCTTCGAGACCTCCGCCAACCGCTCGCTCTACGAGATCGACTCCGAGGCGGGCGCCTGGAACACCGGCGCCGTCGAGAACAACCGCGGCTACAAGGTCCGCTACAAGGGCGGTTACTTCCCGGCCCCGCCGGTCGACCACTTCGCCGACCTGCGCGCCGAGATCTCCCTGGAGCTGGACAAGAACGGCCTGCAGGTCGAGCGCCAGCACCACGAGGTCGGCACGGCCGGCCAGGCGGAGATCAACTACAAGTTCAACACGCTGCTCGCCGCGGCCGACGACCTGATGCTCTTCAAGTACATCGTGAAGAACGTCGCCTGGCGCAACAACAAGACCGCGACCTTCATGCCGAAGCCGATCTTCGGTGACAACGGCTCGGGCATGCACGTCCACCAGTCGCTGTGGGCCGGCGGCGACCCGCTGTTCTACGACGAGCAGGGCTACGCGGGCCTCTCGGACATGGCGCGCTACTACATCGGCGGCATCCTGAAGCACGCCCCGTCGCTGCTCGCCTTCACCAACCCGACGGTGAACTCGTACCACCGCCTGGTCCCCGGCTTCGAGGCCCCGGTCAACATGGTCTACTCGCAGCGCAACCGCTCCGCGGCCATGCGCATCCCGATCACGGGCTCGAACCCGAAGGCCAAGCGCGTCGAGTTCCGCGCGCCGGACCCGTCCTCGAACCCGTACCTCGCCTTCTCGGCGCTGCTGATGGCGGGCCTCGACGGCGTCAAGAACAAGATCGAGCCGGCCGAGCCGATCGACAAGGACCTGTACGAGCTGGCTCCCGAGGAGCACGCGAACGTCCAGCAGGTCCCGACCTCGCTCCCCGCGGTCCTCGACGCCCTGGAGGCGGACAACGAGTACCTGCAGGCCGGCGGCGTCTTCACGGCCGACCTCATCGAGACCTGGATCGACTACAAGCGCACGAACGAGATCGCCCCGATCCAGCTGCGCCCGCACCCGCACGAGTTCGAGCTCTACTTCGACATCTAAGAACGCCACAGGTCAGAGCGGGTTCCCGCTCTCCTGGGCCGTCTGTGGGCCGTCGGCCGTGCCTTCCGCACTCGGGAGGCACGGCCGACGGCCTTTTTGCCGGCGGCAGAACACCGGCCCGGCCGGGCTCGACGATCACTACCGTCCAGGCCCATGACGACGATTGCAACGCGCACGATCGAATACGCGGCCGACGGACTGACGATGATCGGGCACCTCGCGCTCCCGGCCGGTGTCGGCCGGCGGCCCGCGGTCCTGGTCGGGCCCGAGGGGGTGGGGCTCAGCGATGTCGAACGCCGCCGGGCCGATGCGCTCGCCGAGCTGGGCTACGTGGCACTGGCCTTCGACCTCCACGGCGGGCGCTATCTGGGCGACCCCGAGGAGATGCTGGCCCGTTGCATGCCCCTGCTCGCCGACCCCGACCGGATGCGAGGCATCGGCCACGCGGCGCTCGACGTGCTCCGCGCCGAGCCGCGGACCGACCCGGACCGGATCGCCGCCGTCGGCTACGGCACCGGGGGCGCGATCGCGCTGGAACTCGGGCGCGACGGCGTCGGCCTGCGCGCGATCGCGACCGTCAACGCGCTGACCACGGGCCGACCGGGCGAGACGGCACGCATTCGCTGCCCGGTGTGGGCCGGGGTCGGATCGGAGGACCCGATCATGCCGGCCGCACAACGGGACGCCTTCACCGCCGAGTTGCAGGCTGCTGGCGTCGACTGGCGCCTCGTGGTCTACGGCGGCGCCTTGCACGCCTTCCATCACCCGCCGGTCGACCACACCGTGCGCCCCGGGGTCGGCTACCACCCGCAGCACGCGCGGCGAGCTTGGCGGGACGTCGTCGACCTGCTCGCCGAGTGCCTGCCCATAACGGAGTGACCTGGTCGGCAATCACGATCCCGGACCCCGGCTGCACTGAACCGATCCGAACTCTTGCTGTTTGAGGGGGTGTTGGTGCAGCATCAGCGACTGCAAGACCGGCCACGATTCCGAGCAAGTGAAACTGGGACGAGAGTACGCCGAACACTGGGGGATCGGGTGTACGAAGCCGACAGGAGGGAAACGCTGGGAGACCAGCGAATTGCGCTCCGGAAAGCCGTGAAGCAGTTCGACTCCCTGCCACCCGGAGAGGGATTCGCCGAGTTCGGTGTGCGCGACAAGTTCATCACCGCGACCGTGCGATTCATCTACTTCGACACCCGCTCCACGATCGTTTATCGGGCAATGGCGATTCCACTCCTGTCGACGTTCCTTCTCGGAGGTGTGGTGTATCTGCTGGTCGAACTCCCTGTGGGGCTCGGCATCTTCGCAAGTCTCGTATTCATCATCACGACGATCTTCACGCTGGTTAAAATCGCGGGCGCTGCGGAAAGCAATTCGCGCTTCAGCTTCTACTCGACATTGATGCGATTCATCGTAGGATCGGCGCTGATTGAAGTGTCATTGGCTGTGTACTTCACTCAACGGATGACGCACGACTCGAACCTCGTCTGGGTCCTTCTCGCTTCTCTCTCGGGTGGCCTTGTCGCGGCAACCATCTGGGCGCTTGCGATCGCAGTCGCGTCTACCTTCACGATGTACGTGATGAAGGAAGAAGACGGGGTGAAGAGATTTGACGGGGTGCTTCTCAGGTGGGTCGACGCCGCTAGTAAGATTCAGCGACACAGGCACAGACTTCACAGATCCGACGCCTTGAAGGAGTGCTTGATAGCGATTGAGCAAGTCGCCAGGAGAGTCGATGGTGTCAGCTATCCGTCGAGACTCTCAGGGTTCCTTGAACCGCATCAGAAGATGCTCATGCGCGATGAAGCTCAGCGGATGTCAGAAGTTTTCAGAAATCACAAAACCGCGCTCGTCAAAGCCTCGAAGCCCGAAGACATAGACGCCATCCTCGAATCCATGATGGCGGGAGTCAAGGCGCTTGCCATCGGAGACATCTCCGCCCTGCTGGAAAATGCTCCGGATCACGTCAGCCGCTCCGACAGAATGCGACGGTTCGCGGTGTGGATCCTTCCGCCAGTCACGCTGATCTGCGCCGGCCTGCTCTTGCCGATGATTCCTGCCGTCGCATCGCAAGGAGCCGCGGCAGGAAGTCTGAGGTGGTCGCTCATCGTTGCGGGCGTCTTGTCGGTCGTCGCCGCACAGAAGGACGTGGCCGCGCGCATCAACGACACATTGGGCAAGGCCATGAGCTGGAAGTGAACGCCGGAAGCGGGTGGTTCGCGACGTCCGACGGCGACCGCTCTCCCGCCGGCCGGAGAGACGCGTGAAGTGAGGGTCGCTCTCCCGGAATCGGGGAGGCCGACCCTCACTGTCGGGGTGGGCTCATCCGGCCGCGGCAGTGGTTCCTCGCGCTGCCGCGTGGTGCACCGGACGGTGCGGCTGGGCTGTGCTCAGGCGGTGCAGCCAGACGGAGGCGGTGCCGAGCAGGCCGGTGAAGACGGCCGCGAGGAGGAGGGAGACCCACATCTGTCGGCTTCCGGGGTGGGCCCAGCCGGTCCAGGCTGCCGCGGCGGTCCACAGCAGGACGCCCGCCAGGTAGAAGCCGCGGGTTCGGCGCAGTTGTCGTAGGGCCCGCAGGGACATGAGAACTTCAGTCTTCGGTGCCATGCCGACCCCAGTACCCCGAAATTCCGCTTCTCACCGGGAACGGACACAGGCACGCTCCGGGTGGAACGTGCCTGTGTGGTCCCGTCGTTCAGGGTCAGTGCCTGCCGGAGCGGCGGCGCACGGTGAACCTGGTCAGAAGCAGTCCCGCCAGGAGCATCGCCGCGGTGACGACGAGCGCCGGGCCCAGCGACCAGCCGGTGTCGGGGAGTTGCCCATGGCCGCCGGGGCTCGGCGAGGGGGTGGGGCTGCCGCTCGGGGTCGGGGGGTTGTCGTAGGTGTTGGTGACGGTCGCCTCGGCGGGACCGGTGGGCCGCAGGACGACGGTCGCCGAGCTGTCGTCGCCGTCGTCGTCGGCCGCGTCGGGCCGGGCGGTGATGACGACCTGGTCGGCGCCGTCGGTACCGGGTTCGGTGACCGTGCACCGAGCGCCGACGGGCAGGCCGTCGATCCTCTGGCTGCCGGCCCCGTCGAAGGTGAGCTGACGGGGGAAGCCGTCGAGTTCCTTGTCGCGCCAGGTGCAGTCCACGTCGATGGTGAAGGGGCCGTGGTCGGCGCCGGAGGGGTCCTCGACCTTCTTGACGACGTCCAGGGAGCGCTGCGGGTAGTCGTTGGTGACGTCGACGACGCTGGGCGCGTCCTCGGTGGTCTCGGGCCGGATGGTGACCGAGGCGGCGTTGGCCTCGCCGTCGTGGTCGCTGGTCGCCCCGTCGGTGTCGGTCTCCCAGACCCGGCACACGGCACCGGCCGGGACGTCGGTCACGGTGAACGGAGTGCCGGGCGTGATCTGCCCGGTGCCGTGCCGCACGCTGACCGGCTTGCCGGTGTCGGGGGTGACCACGCAGTCGTACGCGATGGCGTACGGGCCGGTGGTGTGGCCGCTCGGGACGTGGGTGACGGTCTTGTCGACGCGCAGCGTGCCGAAGACCATGCCGATGCCCGACTTGGGCGGCTCGGTGACGGGCAGGACGACGCTGCCGCCGCCGACCTGGACGGTCTCCTTGTTGGCGAAGGAGTTCCAGGCGAGCGAGAGGTCGTTGCGGGAGCCCTTGTCGGTGAGGTCGGTCGGCGAGGACATCGGGAAGCCGAGGGTGAAGCTGTCGCCGGGGGCGAGGCCGCCGTCGAAGTCGATGTGGGTGAAGAACGCGGTGTCGTCGGCCGTCCAGTCACCGGCCCAGGTGGCGTCGGTGCAGGTGCGGCGCGGGGTGGGCACCTCGTCGCGGCAGGGCTGCGGGGTGGTGGTGTACTCGGCCGCGAGCGTGCCGGGCCCGTTCAGGGTGACCGGGCCGGCCAGGCGCGGGCGCGGGTCCCATTCGGTGCCGCGGGCGGACTGGCCGAGCAGGACGCCGGTGTCACCGACGAACGGCAGGACGTCGAGCAGGTCGTAGTCGGTCGCCGGGTTGGTGCCGATGTTGTCGACGGTGATCAGCTGGCGGTAGTTCTGGCCGGGCAGGACCAGGGCGGTGCAGGGGTAGCGGGTGTAGGTCGCGCCGCCGGAGGTGAGGTTGGGGCAGCGGGTGTCGCCGGCCGGGATGTACTCGCCCGTCAGGGAGTTGTAGAAGCCCAGGTCCGGGTTGCCGGTGATCCACTTGTCGGCGTCGAAGGCGGTGCCCGCCTCGGTGGTCAGGGTCGCCGTCGAGGTGCAGTAGTGGCCGTCGCCGTACGCCGCGTCGTCGTCCACCTCACCGAGGTGCGGGGAGGTGGCGTCGCAGGGCACGTCGTGGCCCGGGGAGCCGGCCCCGAAGGTGTTGGGGATCTTGGTGCCGGCCGCGACGCCGCCCCGCAGCTTCACGTGGAAGGTGAGGGTGACCGTGGCGTCGGGATACATGACCCAGCCGGGGAAGTCCCAGTGCAGGCCGGTGATCTTCCCGGAGGAGTTGCGGTCGGCGGTGAAGTCGACCTTGGCGGGCTTCGCGGTGCCGGCGGGGGTGGTGACGGTGATCGAGTAGTAGCCGCTGTTCCCGGCGAAGTCCTCGTCGACGACCAGGTCGGCGGGGATCGGGTCGGAGACGCGCAGCGGGTCGATCGGGGCGTTGCCGGTGTTCTTGACCGTGAGCGTGAAGGGCTGGGAGACACCGGGCTGGACGACGGCGTCCTTCGTCTTCTCGACGTACAGCTTCGGGTCGCCGTCGGTGATGTTCAGGTCGGCGTCGGCGGGCGGGATCGCGAAGGTGCCGTGCTTGTCGCTGGAACCGCTGCCGGTGACCGTGTCCTCGAGGTGGTCGGGGATGTCCTTCGACGCGTCGGAGCGCAGCGTCTGGCGGGGCTTGACGGTGAAGCAGACCGAGGCGGTCTTGCAGGCACCGTCGAAGGAGGGGGCGCCCTCGACGGGGACGATCGCGTCGCCGTTCTCGGAGCGGAAGGTGACGCGGATGCCCTGGACGTCGGCGGCGGAGACACCGGCGGGCAGCCCCGGGGTGTCGCTGCCGGTCCAGGTGCCCTCGACGATCTGGGGGTTCGCGGTGCCGCAGCGGGCGGTGCAGACGTCGACCCTGACCTGGTCGGCGCCCTTGGGGAAGGAGACGCCGTCCAGGGAGACGAAGTCGACGGCGTCGAAGAAGTCGATGTCGAAGTCGGTCGCGGCGAGCTGGTGGAGGTTGACGTTGCCCTTGTTGACGACCGTGAGGGTGGCGTGGACGTCGGCGGCCGGGCTGCCCGGGTAGGGGCGGGTCACGGTGGAGGGGCTCAGCGTCTTGTTGAGGGAGGCCTCGGAGCTGGCGTCGCCGACCGTGGCGTTCTGCGAGCAGAAGTCGTCGCCCAGCGCGGCGCCGTCGCTGGTGGCGGCGGCGCAGTTGCTGATGACGGTGCCGTTGGGCACGCCGTCGCGCAGCTGGACGGTGATGTCGGCGTGCACCGAGGCGCCCACGGGCAGCCCGCCGGGCACGACGATCCGTACGCCCTTGGCGCGTGCCAGCAGCGCCGCGTCACCGGCGTCGTAGGGCACCCAGGCGTTCGCGTCGGGGTCGTAGACCTCGAGGTCGTAGTCGAGGTTCGCGGGCGAGACCTTCGGGGTGACGGAGGTGATGCGCACGGAGTCGAACGGGTTGGGGGCGGCCGTCGGGTCGACCGGGTCGCTGACGACGACGGGACCGTCGAGCGGCACGTTGCCGCGGTTGGCGAGACCGATGCCGAAGGTGACGGGCTGGCCGGGCGGGACCGAGGTCTGCGAGGCGTCCTTGGTGCCCTGGCCGTCCTTGCGCGGCACCTCCACGTTCAGGTTGGTGCAGACGTTGCCCGCGGCACTGCCCGAACCGTTGGACGGGTTGGCGGCCGTGCCGTCGGCGCAGTCCTTGACGCCGTCCTCGGCGTCGCCCTCGTCGGCCTGGTCGTTGAGCGTGCCGTGCACGTCGAGGCCGGCGGTCGCGTCGGGCGCGATGGTGCCCTTGCCGCTCGCGTCGGTGCCGCGGTAGGTCACGGAGATCGTGGCGGCGGGTCCGCCGCCCGGACAGCCCAGGTCGGTGGTCTGGGTGGCGGGCGGGTTGGTGAAGTTCTGCGGCGGGAGGACCGTGCCGTCGCGGCAGGTGACGGTGAGCGTGGCGTCGGTGGCCCCGGCCGGGAACCGCAGCCTGGCCTGCGTCATGTCCGTCTTGTCGAACTCGTTGGCGGCGGACGCCGACGGCTCGGTGATGGTCATCTCGCTGACCGGGAACGGCGAGGTGTTCTTGGAGTCGATCGTCGCCGTGATGCCGGGATCGGTCCCGATGACGGCGGTGCCGTCGGCCTGCCAGTCGCCGTCGGTGTCGGAGAAGATCTTCTTGCTGAGGTCGATCGAGGCGACGTTGGGCAGGATGTCGTGGTCGGCGCACGCCTGCGGGCCGTCCAGGTCGCGGCGGAGCCGGAAGTCGATGCCGGGCTGCGCGCAGTTCTCCACGGTCTGCCGGTCGCTGGGGTCGATCGCGTCGCCGGTGGACCGGTTCTCGTCGCGCAGCTCCACGGTCATGTCGACCTTGGCGCCCTCGGGGTCCGCGGGCAGCGGGGTGCCCGCGGAGTTGGAGAACGTGTAGACGATGCCGGTGATGTCGGCGGGGTCGACGCCGGGCGGGAGCTGGACGTCGGGCCCGGGGCCGACCGGGCCCGCGATCAGTTCACTCGGGGAGCAGCCCCCTCCGGGCTTCACGCACACCGACACCTGCACCTGGTCGGCGCCGTCCGGCATGCGGGTGACCGGTCCGACCTGGGTGACGTCGAAGTTGTCGAAGAGGTCGGGGTCGGTCTCGGAGATGGTGATCGCGTTGACGTCGGTGGAGGTCGACGACTTGTTCGCGGCGCCCAGCGAGATCTTCGACTCGCCGCCGCTGCCCGCCACGGTGGACGAGGGGCTCCAGGTCTTCGTGCCGGTGACCATCGGCCGGCGCGGCACGTTCACGGTCTGGGTGTCGGAGTCGTCGACGGGGGCCGCGTTGTCGGCGTCGGCCTTCGCCGTGTTGGTGATCGCGTCGCCGTCGTTGAGGTCGGTGTCCTCGGGCACGCGCACCGTGATCAGGATGTCCTGCGAGCCGCCCGCGGCGAGGCCGAACGACCCCGGAGGGTTGGGCGGGGTGGGCAGGGACTCGGTGAAGTTCGCGGTGAGCTTCCCGGTCTGCTCGTCGTAGTCGATGGTGTAGTTGGCGCCGTCCGAGGGCACCGTCACCAGCTCCAGACCGGCGGGCAGCGTGTCCTCCATGGCCGCGCTCACACACGCCTCGGTCAGCGACGAGCACGACACCGTGATGCGGTAGGTGTACTCCGAGCCCGGGACCAGCGGGTCCGGCACGTCCACCGCTTCCTTGCTCACCGTCAGCTGAGCCGTGTCGGCGGCCCGCCGGCCCGCCTTCTTGCCCTTGCCCTTGCTCTCGCTCTTGCTCTTGCTCTTGCTCTTGCCTCGCGGCTTCCGCTCGTGGTCCTCAGCACGCGAGCCGGTCTTCGCCGACCGCGGCGACGCGGACTCCGACGGAGAGGCAGAGGCCGAGGGTGAGGGTGACGGTGAGGCAGAGGATGAGGCAGAGGCCGAGGGCGACGCGGAAGCGGTGCCCCCCGGCCCGGCGGACGCGTCTGCCGCGGCCCTGGAAGCTGCCGCGCCCGGCCCCGCCATGACCGGTGCCGCCATCAACGCTGCCTGCGCGAGCAGCAGCGCCAGGACAGTGCGCCCTCTCGGCCGTCCTCTGTGCATCCTGCGCATCTCCGTGTTTCTCCCTGGATTCGATCGAGAAACGCTCCATGCGTGCGGACCTGCTGACACGCCATCAGAGACATCCAGAGAGAACCTAAATGCGATTAATCAGACTATCGAGGGGCACGCCGTCGAACTGACGCGCTGTCACTCGAATGTCCCGCCGACCCGTGCCTGCCTCAGGCCGTCGGGTCCCAGAGCCCGTCGGCCTCGCCGCGGGCCAGGTGCTCGGCGTAGACGTCGACCTTCCAGGCGATGACGGACCGGCACTCCTCCAGCGCCCGGATCTGTGCGTCGACGCGCTGCCGGTGGGCGTCGAGCAGCCGCAGCCGCTCCCCCTCGTTGCCCGGTCCTCGGCGTACCAGTTCGGCGAAGTGCTTGAGGTCCGCGAGCGGCATGCCGGATTCGCGGAGCTTGACGCAGATCAACAGCCACTCGACGTCGAAGGAGGAGTAGCGCCGCCGGCCGCCCGACGTGCGCTCGACCGGACCGACGAGCAGGCCCTCCCGCTCGTAGAAGCGCAGGGCGTGCACGCTCAGACCGGTCCGCTCGGCCACCTCGCCGATGCTCAGCGGCCGCACGGAAGCCTCGGGGGTGGTCATGCCGCTCACTCCTGGACTTGATCTAGACCTCGCTCTAGATCGTAGCGTCCACGGCATGACCACTTCCGAACAGCAGCCGCTCGGCTCGCCCTTCTCCGCCTCGACCACCGCCGAGGACATCATGGCCGCCGTCCCCGCTCTCTCCGGGAGGACGGCCGTGGTGACCGGCGGATACTCCGGGCTCGGCCTGGAGACCACCCGGGCCCTGGTGGCCGCCGGAGCCCGGGTCGTCGTCCCCGCGCGCCGCCCCGACGTCGCCCGTGCCGCTCTGAAGGAGGTGGAGAACTGCGAGGTCGTCCCCATGGACCTGGCCGACATCGACAGCGTCCGCGCAGCCTGTACGCAGATCAGCGGCCGGCTCGACCGGCTCGACCTCCTGATGGCCGTCGCCGGGGTCATGGCCACTCCGGAGCGGCGCGTCGGGCCCGGCTGGGAAGGCCAGTTCGCCGCCAACCACCTCGGGCACTTCGCCCTCGTCTGCGAGCTCTATCCGCTCCTGGCCTCGGCGGGCGGTGCGCGCGTCGTCGTCAACAGCTCGGCCGGGCACACCCTGACCGGCATCCGCTGGCACGACCCGCACTTCCGCACCGGCTACGACAAGTGGCTGGCCTACGGACAGGCCAAGACCGCCAACGCCCTGTTCGCCGTCCACCTCGACGCCGTCGGGAAGGGCGCCGGCGTCCGGGCGTTCGCCCTGCACCCCGGCAAGATCATCACCGGGCTCCAGCGCGAGATGACGCTCCAGGCGCAGATCGACCGCGGCTGGGTGGACGAGCACGGCAAGGTCGTCGGCGAGGGTTTCAAGTCCCCTTCCCAGGGGGCCGCCACCGGTCTGTGGGCCGCCACGTCCCCGATGCTCGACGGCCGCGGCGGCCTCTACCTGGAGGACTGCGACGTCGCCCGGGTCTCCGCACCCGGCACCGCCATGGACGACGGCGGCGTCCGCGCCCATGCCGTCGATCCCGACGCGGCGGCGCGGCTCTGGGACCTGTCTCTGGCCGTGACCGGCGCCACGCCGGTCATCCGGTGAGCCCGGGCTCTACACAGGCCGCCCTCAGGTCGGGGCACGGCCCACATCGCGGTCAGCGCCCGGCCGAGGCCCGCCAACGGGGTACCGACGGGCCAGTCAGCCGCATCACCGAAGCCCCCCTATCGGAACCACAGTTCCCTTACGGAGGGCTGCATGCTACCTTCCTTCGTGGACGTAACGGAACTGTAGACCCATTAGTGTTCGACCGGCATACGGTCGCGCCCGCATGGGGCACAGCGACACCCAGAAGGAAGTGACATGTCCACGATTGAAAGTGCGGCGCAGTCGACCGTCGACGCCGGGAACAGAGCCGCACCCCAACACCTCACCGGCCGACTGAAGTTGGTCCTCGCGGTGCTGCTGGTCGCGCAGTTCATGCTGGCCGTCGACTTCTCGATCCTGAACGTGGCGTTGCCCGCGATCGGGGACGGTCTCGGGTTCTCGCTCGCCGACCTGCAATGGATCGCCACGGCGTTCGCGCTGTCCGCCGCAGGGTTCACCCTCTTCTTCGGCCGCATCGGCGACCTGGTCGGCCGGAAGAAGATCTTCATCGGCAGCCTCGCGCTGCTGGGGATCTCCTCATTGGCCGGCGGACTGGCCCAGAGCCCCGAGGTGCTGCTCGTCGCCCGTGTCGCGCAGGGGCTCGCGACGGCCGCCGCCACCCCGGCGGGGCTGTCCCTGCTGACGACGTCGTTCGCCGAAGGGCCGTTGCGGCAGAAGGCGCTGGGCATCAACGGGGCGTTGATGTCGGCCGGTTTCACCACCGGTGCCGTCCTCGGCGGCGTACTGACCGATCTGCTCTCCTGGCGGTGGGCCTTCTTCATCAACGTGCCCGTCGCGCTCGCCGTCGTCCTGATCGCCCCGACCGTGATCAAGGAGTCCCGGCCCGCCACCCGGCCGAGCCTGGACCTGCCCGGCGCGCTCACCGTCACCCTCGGTCTGCTCGGCCTCGTGTACGGCCTGACGCAGGCGGGCGAGTTCGGCTGGACGCACCCCCGCGCGCTGGCCGGGCTCGGCGCCGGGGTGGTGTTCCTGGCGGCGTTCTTCCTGGTCGAACGGAAGGTCGCCGCGCCCCTCGTGCCGTTGCGGACGCTCGGGCGGCCCACCGTGGCCTGGGGCAACGCACTCGGCCTGCTCGCCTTCGTCACCGAGACCTCGCTCGTCTATCTGCTCACCCTGTACCTCCAGAAGACGCTCGGCTTCTCGCCGCTCGCGGCCGGGATCTCCTTCGGGGTCCTGGGCATCGGCACCGTCGTCGGCGGCCTGGCCGCACCGAAGGTGATCGCGCGGACATCGACACTGACGGCCCTGGTCGCCGGGGGTGTCGTCCAGACCGTGTTCACCGCGGCGCTGCTCTTCCTCGGTACGACGACCGGGGGCTCCCTCGCCCTGCTGCTGCCCGCCACCTTCTTCGGCGGCGTCGGCAACATGCTCGTCATCGTCGGCTTCATGGTCACCGCCACCAGCGGGCTGCCGGACGCGGAACAGGGCCTGGCCACCGGCCTCGCCTCCATGTCCCAGCAGGTCGGCATCACGATGGGCACGCCGATCATGTCGGCCGTCGTCACCGCCTCGACCGCCGGCGCGGCCACCGCCTCCGCCGTCCACCACGGGGTGACCGTCGCCATCGCCGTCAACGCCGCCCTGGTCCTGCTCGGCGTCGCCCTCGCGGCCCTCTTCCTGCGCCCCGGACGGCCACATCACCGGACCGGCTCCACACCTGAGGCCCGAGAGGCATAAATAGGGCAAACAACTTAAACTCGGGCACGTCGCACACGCTGAAGCAGCCTCGGAGGAGTGCCCCATGAGCAATCTGTTCGTCGTCGCGTACAACGACCTCGCCACCGCCAACCAGGTCCGCGCCAAGGTCCTTTCGATGACCCGGGAGCACCTCGTCGAGCTGGAGGACATCGTCGTGGTCGAGCGGCGGGAGAGCGACGGGAAGATCAAGCTGCACCAGGCCGTGAACCACACCGCGACCGGCGCCGCGGGCGGGGCGCTGTGGGGCGGGGTCATCGGAATGCTGTTCCTGGTGCCGTTCCTGGGCGCTGCCGTGGGCGCCGCCGCCGGGGCCGCCGGCGGGGCCGTCACGGACACCGGGATCAACGACGGCTTCATGAAGGAGCTCAGCCAGAACCTGCGGCCGGGCGCCGCCGCCGTGTTCGCCCTGGTGAAGCAGGCGGCGCAGGACAAGGTCGTGCCGGAGCTCGCGGCGTTCGGCGGCCAGTTGGTGCAGACGTCGCTCAGCACCGAGGAAGAGGAGGCCCTGCGCGAGATGGCGCAGGCCGCTCAGCAGAAGGCCCAGCAGCAGGAGAAGGCCCAGGAGGACCAGTCGCAGACCCAGGAGAGTGCTCGGAGCGCCGGGGCCTGACCTGACGGGCCGCTACTGGAAGGGCAGTTCGTCCGGGCGCTCCGTGATCTGCCGGGCGACGAGCGCCACCTTCAGCTGATGGGACCGCGCGTACCGGCGTAACCGCTCGAACGCCTCGTCCAGCGAGATGCTGTAGCGGGCCGAGACGATGCCCTTGGCCTGTTCCACGACGACCCGGCTGGACAGTGCGTGCTCCAACTGACCCGCCAGGACGCGACTTTCGGTCACCTCCCGCTGGAGCGCGAGGGTGTGGGCGGCTGCTTCGGCGAAGAGCCGGGCCACGGTCAGGGCCTGCTCGTCGAGGCGGCGCCCCTGGGCGTCGAACAGGACGAGGGCGCCGGTCGGCCCCTCCTTGGCGGGCAGCGGCAGGGCGGTGACCCGGCCGTGGCCGAGCGCCGCGACGCGTGCGGTCCAGCGCGGCCAGCGCACGCGCGTGGGCGTCGTGGTCACGTCCACGTCGATGAGGGCGCAGCCGGTGGTGCGCGCGTCGTGGCCGGGACCCTCCTCCCAGGCGGTGGCGTCCTCCTCCAGACCGCGCAGGTCGAGGACCGTGCCCTCCGTCAGGACGGTCCGGCCGGCCGCGGACAGGTAGTGGACGCTCGCGCCCCGGGCGCCGAACAGCTTGGTGCCGCCCTCCACCAGGGCGGACAGCAGGTTCTGCGTGTCGAGCGGGTCGCGGGCGGCCTCGCCCGTCAAGTGGGCGAAGATCGAAGCGAGTTCCTGCTCGTGCAGTGCCACGGTACAAACCCTTCTCAGCCGAGTTTGAGTTGCCGGTTGACGATATCCCTCGCCACATCACCTATGGGGCGTCCATCGGCGAACGCCCGTGCTTTGACCAGTTCCAGCGCATCGGCGACGGAACAGTCGACCTGGACGGCGACCACCCCCGCAGCCTGATGCACCACGGCCCGGTAGTCGATACCGCCGAACAGACCGGGGACGGCGTCCCCGCCGAGCAGCACGCTGCGCGCCAGCGCGTCGGCGATCCGGCTGAAGCGTGCCGTGGACTCGCTCTGCGAGGGCGGATCGAAGACCGCGAGGGCCCCGATGCACTCACCGGGCGCCTCCAGCGGCACGGCCACCACGTGGCCGATGTCCAGCGCGGCGACGGCCGGGCCGTATCCGGGCCAGCGTCCGCTGAGCGCGGCTCCGGACACATCGACCGGCGCGCGGGCCGCCACCGCGTCCAGCGCCGGGCCCTCCCCCAGGACGTACTCCAGGTCCTGCGCTTCACTGGCGGGTTGGTCGGAGGAGGCCGTCGCCACCTGGTGCTGGTCGCTGTCGACGAGGACCACGGCGACGCTGTGCGAGCCGCACGCCTCGGCGACACCGGTCATGAACAGGGGCGGCGCCCCTCCGGTACGGATCCACTCACCGGCCCGGCGGGCGTGCGCCTCCAGGAGCTCCGCGGCGACCTCATGGCGGTAACCGGTGCTGCGGTGCAGGCCCGCGAGCCGCTGGAACGTGAAATCGGCGGAACCCCCCATCAGCGACTCGTAGCGCTCCGCGAGCCGGAACGCACGCTCGGCGCGCTCCCGCGCACGGGCCGCGCGCTGCCAGGCCAGCGCGACCTGGGCAGGCGAGTCGCCCTTGAGGTTCATACCGTCAGCCTACGCCTCCGCGCTCGTCGTCACCCTGACTACGGCCTTCTTCCATCAGAAGCACGACGCCCCCGCGCTGACCGCCGAAGGGACTGCACTGGATGCTGCAACTCATGTGGCGGCCCAGGCGGTTGACCGCTTCGATGTCCACGGGAACCCCGCGCTTGCCGGTCCTGACGCACTCCTCCACCACGGCGCGCAGCGACTGCGTGGGCAGCCCGAAGTCGAGGCCGAAGAAGGGCTCGTCGAGGACTTCGTCCTGGCGCAGGCCCCACAGGTCGGCGGCGCCCCGGTTCCAGCTCTTGACGTCGAGGTCCTTGTCGAGGACGACGACGGCGGCCGCGATGGAGGTGAGGACGCCCTCCAGGAAGGAGCGGGCCTCGTCCAGCTCCTCGCTGCGGATCCGCATCTCCTCGTTCATGGTCTCCAGTTCCTCGTTCCCGGACTGGAGTTCCTCGTTCGTGGTCTCCAGTTCCTCGTTGGTCGATTGGAGTTCCTCGTTCGTCGTCTCCAGCTCCTCGATGGAGGACTGGAGTTCCTCGTTCGTGGTCTCCAGTTCCTCGTTCGTGGACTGGAGTTCCTCGTACGCCGTCTCCAGGTCTTCGCGTACGCGCTTGACCTCGGCCTTGAGCTGGGTGGTGACGGTGACGTCGGTGAACGTGATGTTGGTGGCGGCGGGCAGTCCGCCGCTGCCGACCAGGGGCTGGACCAGGATGTCGTAGAACTGGACGTCCTCGCCGACCCTGCGCTCCGCCCCGTTGACCCGCAGGCTGCGGCGCTCGTGCGTGGCCTGGTCGATCAGGGAGCGCAGTTCGACCGGGCGGTAGGAGATCTCCAGGTCCTGGAAGGGGCGGCCGATGTCGTTGGCGGTCAGGCCGAACTGGGCGCGGGCGTGGCTGTTGATGAGGACGACGAGGCCCTCGGAGTCCACCGCGAGGGCGGCGCCGGGCGCGGCGTCGAGGATCAGGTCGCGCAGCTGCCGGCTGCGCGCCACGCTCTGCAGTTCGCCGATGCCGCCGGGGCGCAGTTTCAGCGGGGCGGGCTGGTAGGGCGTGGTGGAGCCGCCGGGGCGGCGGCGGAAGATGCGCTGGCGCATGCTGATGACGTCGAACCGGTCGGCGTCGTTGAGCAGCATCTCGGCCTTCCCGAGGAACAGGAAGGCGTTCTCGCGCAGCGCGAAGTGGAACCGGTCGACGATCTGGGTCTGCGCCTCCACGTTGAAGTACATCAGCGTGTTGCGGCACACCAGCAGGTCGAGGCGGGAGATCGGGGCGTCGCGGGTGATGTCGTGACGGCCGAAGATGACCCGGCGGCGCAGGTCGGAGCGGAAGGTGAACTGCGAGCCGTTCTGCTCGAAGTACTTCTCGCGCAGTTCGGCGGAGAGCGGCTCCAGGGTCCTGGCCGGGTAGAGGCCGGAGCGGGCGTCGCGCAGCGCCTCGTCGTCGATGTCCGTGCCGTAGATCTTCACCCGCTGAAGGGCCTCGTCGATGCCGAGGGTCTCCGCGAACATGATCGCCAGCGAGTACGCCTCCTCGCCGCTGGAGCAGCCCGCGCTCCACACCCGGATCTCGTCCTCGGGGCCGAGCGAGGAGAGGATCTCGGGGACCACCTCGTGCTGGAGGTAGGTCCAGGCGTCGGTGTCGCGGAAGATCGACGTGACGTTGATGAGGATCGTGTTGAACAGCGCGCCGAACTCGTCGGTGTTCGTCTCCAGCTGGTCGCGGTAGTCCGCGTACCCGCTGATGCCGACGTCGGACATGCGCTTGCGGATCCGGCGGCCCAGCGACGAGCGCTTGTAACCGGTGAAATCAAAACCACGGGCGTCCCGCAGGAAGCCGAGCAGCTCCTCGAGCCCCTCGTCCGTCTCCGCGTCGCGCGGCGCCTCGCTCATCGTTGCCTACCTACTGCCTTCACCTGTTGACAAGCCCCCGGATCACCGCGGGAATTTCCTCCAGAGGTAGCACGAAATCGACCACCCCCGTGCCCATCGCCGCGTCCGGCATGCCCCCGAATTCCGCTGTCCCAGGATCCTGGGCGATCACGGTACCGCCCCGTGACTTCACCGCGTCCACGCCCATGGCGCCGTCGTTCCCGGTGCCGGACAGGACGACGGCGACGGCGCGGGCGCCGTAGCTCCCGGCGACGGACTCGAAGAGAAGGTCGGCGGAGGGGCGCAGGAAGTGCACGAGTTCGCTCTGGGAGAGCGAGAGGGCTCCGTCGGCGCCGACCAGCAGGTGCCGGTCGGGCGGCGCGAGGTAGACGGTGCCGGGGCGGGCCGTGTCGCCCTGCTCGGCGAGTTTGACGTGCAGGTCCGAGCGGCGGTCCAGGATTCCGGCGAGGACCGTGCGGTGCCGGGGGTCCAGGTGCTGGACGACGAGGACGGGGAGCGGGAAGTCCGCGTCGAGGCCGCCGAGGAGCACGGTCAGGGCGTGGATACCACCGGCCGACGCCGCGACGGCGACGACCTGGAAACTGTCGGGAGCGGGGGCCTCGGACTGCGGCATATGACTCAGACTAGCGCTCCGGACGTGCCGCACGCAGGTGTTACAGGCCCGGGTTCGCGGTCAGCACGCCGTCGGCGACGGCGCGGCGCAGGGCGGTGTGGTCGCGGACGGTCTGATCCGCGTAGCGCAGGGCGAAGGAGGCGACGGCGCGGTCGAAGGTGTCCGCACCGCCCAGATAGGCCGCGATGGCGATGCGGTCGCCGGAGCGGGCGTGGGCGCGGGCGAGGGCGGTGCCGCACAGCCGGGCGTAGGCGAGGAGTTCGTCCGGGGGCATGCCGGCGACGTCGGCCGAGCCCTTCATGTCGCGCAGTTGCCGCCAGTAGAAGGCGCGGCCCTGCGGTCCCGTCATCCAGCCGAGGAAGATGTCGCCGGCGGCCTGCATGAGGCGCTGGCCGGAGACGACGCGGTGGCCGGGGTGGGGGGCGGCTCCGGGCTGGGGGACGTACTCCTCGACGACCGAGCGCGTGGCCTCCTTGATCTGGAGGAAGAGCGGGTCGTCGGCGTCGCGTCCGGCGAGCAGGACGATGAAGCAGCGGGTGCCGACGCTGCCGACGCCGACCACTTTGCGGGCGGCGTCCACGAAGCGGTAGCGGTCGAGGAGACGGCGGCGCTCCTCGGCGAGCGTGGAGCGGTAGTCGCCGAACATCTTGCGGATCGCGGCGGCGTCGGAGACGCCCGCGGGTTCGAGCAGCGGCGGGTCGTGGACGATGCGGCGGCGGCCGTCGGGGGTGGTCTCCGTGAGCTTGGCGAGGGCGTGCAGGCTGGTGCGCCGGGTGGCCTGGGCGAGGGTGTGCTCGACGCGGGCCCGGTGGCGGCCGGAGCGGACCAGGGGCAGCAGCTCGTGGGCGTCTATTCGCTCGTACCAGACGGCGAGTTCACCCAGCCCGGCGAGGCGTCGCATGGTGGTGCGGTACGCGGCCGTGCCCGCCCGCGCGGCCTGGTGGGCCTGCTTGTCGCTGTGGCCGTTGTCGCGGGCGGCGACGGCGACCGAGGCGGCGAGCCGTTTGACGTCCCACTCGAAGGGGCCGGGGCAGGTCTCGTCGAAGTCGTTCAGGTCGAAGAGCAGGGCGCGTTCGGGTGAGGCGAACAGGCCGAAGTTCAGCAGGTGCGCGTCGCCGCAGAGCTGGACGGTGAGGCCGGTGTGCACGCCGGTCGCGAGGTCGCCGGCCATCACGGCGGCGGCGCCCCGCAGGAACGCGAACGGGCTCGACGCCATCCGCCCGTACCGGATGGGCAGCAGCTCGGTGAGACGGTCGGTGCCCTGGCGCTCCAGGACCACGACGGGGTCGAGACGGTCGGCGGAGGGGATCCAGGGCCCGTGCGAGGAGCGCGGGGCGCGCTTGCGGGCCTTCCTGCCGTGGGCGGCGCGTTCGTCCGGGCTGCTCATGGCGTGCGCGCCCGGCCGGTCAGTGGCGCAGCGCGCGGGCCACGTCGGCGGTCACGTCGCCGTCGAGGGAGCGGTTGGAGCGGGCGGTGGCCTTCTTCGAGGCGTCCGCCCCGACGTCGTTCACCGTGACCACGACGGTGTCGAGCAGATTGCCGCCCTTGTCGCGGAACTCGACCTGGACCGCGTACGACTTGCTGGACGACTGGCCGTTGTCGACGGTGACCGGGACCGTGGCGCGGCCGCCGTCGGTCGACACGTCGCCGAGCTTCACGTCGCCCTTGGCGTTGACGCCGTCCTTGAACCCGTCGAGCTTCTTGCCCGCCTCGGCCGTCGCGGAGGCGACCACGTCGGAGCCCCGGGAGGCGGCGGAGGAGGCCGCGGACGCGACCTTCGACGCCGCGTCGGAGGGGCTGGTGTCGCTGTCGGAGCAGCCGGCCGCGGCCAGGGCCAGCGCCACCGCGGCCGCCACCGCGCCCGTCACCCGCACACCGCTTCGCCTGTGAGCCATCCCGAACACCTCCGCTCGACGGTTACTCCTCCTGGTCGACCCAGTCAACGGTGACCGGGGGTGAGGCCGCATGCCCAGTACGGCAAACGGGTGGCCGACGCGGAAGGATGGACGCCATGAGTCCTACGACGGTTGCTCCGGCCCGGCACATCGACGACGCGGAGCGGCGGGTCCGGCTGGCCCGCGCGCACCGGCTCTCCCCCGCGGCCCGGGCGACGACGCCGCTGGAGGTGGCGCGGTCCCTGGTCGCGCTGCACGGCACGGATCCGGCGACGGTGTACCTGGCGGTCGGCGCGCGGCTCGCCGACGCGACGGGGACGGTCGCCGGGGTCGAGGAGGCGCTGTACGAGGACCGGTCGCTGGTGCGGATGCACGGGATGCGGCACACGGTGTTCGTGTTCCCGTCGGAGCTGGCCGCGACGGTGCACGCCTCGACGGGGCTCGCGGTCGCGGCGAAGGCGCGGGCCGGGCTGCTCAAGGACATGGTGAGCGGCAGCGACGGGCGGCTCACGCCCGAGTGGCTGACGGAGGTGGAGGAGTCGGCGCTGGCCGCGCTGGAGCGGCGCGGCCAGGCCACGGTCGCCGAACTGACCTCCGACGAGCCCCGGTTGAAGGAGCGGTTCACCTACGGCAGAGGCCGGAGCTACGAGGCACCGCACACCGTCTCGTCGCGGCTGATGCGGGTGCTGGGGGTCGAGGGGCGGGTGGTGCGGGGGCGGCCGCTCGGCTCCTGGACGTCGACACAGTTCCGCTGGGCGGTCTCGCCGCCGCACCCCGAACTCCCGGTCGCCGAGGCCCAGTCGGAGTTGCTGCGGCGCTGGCTCGCGGTGTGCGGGCCCGCCACGGAGGCTGATCTGAAGTGGTGGACGGGGTGGAAGGTGACGGAGGTGCGCGGGGCGCTCGCCGCGGTGGGGGCCGTGACGGTGTCGCTGGACGGCGGCGGCACCGGGTACGTCCTCGCGGACCGGCTGGCCGCCCCGGCCGGGGACGTGGAGCCCTGGGCGGCGCTGCTTCCCGGGCTCGATCCGACGGCCATGGGGTGGCAGGAGCGCGACTGGTACTGCCCGCCCGGGCTGCGCCCCGCGCTCTTCGACGGCAGCGGGAACATCGGGCCGACCGTGTGGTGGAACGGGCGGGTCGTGGGTGGTTGGGGGCAGCGGGAGGGGGGTGAGGTGGTGTGGCGGGTGCTGGACGAGTCGGCCGGGCGCGGGGCTGCGCGGGCTGTCGCGGCGGAGGCCGAGCGGGTCACTGCGTGGCTCGACGGGGTCCGGGTGACCCCCCGTTTCCGGACGCCTCTGGAGCGGGAACTCGCCGGGTGACACCGTCCCGGCGCCCTGCATTGTCGGTCGGGTGCGGCTTTCGTCGTGGCTGGTCGCGCAGTTCCCCGCGCCCCTGAAAGGCCTGCGGCCTTCAGGGGAGGCTGCGCGCAGCGCATGCCTCAGGGGCGCGGGGAAC
>NZ_JBEOYI010000035.1:0-69498 GCF_040297005.1 Streptomyces sp. NPDC001904 | reverse complement strand
AAAACCCCGCGACGCGACTGCCATGTTCCCCCCATCCCGCGTCCGCGGCTTTCGTCGTGGCTGGTCGCGCAGTTCCCCGCGCCCCTGACGGGGCACACCCCGGGATATCAGGCGGCGGCGTCGAAGCCGGTGTCGCGGGCCAGCTTCTTCAGTTCGAGAAGGGCGTGCTTCTCGATCTGCCGGATGCGCTCGCGGGTGAGCCCGTGCTCCTTGCCCACCTCGGTGAGGGTGCGCTCGCGCCCGTCCTCGATGCCGTACCGCATCTTGATGATCGACGCGGTGCGCTGGTCGAGCCGGCCGATCAGATCGTCCAGCTCCTCGCTGCGCAGCAGGGTCAGGACCGACTGCTCCGGGGAGACCGCCGAGGTGTCCTCCAGCAGGTCGCCGAACTGGGTCTCGCCCTCGTCGTCCACCGACATGTTCAGCGAGACCGGGTCGCGGGCCCAGTCCAGGACGTCGGTGACGCGCTCCGGGGTCGTCTTGTCGAGCTGCGCGGCGATCTCCGCGGGCTCGGGCTCGCGCCCGTTCTCACGGTTGAACTCGCGCTGCACCCGGCGGATGCGGCCCAGCTCCTCGACCAGGTGGACGGGGAGGCGGATGGTGCGGGACTGGTCGGCTATGGAACGGGTGATGGCCTGACGGATCCACCACGTCGCGTACGTCGAGAACTTGAAGCCCTTGCGGTAGTCGAACTTCTCGACGGCGCGCACCAGGCCGGCGTTCCCCTCCTGGATCAGGTCGAGCAGGGGCAGGCCGGAGCGCGGGTAGCGACGGGCCACCGCGACCACCAGCCGCAGGTTCGACCGGATGAAGATGTCCTTGGCCTTCTCGGACTCCGCGACCAGGGCCTCCAGCTCCTCGCGGGACGCCTTCCCCGCGGCTTCGCTGTCGCCGAAATCGCCCAGCTCGCCGTCGAGGATCTGCTGGGCGTAGACGCCCGCCTCGATGGTCTGCGAGAGCTCGACTTCCTTGGCGGCGTCGAGCAGCGGTGTCCGCGCGATCTCGTCGAGGTACATGCCGACCAGGTCGCGGTCGGCGATCTCCCCGCCTACGGCGCGAACACTGCGTGCCGCGTCAGTCTCGCCGGAGGCGGCGGACTTACGACGGGCTACGGCACGGGTTGCCATGCGTGCTCCCTTGCGGTGGTAGGTCGGCTTGTCGCCCTTCACGGGTGCCCTGCATCCGAAGGAATCAACGCTTGGAATCCGGACAGAATTCCCAAGCCGCCCATCTTTTTTGTGATCATGCAGTACCCTGTCGCGCCACACTGCGCGAGAGCGCCGACAAGATGCCGCCGGGGCTCACAGAGACGCAGGTCAGGCCGTGATGCGCGAGTGACGACACTCGTGGTCCGCGGCGGGCCTCTGCCACCTGAGACGACCCTGGCGCTCTGATGGTTGCCTGTTCCGGGCCCGTCTGCGCTCCGCAAAGGTCACGAACCCGAGGGCCTTTCGTCACCCAGTTCCTTCTCGAACCAGGCCACGTCGTAGTACCGGCCGAACTTCCGCCCGACCTCCCGGTACGTGCCGACCGGGCGGAACCCGAAACGGGTGTGCAGCCGCACGGACGCCTCGTTGGGCTGGGTCACCCCCGCGTACGCGCGGTGCACGTCCTCGCCGCCCAGCGCCTTGAACAGCGCCTCGTACAGCAGCGTTCCGATACCGCGTCCGCCGGCGTCCGGGGCGCAGTACACGGTGACCTCGACGGAGGTGGAGTACGCCGCCTTGGGCCGGAACGCGCTCGATGTCGCGTACCCGAGAATCCCGCCGCCATCCTTCGCCCCCTCGGCGACGAAGAGGCGGTGCGGGCCGTGATCGGGGTGGGCCCGCAGCCAGGGCAGGCGGGCCTCCTCCGTGAAGGGTTCGGTGTCGAAGGTGATCGGAGTGTCCCGGACGTACGCGTTGTAGATCTCGGTGAGCGCCCCCAGATCGCTCTCGCGCCCCGCCCTGATCGTCACCTCGGTCGCATCATCCATCCCCGGAGACTAGGACGACCTCCGTCGCCACCTGCGGGCCGGTGGGGGGCTGGTCGCACCCGAGAGCACGGCCCCGTCACCCGAACTGCAGCGACCTCTTCGCCAGCCCCATCCAGAACCCGTCGATCACCGAGCGCTGCACCTCCAGCTCGCCGGAGGCATCGGCGGCGCCCATCGTCACGAACAGCGGAGCGAAGTGCTCGGTGCGCGGATGCGCCAGCGCTCCGGCCGGCGACTTGTGCGTGAAGTCGAGGAGCGCGTCCACGTCCCCGGCGTCCAGCGCCCGCTGCCCCCAGTCGTCGAACTCGGCCGACCACGACGGAATGCCTCCCTGCCGCAGCGCGGCGAGGTTGTGCGTGAAGAACCCGGAGCCGACGATCAGCACCCCCTCGTCGCGCAGGGGCGCGAGGCGTCGCCCGATGTCCATCAGTTTCTGCGGGTCGAGCGTCGGCATGGAGACCTGGAGGACGGGGATGTCGGCGTCCGGGTACATCTCGACGAGCGGCACGTACGCGCCGTGGTCGAGGCCGCGGTCCGGCACGTCCTGCACCGGAGTGCCCGGAGCGCGCAGCAGCTTGCGTACGGACTCGGCGAGTCCGGGCGCGCCCGGAGCCCCGTACGTCACCTGGTAGTAGTGCTCGGGGAAGCCCCAGAAGTCGTAGACGAGCGGCACCGTCTCGACGGCGCCGAGGGCGAGCGGGGCCTCCTCCCAGTGCGCCGAGACCATCAGGATCGCCTTGGGGCGGGGCAGACCGGCCGACCAGGCGGCGAGCTGGCCGGGCCAGAGCGCGTCGTCGGCGAGCGGCGGGGCGCCGTGGGAGAGGTAGAGCGCGGGCATGCGCTCGGGGGCGAGGGGGGTGGTCACGACAACCTCCTTGAAGTTTCAAGTGCTGCTGCACCCAAAAGTACCCGTAAGTTGTTTAACATTCAAGAAGGAGGTCTTTACGATGGATGCCATGGAGCCGAAGAACAACGTGGACGACGCGACCGGGCCCGTGTGGCTCTCCGAGGACGAACAGCACATCTGGCGGGCGTACCTCCATGCCACCACGCTCCTGGAGGACCACCTGGACCGGCAACTCCAGCGCGACGCGAAGATGCCGCACGTCTACTTCGGGCTCCTGGTGAAGCTGAGCGAGTCCCCGCGCCGGAGGCTGCGGATGACGGAGCTGGCGCGGGACGCGAAGATCACCCGTTCCCGTCTCTCGCACGCGATCGCCCGCCTGGAGGCGAACGGCTGGGTGCGCCGCGAGGACTGCCCCTCGGACAAGCGCGGCCAGTTCGCGGTGCTCACCGAGGAGGGGCTCGGCGTCCTGGAGCGGACGGCGCCGGGCCATGTGTCGGCGGTCCGGCACGCGCTGTTCGACCGGCTCGACGCGGAACAGCAGAAGTCCCTCGGCGAGATCATGCGGATCGTCGCCGAGGGACTTCAGCCGAAGGAGGCCGGGGCGGACCTCCCCTGGCTCAGGTGAGGCCGCCCACGGGGGCCGCCGATGGGGCCCCCACCGGGATCAGTGCGCGATCACCGGGACCTTGAACTCGTCCTCGATGCCGTCCTCGTCGCCGGAACCCGACTGGGCCGAGGCCGCGCCGACGCCCGGGACGCCGGTGTTGATGAGGGTGAGGGCGATCGTCGCCGAGACCAGCAGGATGCCGACGGCCCACCAGATGGCGTGGGTGTAGCCGTTCACCATGGCCTGCGCCTGGAGCAGCTGCTGGTTGCGGGCGCCGGCGGCGTGGTCCACCAGGTACGCGGTGGTGGCCGAGGCGGCGATCGTGTTCAGCAGAGCGGTGCCGATGGCGCCGCCGACCTGCTGCGAGGTGTTGACCATCGCGGAGGCCACGCCCGCGTCCCGCGCCTCGACACCGATCGTGGCGAGCGACATGGCGGGCATGAACGCCGTACCCATGCCGAGGCCGAGCAGCAGCTGGGCCGGCAGGATCAGGGCCGGGTAGGACGCGTCGACCGACAGCTGGGTCAGCAGGCCCATGCCGAGCGCGGCGACCAGGAAGCCCGGGCCCATCAGCAGGCGCGGCGGGACGCGGGTCATCAGACGGGCGCCGATCTGGGTGGAGCCCGCGATCATGCCCGCGATCATCGGCAGGAACGCGAAGCCGGTCTTGACCGGCGAGAAGCCCTTCACGACCTGGAGGTAGTAGGTCAGGAAGAGGAACAGGCCGAACATCGCGATGACGGCGAGGCCGAGCGAGGCGTAGACACCGCCGCGGTTGCGGTCGGCGACCACGCGCAGCGGCAGCAGCGGGTGCTTGACCCGGGCCTCGACGGCGACGAAGGCGAGCAGCAGCACGGCCGCGGCGACGAACATGCCGATGGTGGTCGCGTCGGACCAGCCGTTGGTCTCGGCGCGCGTGAAGCCGTAGACGAGCGAGACCAGGCCGAGCGTCGACAGCAGCACGCCGGGGATGTCGAGCGGCGAGCGGTTGCGGCCGCCGGCCGGCTCACGGATGACGAGGACGGCACCGGCCGCGGCGACGATCGCGAACGGGATGTTCACGAAGAACGTCCAGCGCCAGTTCAGGTACTCGGTGAGGAAACCGCCGAGGATCAGGCCGACGGCGCCACCGCCACCGGCGATCGCACCGTAGATGCCGAACGCCTTGGCGCGCTCCTTGGCGTCCGTGAACATCACGGCGAGCAGGGAGAGCGCGGCCGGGGCGAGCAGCGCGCCGAAGAGGCCCTGGAGGGCCCGGGCGCCGAACATCATGGCCTCGTTCTGCGCGGCACCGCCGACCGCGGAGGCCAGGGCGAAGCCGATGAGGCCGGTGACGAAGGTCTGCTTGCGGCCCCACAGGTCGGCGATGCGCCCGCCGAACAGGAGCAGGCCGCCGAAGGCGAGCGCGTAGGCCGTGATGACCCACTGCTTGTTGCCGTCGGATATGCCGAGGTCGCTCTGGGCGGCGGGCAGGGCGATGTTCACGATGGTGGCGTCGAGGACCACCATCAGCTGGGCGAGCGCGATGAAGACGAGAGCCTTCCAGCGTCGCGCGTCGGGTGCCGTGTCAGGCAAGGGCGTACCCACAGCGGGACTCCAAGTCGTGAATAAGCGTGAGAATTCGGGTGCGTACGGGCGCGTGCGGGCGCCTGAGGCATGAGGGGTGCGGAGATACGGGCTCGGGCGAGGAGCTAGTCCTGGCGGAGGTCCTCCAAGGTCGCGGCCTCACCCGGGAGTTCCGAGCGGGCGGGTGTCATCAGGCCGTCGAGGAACAGCTGCAGATGACGGTGGACGTAGCGGTCGAAGCCCAGGCATGCCGTGCCCGGCAGCGGCCTGGTGAGCTGGGAGAGGGCGACCATCAGGTCCCCGACGCCGACGTCGGGGCGCAGCCGCCCGGCCGCGTGGGCGCGGCCGATGAGGTCCTCGATGGCGGCGGTGAGCCGGTCCAGGGAGGCGACCACCTCGGGGTGGTCCTTGTCGAACGTCGCGTTGAGCAGCGGGCACAGCGCGCCGATGCGCTCGTCCGCGGCGGCGTGCACGAAGCGGCGCAGCACCTCGAAGGAGTCCTCGCCGGCTTCCTCGGCGGCGAGAGCCTGCTCCGCGTGGTCCGTCACGTGGTCGGTGACGGTGAGGACGACGTGGTGCAGAAGCTCTCCCCGGTCCTTGAAGTTCCGGTAGAGCGTGGCGTTGCCGACGCCCGCGCGGCGGGCCACCTCGTCGAGCGGGAGCTCGGTCCCGTGCTCGACCAGCAGCTCGCGCGCGGCGGCCACGATCCGCTCCCGGTTGCGCACGGCGTCGGCCCGCGGGCGCGGGGCGCGGCGCTGCGGCTGCTCGGTCACGGGGGCGGTGGCCACGACGGTCTCCTTGATTCCAGGGTCTGGGCTGGGCTGGTTCTGCGTCCGGGTCCGTGAAGCGGGGAGCCGGTCCCCGCTTCGTCGACACCTATGCCAAACGGGGAAAGCGTCCCCGGTTATTTCCGCGCCTTGATGTGACCTGCCTCACACACTTCTGCGGGAGAACCCCACGATCGGCGCACCCAGCGCGCGACACGCCGCACCTCGTCACAGGGTGATCGAAACGGACCCCGGACCACGAGGGTGAGGCGGATCGGATGCGGCAGCAGATACGCAGGGGCCGGCGCGGCGCACTGCTCGCCGGGGCCACCGCCGTGGCCCTCGCGCTGACCATGTCCGCCAGCACCGGCCGGACCGTCGACAGCCGGCCGACCGCCGCGGGACCGGTGGCACTGGCCCGGGCCACCTCCCTCGGCTCCTGCATGATCCGCGGCGCGCTGGGCGTCCAGATGTCGGAGGGCGTCCCCACCGCCTCCGGCTACGCCCGCTCGACCGGCACCGTCCGCGCGCTCAACCTGATGGTGGACTTCCCCGACGCCCCCGGCGAGGGCAGCGCCGAGGACCGGCTCGCGGAGTTCTTCCCGCAGACCCAGCGCTGGTTCGCCGCCGCCTCGTACGGCAAGCTCGACTACGTCCCCGAGGCCCCGGTCGAGCACTGGCTGCGGATGCCGAAGGCGTTCAGCGCGTACGGGATAGAACGCGGCGCCCCCTTCGACCCCGGCTATCGCGAGCTGGTCGACGACATCGTGGCGGCCGCCGATCCGGACGTGGACTTCCGCGCCTACGACCTCGTGAACGTCCTGGTCACCCCGAACGCGGGACCGTCCGCCCTGGACACCGTGCTGTCGGTGACCTTCGCCGGCAACCACGACGCCCCCGTCGCCGACGGGGTGCCGCTGTCGAACGTGTCCTTCGTGTACTCCCGGCAGGACGACGGCTCCGGTTCGTACGCGAAGACGGGGTACCGGGTGCTGCCGCACGAGAACGGGCACGTCTTCGGGCTGCCCGACCTCTACACCCAGGACGGCGGCGGCGCCGTCGGGCACTGGGACATCATGAGCGAGGACTGGGGCGTCGGGAACGATCTGCTCGGCTGGCACAAGTGGAAGCTGGGCTGGCTCGACGACTCCCAGATCCGCTGCGCGGCCCAGCCCGGCACCACCCAGCACGTGCTCTCGCCGATGGGGACCCAGGACGACGGTACGAAGATGGCGTTCGTGCCGCTGACCGCGAAGACCGGGTACGCGGTCGAGGTGCGCACGCCCGGCGGCAACGACGAGGCGGTGTGCCGGCCCGGGGTGCTGATCTACCGGGTCGACGCCGACGTCGACACCGGGCACGGCCCGGTCACCGTGGAGGACGCGACGCCGGACTCCGGGGGCTGCACCCGCCGCCCCAACGTCCACGCCGAACTCTCCGACGCGACGTGGCGCCCCGGCGAGGTCTTCCGCGACCGAAAGTCGGGCGTCCGCATCGCGGTGACCGGGGTGGACGCGTCCGGCGACTACCGGGTGTCGGTGACCCGGAAGTAGCGGGCCCCTGAAGGCCGCAGGCCTCTCAGGGGCGCGGGGAACTGCGCGACCAGCCCCCGCCGGGCCGAACCCTCAAGCGAACCCCCGTCGCACCTCCCGCTTCAACACCTTCCCCGTGGCGTTCCGGGGCAACTCGGCCTCCTGCACCACCACCCGCTCGGGCACCTTGAACCCGGCCAACGACCGCGCCGCGAACTCCCGCACCCCAGCGGCATCGAGCCCGGAACCGCCCCGCACCCGCACCACCGCCGCGACGGTCTCCCCGAGCACCGGATGCGGAACCCCGACGACAGCAGCCTCCAGCACGTCGGGATGCCCGTGCAGCACGCCCTCGACCTCGACGCAGTACACGTTCTCCCCGCCCCGGATCACCATGTCCTTGATCCGGTCGACGACGCTGATCAGCCCGTCGGAGGAGATCTCGGCGAGGTCCCCGGTCCTGAACCACCCGTCGTCGGTGAACGCCGCCCCGGTCGCCGCCGGATCCTCCCAGTAGCCCCGGATCAGACACTGCCCGCGCAGCCACAGCTCCCCCACCTCCCCTGCGCCGAGCGCCGCCCCGCCCGGATCCGCGACCCGCGCCTCGACGGTCGGCGCGGGCCGCCCCACGCTGCCGGGAAGCCGCCGGTACTGCTCGCCGAAGTTGGCGCTGATACCGCCGAGCGTCTCGGTGAGGCCGTAGCCGTTGCGGGGTTCGATGCGGTCGCCGAAGCGCGCGGTGAGCCGGGCCACCAGTTCCGGCGGCGCGGCGGCGCCACCCGTGTTGAACATGGTCAGGGTCGGCAGATCGTCACCCAGCTCATCGGCCCGGGCGAGGAGTTGGAGCGCGGTGGCCGGCACCCCGCCGAAACTCCCGATGCCGTGCTCGTGGATGAGCGCGAGCGCGGCATCGGTGTCCCACTTGCGCATCAGCACGAGCGTCCCGCCCGCCGCCATGGCCGCGTAGAACCCGGTGAAGGCCGCGACGTGGAAGAAGGGGAAGGTGAGCAGCCCGGGAAGGAGCGGCCCCTGTCCGGGGACGACACCCCGCGCGAGGGAGGAAAGCGCCGCGAAATAGCGGGGGTTGGCGATGGCGGCCATGTGAGCGTGGTGCGTGGCGACGGCGCCCTTGGGGCGGCCCGTGGTGCCGGAGGTGTAGAGGATCGTGGCGTCCGCGTCCGGCAGGACGTCGACGTCGGGCGGCCCGAGCAGCGGATCGGCGGCGGACAGATCCGCGTACCGCTCGACGCGCGCCCCGGACACCGCCCGCCCCTCCTCGTGGCACACGAGCACCCAGGGCCGTTCGCCGTCCTTGGCGGCGTCCAGCCACGGCGTGACGCGCTCGTACCGTTCCCCGTCGACGAACAGCACCCGCGGGCGGCAGTCGTCCAGGGCGTACGCGATCTCGTCCGCGGTCCACCAGGAGTTCAGCGGCACCGCCACCAGACCCGCCAGCTGGGCCGCCCAGAAGCCGACCTGCCACTCGGGATGATTGCGCAGGGCGATCACGGCACGGTCGCCGGGCCGCAGCCCGTAACCGCCCTCGTCCTCGGCGGCCAGGAAGCGCCGGGCCAGCGCGCTCGCGTCCGCGAAGAACTCGCCGTACGTGAGCCGGCCGCTGTCGGCGATCAGAAACGGTGTGTCACCGAACGCCCAGGTCGTCTCGGCGAACTCCCGCAGCGTGCGCGGCCCTTCGGCGTACGCGAGGCGTCCGGCCTCGTCACGTACGACGTCGAAGGGCGCACCGGGGGCGGTGAGCAGGGCTTCCAGGGCTCTCAGGTCTTCCGGGGACGAGGCCATACCGGACGGTACGTCCCCGTCCCCGCCCCGCGTCAAGATGCCTGCACAGCCCACCCTTCGACCGTGTTCCGGCCGCATCCGGCGGGTGTCCCCCGTTCGAGTGACAGCGGGTCTCCCGGTGTGCAACGCTCCGTGTCTGGAAACCGGTCCACCAGTGGAGTCCTCCGGAGTTCCCGCTGGGAGAGGTGAGTTCCCCCCATGGCCACGCAGAGCAACAACCCCAAGCACGGCAACCTGCCCCTGGAGACGACGGCGTTCATCGGCCGGTCCCGGCAGACGGACGAGGTCCTGGAGGCCTTTCGCACCGCACGGCTCGTCACCCTCACCGGCCCGGGGGGCATCGGCAAGACCCGGATCGCGCTGCGGGCCGCCGCGCGGACCGCGCCCGGACTCGCGCAGGGCGCCTGGCTGGTGGAGCTGTCCCCGGTCCTCTCCCCCGACCTGCTGGAACACACGGTCGCGGGCGTGCTCGGGGTGGCCGACCAGACGAACCGCCCCCTCGTCGACGTCCTCTCGGACTACCTGCGCGACCGCGAACTGCTCCTCGTCCTCGACACCTGCGAGCACCTCGTCAAGGAATGCGCCGAACTGGCAAGGACGCTGCTCGCGGCCGCACCGGGACTGCGCATCCTGGCCACCAGCCGGCAGGCCCTCGACATCCCGGACGAGCACCGCGTCGCCGTCGGCCCCATGGACAGCGACCCCGAGGGCGAGGGCCCGGCACTGCTGCGCGCCCGCGCCTGGCCGGACGACGAGCACGTCCCGGACGACGCCGACCAGGCCGAACTGGCCCGCCTGTGCGCCCTGCTGGACGGCGTGCCGCTCGCCATCGAACTGGCCGCCGGCCTGCTCCGGGCCACCTCGGTCGACCATCTCGTCCACCGCCTCGACGAACGGCTGAACGTCCTGTCGTCGAACGCCGGCGCCGAACCGCCCGTCACCGACGAGGGCCTCGACGACTGCGTCCCGACGGTCCACCGGCCCGTCCGGCACAGCGGCCTGCGCACCACCATCGGCTGGAGCCACGAGTGGTGCACCCCGCAGGAGCGGCTGCTGTGGGCGAGGCTCTCGGTCTTCCCCGGCAGCTTCGACGCCAGGGCCGTCGACTTCGTGTGCAGCGCGGAGCCGCTCGCCGACTGCGATCTCACGGAGGTCCTGCACGGGCTCGTCGCCAAGTCCGTCCTGCTGCGCGAGGGCCCGCCACAGGACTCCCGCTACCGGCTGCTCGACACCGTGCGCGAGTACGGCGCCGAATGGCTCGACCGGCTCGGCGAGAGCGACCGGCTGCGGCTGCGCCACCGCGACTACTACCGGCACCTGGCGCACCGCGGCGACCAGGAGTGGATCGGCCCCGACCAGGCGCAGTGGCAGGCCCGCACGGTCACCGAGCTGCCCAATCTGCGGGCCGCCCTCGACACCTGTCTGCTCAGCGAGCCCGACACGGCCCTGGAGATGGCGAGCGACCTCGTCTACTTCTGGTTCTGCTGCGGGCACCTGCGCGAGGGCCGGCACTACACGGAGGCGGCCCTCGCCCTGGCCCCCGACCGGCCGCGCGGGGCCGCGCGGGCGCTGTGGTCGTGCGGCATGGTCGCCGTCGGCCAGGGCGACCTGGAGGCCGCGAGCCGGCTGACGTCCGAGGCGCGGGCGCTGGCCGAGAAGTACGCCGACGAGCCCGCGCTGGCCGGCGCCCTGTGCGTGCACGCCAGCGCCCTGACCCTCCAGGGCGCCCCCGACCAGGCCCTCCCCCTGTACGCCGCGGCCCACGAGCAGGCCGCCCGCACCGGCCCGCGCATCATCGAGCTGATCTCGCTGCCGGTGTGGGGCTACGCGCACATGATGCTCGGCGACGCCGACGGAGTGCGGGCCCGCGTCGACCGCCTCAAGGAGCTGACATCGCCGATCGGCGAGATGTGGGCGGGCGCCTACGCCGACTACGTCTGGGGCAACCAGTGCATCGCCCAGGGCAGCCCGGCCGAGGCGATCGCCCCCCTCTGCTCGTCCCTGGAGGCCAAGTGCCACCTGGACGACCTCTACGGCATCGCGGTCACCCTGGACTCCCTGGCCCTCGCCGCCACGGGCGACCACCGCCCCGAACTGGCGGCCCGCATCTTCGGCCTGGTCGACCGCGCCTGGAACGTCCTGGGAACCCCGCACCTCGGCTCCCCGGAGATGACCGAACACCGCCGGACCTGCGAATCAGCGGTCCGCGCGGCCCTCTCCCCGGAGACGTTCACCACCCTCTACGCCGAGGGCGCCGACTCCCCGTCGATCCACAGCGGCGTGACGGCGCTCCTGGAAACCCTGACCCTCCCCTGACCCCACCCCAAGCCCCCCACCCGCCCCAACCACCCTCCGCTACACTGTCCGCGACGGCGCTGCACCATCATCCGCGCCGCCATGTCCCGCCTTCGTAGCTCAGGGGATAGAGCACCGCTCTCCTAAAGCGGGTGTCGCAGGTTCGAATCCTGCCGGGGGCACCAGCCAAAAGGCCCCGGACCGATCATGGTCCGGGGCCTTTGGCGTCTACGCCTGCCCACTGCGGCTGAGAGCTTCAGTCGGCCGCCCCGGGCTGCCGTCGGTGCAGGCAGGGCGTGCGGCATCATTGCGGCCATGCGCAGAGGGGTGGGCAGGAGGCTGCGGCGGTTATGGACATGGCGCGGGCGTGAACGGGCGACGGTCACCGGGATCGAGGACGAGGTTCCTGAGAAGGGTGCCCTCGACGTCGCGGTTCGTCTGACGAAGAGCCCCGGGCCGGCGGCGCCGACGCGCGCGACCCGGACGCAGGTCAGCGGTGACGGAGGCAGCGTCGAGAAGCCCCATCGGCTCGCGATGCCGTCGTACCGGCCGGCCGTGATGGTCTTCTCGACCGACGCGCGGACACAGGTGCATGTGCGCTTCGAAAACCGCAGGAGAGAGCGATCCTCGCGCCTCTACCGGCTGTCCGGCGACGGCACCCCCGTCACCGCTCGGATTCCGCTGCCGGAAAAGGGCAGGGCGACCGCCTTTCGCGTGTTCACCGCTGGGGAACGCGCGCCGTGGACGGCGACCGCGGCCCCATTGCGGGAAGTACCGCGATTCCATGACGAGATCAGCGGGACCGGATCGGACGTCGTGCACTTCCGAGGGGGACCGGGACCGGGCGTCCTGCATTACGCGGGGCCGGGCCTCGTTCAGTTGGAGGCGTTGGACAGTGGCCTTGCCTATCGGGTGACGGTGGCTGAGGCCCGTACCGGAGAGCACACCTTCCAGTGGCCGGCCAGCGGCTACTACCAGGTGCGCTCGGCCGGAGCATGGAGCCTGACCGCCACTGCCGGCCCGGCCGCCCGTGAGATCGGCGGAGGTTCAGGGGTGCGGTAGGCGTTCGCTATCCGCGGGCAGCCAAACAGGCGAGCAGCCCCGCTGCGGCTCCCAGGACGATCAGTTGCACGACGCCGGGGATACGCCATCCCAGGGCGAGGAGGCCACCGCCTGTGACGACCGCGCCGCCCAGCAGAAGGAGCATGCCCCGCAACGCCTCGCGCGGCGCATCGGGCGGATTGACGCTGTCAAAGGAATCGGCCCAGCCCGTCATTCCGTAGCGGAGCAGCACCAGATAGGCGATGACCATCAGATCGACGATGAGAAGCGCCACGCCGACCCCGACTTGCGCGCCGGTCGACGGTGCGACCTCGGGCCTCAGTCTCATCACCACTCCGATCGCCGGTGACGTTCCGTCCCTCGCATACCGTCCAGCATGCTGACGCGGTCGGCGCCGCACATGAGTACAGCTACTCAGTTGCTCCGCAAGGATTGCCGTCAACTGTGCGATCCCGATGGTTAGTTGATGTGCGAAGCTGTTCGCAACTGATCGCGGAGGGAGCGCAACGTGCTGCGGGACGACATGCAGGCCGGGGTGATCGACACCAGCAGGCCGCATCCTGCCCGGATCTACGACTACCTGCTGGGCGGCAAGAACAACTACGACGTGGACCGGCAGGCCGGTGAGGATCTGATCGCCGTGGCGCCCGAGGCGCGGGACGGGGTGCGGGCCAACCGGGCGTTCATGGAGCGGGCCGTGCGGTTCGCCGTGGGGCAGGGGGTGCGTCAAGTCCTGGACATCGGGACCGGGTTGCCGACCTCGCCGAACGTGCACGAGATCGCCGAGGAGGTCGCCCCCGGGGGCGTGCACGTCGCGTACGTCGACAACGACCCGATCGTGAAGGCGCACGGCGACGCGCTGCTCAGCCGGACCGGCTCGACGGGCATCGTCCTGGGCGACGTACGGGATCCGGGGAGCATCACCGGACACCCCGACGTGCGGCGGCTGATCGACTTCGACGAGCCGGTGGTGCTGCTGCTCGTCGCCGTGCTGCACTTCCTCACCGACGCCGACGAGCCGGAGCGGGTCGCCGCCGAGCTGCGCGACGCACTGCCCACCGGAAGCTATCTGGTGCTCTCGCACGCCACGGGCGACTTCGCGGACCGCAGGAACGCCGAGGCCGGATACAGCAGCAAGGCCTCCGCCTCGCTGAATCTGCGGGCCAGGGACCGGGTGGAGCGGTTCTTCGAGGGGTTCGAGCTGGTCGACCCCGGCCTCGCCCAGATCTCGTACTGGCGGCCCGACTCCCCGCCGCCCGCGGAGGCGGCCAGGATCGGGTTCTACGGGGGCGTGGGCCGCAAGGTCTGACGGCGGGGCGGCCCTACTCGCGCAGCGCGCCCACCGTCCTCAGGAGCCGGTCCGCGCGGTCACGGAGCGCGGGGTGGGCCAGGACCGTGTTGCGCAGGCCGCGGACCGGGCGGCGCCACAGCCGGTGGACGGCCGCCACCGGGTGCGGGCGGCCGGCGATGCCCTCGGTGACGCGCAGTTCACGGGTCTTGAGCCGGTCCTTGTACTCCTTCTCGCCGCGCCCCCAGTCGATCATCCGGATGCCGCGCCGGCCCGCCGTCTCGGCCATCCGCAGGTGCATCATCAGGCCGGGCGAGTAGTAACTGAACTCGGGGTCGTACGCGGTGAACCAGCCCGCGAAGACCGTGCGGGACGTCGGACCGAAGTGCGCGGCGACCGGGCGCTCGCCCGCGTAGACGACGGAGAGCACGCCGGTGAAGTGGGGCTCATGGACGGTGGCGAGGTCGCTCACCAGGCCCACGATCCAGGGGCGGGCGAAGCGGTCCATCCGGCCGGTGCGGCGGTACTGGGCCGACTTCCAGCGCATCAGCCGGCGCAGCACGGCCGGGTCCTGCTCGTCGTAGACGAAGCGCATCTCCCCCGCGTTCCGGGTCAGGCGGCGCTCCTTCTTCAGCATCGTCCTGGCCTGGCCTGGACAGGTGGCCCGCAGCCACTCCGGATAGGAGTCGTGGCCGCCGTCCTTGAGGTCCTGCACCGGGGAGGCGAACGTGCCGGTGACGTACCGGCCGAAGGGCTTCTGGTCCTCCACGAGGTGGTCGAACTCGAACACCGCGAGCCCGCAGGCCTTCAGGAGCTGCTGGGTGTCCCAGCCGACGCCCGGCCGGTGCACCAGCGCCTGGCAGTCGGACAGGCCGAGAGCGATGGCACGCCCGATGCCGAGCGGGCCCCGCTCGTAGGGCAGGAAGCCGACCGCCTCGCCGCCCTCCCGCAACACCGCCACGTGCACCCCGGGCCGGTGCCGGGCGACCCCGGCGGCGAACTCCGGTGAGAGGAAGGGGTTCTGGTAGTCCGGCGCGTCGTCCATGGTCTCGTGCCACGCGGCACGCAGCGACGCGCTCAGCTCACCGGGTCTGTACGTGGTGATGTTCACCGTGCGTTCGACCGCCCTTCCGCAGGGGCGCGCAGCATGAGCTCCCCCCTGTTCCCCCCATAGGGCTCAAAGGTGGCGAAACAGTACGCACCCTGTCAAGGGGACTTCGGGCAGCTTCGGTGCGGAGTGGGCCGCGGCGGCGCTGTCACACTTCCGGCACGGGCCGCGTCAGACTTCACCCGCGCCGAGTGGGTGGCCGTGGGCCTGCTGGTCGGGCTCGCCGTGCCGGCGGTCGGGATCGCGGCCGGGATCGGCCTGCCGTAACTCCCCCGCCCGTCAGGGGTGTTGGATGCGCACGTGGACGTGCATGTCGTGCCAGCCGTCCGCGTGCAGGGCGGAACTGCGCCGGACGCCCTCCAGCGGGTACCCGGCCTTCTCCGCGACCCGGCACGAGGGTTCGTTGCCGGTGGAGTGCTCCAGGTCGATGCGGTGGAAACCGGCCGCCAGGGCCCAGTCCGTCATCGCGGTCAGCGCGCGGGGAGCCACGCCGAGGCCCCGGGCGGCCGCCGTCACCCAGTAGCCGACCTCGGCGACCCCGTCCTCCAGGTTCATCTGCCGCAGGGCCATCCTGCCGAGCGCCTCCCCGCCGTCGGCCCGGACCACCAGCCACTGGGCGGAGGTCTCCTTGCGCCAGCCCTCGCGCACGGACTCCACCCACTCCCCCGCCTCGTCCGTGGAGTCCATGGAGCGGATGTGCCAGTACTGGAGCACCGGGTCCTGGAAGGCGAGGTGGACGGCGGCCGCGTCCGCGGGTTCGAAGGGGCGCAGGGCGAGTGCGTCGTCGGCCGTGCGGAGGGTGGGCTGCGGGGTACGGGAGAAGGTGCCGGGCGGGATGGCGGGCTGGGTCAGGAAGGGCATGGTGCGCAGCATGCCGGGCGGCGCGGGGCGGCCGCACCCCGTTTCCGGGCGCCCCCTCGGAAGGCTGTTGCAACATGTGCACGCTCGTTGCGCAGCGACTGTTAGCGTCGGTCGGAGTCCGCCCCGCCCCTCCGCGCCGACGAACAGGAGCCGATCGTGCCGCCCCCGTACCGCCCCGAGGTGATCTGCCTCGGCGAGACCATGGCGCAGCTGACCCCGGCCGACGGCGCGGGCCTTGAGCACAGCGGGGAGATGCGGCTCGCCGTCGCGGGCGCCGAGTCGACCGTGGCGCAGTACCTCGCCGATCTGGGGCATCGGGCGGCCTGGGTGAGCCGGGTCGGCGACGACCCGTTCGGGCGGCGGACCGTCACGGCGGTCGCGGGCCGCGGGGTGGACGTCTCGCAGGTGACCGTCGACCCCCTCGCCCCCACCGGCGTCTACTTCAAGGACCCCGGCCCGGACGGCACCACCCGTGTCCACTACTACCGGCGCGGCTCGGCCGCCTCCCGGATGACGGCCGCCGACACCGAGGGCATCGACCTGGACGGCGTACGGCTCCTGCACCTGACCGGGATCACCCCGGCACTGTCCGACGGCTGCGCCGGAGCCGTCGCCGCCCTCGCCGAACGGGCCTCCAGGCACGGCGTTCCGCTCTCCTTCGACGTCAACTACCGCCCAGCACTGTGGAGTTCGGTGGATGCGGCGGCGAAGGAACTGCTCGCTCTCGCCCACCGGGCCGACATCGTGCTCGTCGGGCGGGACGAGGGCGAGGCGCTGTGGGGCACCGCCACCGCCGACGAGCTGCACGCCCATCTGGCGCCGCGCGGCACCCTCGTGGTGAAGGACGGGGCTGTCGGCGCGACCGTGTTCGGGTCAGGAGTGCGGGAGTTCGTGGCCGCGCCCGCCGTCGAGGTCGTCGAGGCGGTCGGCGCGGGGGACGCGTTCGCCGCCGGGTATCTCGGCGGGCTGCTCGCCGGTGCGGCGCCGCGCGACCGCCTCGCCCTCGGCCACCGGCTCGCCGGGCGCACCCTGCGCTCCATCGAGGACTACGTCCCGGCCGCCTTCGAAGAGAGTGGGTGACCCCGTGTCCCAGACCGTACGGCGGGCCATCGACATCCTGGAGTACGTCGCCCGCAGCCCCCGCACCCAGACCGAGGTCGGCGACCATCTCGGCGTGCACCGCTCGACCGCGCTGCGCATCCTGGAGTCGCTCACCGAGGGCGGACTCGCGCGCCGGCTGCCCGACGGGCGGTACGCGGTCGGGTACCGGCTCGCCGGACTCGCCCGGCTGGCCCGGGAACAGTTCGGACTGCGGGACATCGCGGCCGAACCGCTGCGGGCCCTCGGCGCGGCCTGCGGGCACACCGTGCACCTCGCCGCGCTGGAGGACGAGCGGATCGTCTACGCCGACAAGGTCGACCCGGCGGACGGGGTGCGGCTGTACGCCGAGATCGGGCGGCCGGTGCCGCTGCACACGGCCGGGGCCGCCAAGGCGATCCTCGCGCACCTTCCGCCCGAACAGGCCGAACTCCTGCTCCGCGACTGCGACTTCGCGCCGCGCACCGATACGACGATCACCGACCCGGCGGTCTACCGGGCGGGCCTCGCCACGGTGCGGGCGCGCGGGTGGGCCGTCGACGACGGCGAGTACGAGTCCTACGTGAACTGTGTCGCCGTCCCCGTACGGGACTGCGGCGGCGCGGTCGTCGCGGCCGTGTCGGTGACCGCGCTCAAGGCGCGGGCCGGCCTCGACGCGCTCGTCCGTGACGTCCTGCCCGATCTGCTGACCACCGCCGAGACGATCTCCAAGGAGCTGGGATGGCGACCGTGACCGACGACAAGCCCGCCGGGACCACCTTCGACTCGCTGTTCGCCGGGGTGCCGGTGATGGCGATCCTGCGCGGGATGTCCGCCGACAGGTCCGTAGAGCTGGCCTCGCGGGCCTGGGACCTGGGGATCGAGTGTGTCGAGGTGCCGGTGCAGAGCGAGGAGGCGGCGCGGGTGCTGGGCGCCGTGGTCGCCGCCGGGGCCGAGCGGGGGAAACCCGTGGGGGCCGGGACGGTCACCAGCGCCGAGCGGCTGGACCGGGCGGTGGCGGCCGGGGCCGCGTTCACGGTGGCCCCCGGGCTGAACGCCGCCGTGGCGCGGGCCAGTGCCGTCGCCGGGCTGCCGCATCTGCCCGGGGTGGCGACGGCCACCGATGTGCAGGCCGCGCGGGGGCTCGGGCTTGACTGGCTGAAGGCCTTTCCGGCGAGTGTGCTGGGGGTGGAGTGGTTCCGGGCCATGCAGGGGCCGTTCCCCGAGGTGCCGTTCGTGGCGACCGGGGGTGTGGATGCCGGGAACGCTGCCGCTTACCTGAAGGCCGGCGCCCGCGTCGTCGCCGTCGGCTCGGCCCTGGAGGACCCGGCCCAGCTCGATCGCCTCGCGGAGTTGCTGCACGGCTGAGGCCCGGTGGGGCTCCTCGCGCCCCTGAAGGCCGCAGGCCTTTCAGGGGCGCGGGGAACTGCGCGAGAAGCGGCCACCGGCCGTCAGCCGGAAGACGACCCGACCGAACCGCCCGTCAGCGGAGTTCCTCCGGGCACGGGGTGCCCCGCGACCACTGGTACGGCGCCGCGAGGCGATAGGTGCCGGGTTTCGGGGCGAGCAGCACCGTCCACTGGTCACCGGAGTCGTCCTTCTCGGTCTCCATCAGGCACCCGTGCACATTGTCGAACGACCGCGGCAGCCTGTCGTCGCCCTCCCGCGCCCGCTTCGACGCCTCGGTCTCCTGCGGCGTACCGACACTCTTGCCGTCGGCGCCGACGACCGACAGCCACGGCGAGTAGGGAATCCGGATCAGCACCCGCCCCGGCTTCGTCACCTCGATGGTCAGCTCCCCCTGCTCGGCGGCGTCGACCACGGCGTGCGGCTCGGCCAGCGGCGTCGGGTCGGTGACGGCGAACAGCTGCCAGTTCGCGTCGCCCCACACCTGCTTCAGATAGGGCAGCCCGCGCTGCACCAGCTCCCGCTCGCGCTCGCCGCCGGACCCGTCGGGCTCCCCCTTCGGCAGCACCACGTAGTGCACGGCCCACCGCTTGAGCCATTCGTGGTAGTTCGCGGAGTTCAGGGTGTCGTCGTAGAAGAGCGGGTTGCGGTCCATGTCGGCCTGGCGGTTCCAGCCGCGCGCCAGGTTCACGTACGGCGCGAGCGCGGACGCCTCCCGGTGCGAGCGGGCGGGCACGACCTCGACGCGGCCGCGCTCGGCACTGACCTGCTGGAGCTCGTTGACGAGCGGCGCCAGCTCGCGGGCCCAGGAGGCGGCGGGGGTGGTGTGCACGACGTCGTCGACGGACTTGAAGCCGATCCAGCCGTTGAACCCGGCGAACGCGACGACGATGACGTACCACTTCCGGGACCGCGGCACGGTGAACGGCAGCGCGGCGAGCAGCGCGACACCCGCGAACAGCATCGGAAGGCGGGTGATGTTGGAGCCGATCTGCGAGCTGATCAGCCACACGAGCAGCACGGCGAGGGTGTAGACGGCGGACGTGATCCGGACCGTCACCCATTCCTTCGGTACGAGGGCGTAGGTGAGGACGCCGTAGACCATCGGCAGCAGCGCCGACCAGAACGACATCGGCTGCGTCCCCGAGAACGGGAACAGCCACGCCGAGAGCCCGACCACGACGGCGGGCGCGATCCCGAGCGCGTACGCCCCGGGCCGTCTCTTCTGGAGGAAGAGCGCCACGGCGACGAGCCCCACGAACAGCCCCGCCACCGGCGAGCAGGCGGTCGCGACACCGGCGAGCGGCGCGGCGACGACGGCCTTCGCCCACCGCTTGAAGCGCCAGCGGTAGGGCCAGCAGAAGACGGCGGCGACGGCACCGAGCCCGAACATCATGCCGAGCCCGAAGGTGACGCGGCCCGACGCGGCGTTGCACAGCAGCGCGAAGACCCCGGCGAGCGCGGGCCACAGCGGCTTCGCGACGGCCCGCGTACGGATCAGGATGAGGGTCAGCAGGGCGGCGGAGAGCGTCCCCGCGATCATCATGGTGGTCCGCACGCCGAGCACGGACATCAGATACGGCGACACCACGCTGTACGAGACCGGGTGCATGCCGCCGTACCAGGCGAGGTTGTACGCGGAGTCGGGGTGCCGGCCCACGAACTCGGCCCAGGCGTCCTGCGCGGCGAGGTCACCGCCGCTGTTCGCGAACGTGAAGAACCAGATGAGGTGCAGGACCCCGGCGATCGCGGTGACGACCAGGACGGGATGGCGTGCGGCGAACCGCGCCGACGCCTCCCACGCCGCACCGCGCGGCTGCTGCGCGGGCCGTATTCGTACGCGCTCCGAGCCCGGCTCCGCGTCGTCGGCACGCGTCGGCTCCGCTGTGGCCACTGCTGACACTCCCCGTACGTACCCGTTGTGACGACCGAGGGGTACGTCCCGAACGCCCCGGTCCTGCCCCGGTCTCGCGACGCTAGCACGGCGCCTGTGAACGGGCGCCGCGGGAGGCCGGTGCGCACCAGCCTCCCGCTACGACGTCACCCGACGCGCTTGATTTTCGCTCCGAAGCCGGGCTCGGCGAGGTCGCTCTGCAGCGCGACGGGCACCTCGACGGCCCCGCCCTCCCCGTCGCCCACCTTGAGCACGCCGACCTCGGTGCCGGCGGTGGCGGTGTGCGGAACTGTCTTCCCGCTCTTGTCGCCGATCTCCAGCTTGACGGTCTTGCCGGCCCAGCCGACGGCTGTGACGTTCTTGGTCAGCACGACCGGCGTGTGCCCGCCGAGGCCGTCGTCCACGTACCCGACGACGTCGCCCTTCTTGAGGATGGTCGCCGGCTTCAGGGCGCCCTGGGCGGCGATCATCGCCGTCTTGCTGACCGCGTTGACGGTGTCGATGATCGGCGCCCTGTGCTGGCCGAGGATCGCGCCGACGACGGTGACGGTCTCGCCGCCGACCTCCTTGGTGGCCGCGAACAGCAGGTTGCCGCCCGCCTTCGTCGTCGTGCCCGTCTTGATGCCGACGGCGCCGTCGTAGGGCACGAGCCGGTTGTAGTTGGTCCACGTCTTGCCCGACGGGTCCTTCCACGTCGGCAGCTTGGTGATGTCGGTGAGGGCCTTGATCTGCACCAGCTCGTTGCCGAGCTTCACCTGGTCCTCGGCGGTGGAGACGGTGCTCTCCTTCAGGCCCGAGGGGTCGGTGTACGTGGTGTTCTTCATGCCGAGCTTCTTGGCGGTGGCGTTCATCTTCTTGACGAACGCCTCCTCGGAACCGGCGTCCCAGCGCGCGAGCAGCCGCGCGATGTTGTTGGCCGACGGGATCATGACGGCCGACAGCGCGTCCTTCTCGGAGAGCTTGTCGCCCTCCTTGACGGTGTTCAGCGTCGACTCGTTCTGCCCGTCGGCGTCGTAGCCGCCCTCCTTCTCGGCGGTCTTGTCGACGGTGATCTCGGGCCCGGCCGCGCCCGCCTTCAGGGGGTGGTCGCGCAGGATGATGTACGAGGTCATGGACTTGGCGACCGAGCCGATCGGCACCGGCGTCTGCTTGCCGAAGTCGTCCATGGAGCCGATGCCCTGGACGTCCATCCAGCCCTGGCCCTCGTCCGGCCACGGCAGCTTCGTGCTGTCGCCGTCGAAGGAGTACGAGTCGTCGGCGGTCAGCGCGAGGGTCGGCGTCGGGAGCGGGCGCACGGCCTGCACGATCGCAAACGCGACGATCAGGAGAATGACGATCGGCGTCCACACCTTGACCCGGCGGACCGCGGTGCGGGTGCGGGTCTCCGGCGGGGGCGGGGTGTTGGTCAGCTCGGCGAGCAGGTCCAGCGGCGGCTTCGGCGGCAGCGGCTGCTGCCGCGTCCGCTCGGGCTCGGCGACGGCGGGAGCCTCCGCCTTCGCGGCACCGGTTCCCGCGCCGTCGTCGAGCGACTTGAGCGGCACGAACCGGCTGGTCCGCTCCGCCTCGGACTCTTCCTTCGCCTTGGCCTCGGCCTTCCCGGCCCCGGCTGCGGGCGACTTCAGCATCGTGGTCGGCTGGTCCACGGGCCGCTGCACGGCCTTGAAGACGGCGGTGGGCTGGTCCACGGCCGCGGGCTCGGGGTCGGCCTTCTCGTCGGCGTCGTCGGCGTCGTCGGCGTCGTCGGCGTCGGCGTCGTCCGCCGTGGCGGGCTCGGCCTTCGCCTCGGACTCCGGAGCGGTGTCCTTGGTGCCGGTGTCCTTGGTGTCCCCGCCCTTGTCCGAGGCTTCCGCCTCGGCGGGCTCGGGCTCCGCGTCCTCGCCGTTGTCGGCGTCCTCGGCGTCCTCGGCGTCGCCGCTCTTGGCGCTCGGGGCGACGAGCTTGGCTTCGGCCGCCTCGGCCTCCGCGTCCAGGGCAGCCGCCTTCGCCACGGCCTCGGCCACGGCGGGCTCGGCGTCCTCGGGCTCGGCGTCGGCAGGCTCGGCGGCCGACTCCTCGGCACCGGAGTCGTCCGCGGCCTCAGCGGGCCGGGCATCCTCGGGCTCGGGCTCGGCGTCACCGGACCCGCCCTCCTCAGCCGCAGCCTCCGCCTCGGACTCAGACTCGGACTCGGACTCAGCCTCAGCCTCGGGCTCAGCTTCAGCCTTCGCCTCCGCCTCGGGCTCGTCCTCATCGGACCCCGACCCGGCGGAGCCCTCCGCGCTGTCACCCGTACCGCCGCCGGAGACCCACGCGGCCACGGCGGCGCGCAAGCGCGCGTCGCCGGGTTCGTCCGCGCCGGAACCGGTCCCGGAGGCCGACTCCGCCTCCGCCCGTGCACCCGTCTCCGTGCTCGTGGAACCGGATCCGGAACCGGACCCCGTCCCCGCCGCGTCACGGACCGAGAAGACCGCTGTAGCGCGATCCGCCTCCGGGCTCGTCTCCCGCGCCACAGCGAGGCGCGGATCGCGCTCCTGCGAGCCCGGGCCTCCCGACGCCTGCTGCTCTCCCGACCTGTCGGGGGTCCCCGCCACCGATGCCTCCTCGACCGCTAACGACTAGACGCCGACGCAAACCAGCGCTGTCCGAACCATGTACCAGTGTCCTGTGTGGGGGCTTAACCCTGGTGGTAGACGAGAACGACATACCTACTGGTTCCCACCCAAAGCCCCCACGCACTCTCGACAGACCAATGTGAGAGGGGTCACCCTGTCATTCATCCACGCGGGGAGGCATGGATGGGCAGGAGCCGCAGAACAATTCCGGAGGAGCTTCTGCTGCTCGCTCTGGACCCGGCCACGGGTACCACAGCGCAGCCGCAGTCGCTCGACCTAGGTCTGGCCGGAGCACAGCTAGTAGAGCTGGCGCTGGCCGGACGGATAGCCCCAGACGGGGATCGTATCGCCGTGGTGGCACCACGGCCGACCGGAGATCCGACTCTGGACTGCGCGTTGGAGTTGCTGCGAAGGCGTGGCGCTCCCGTACGGGCGGTCCACTGGATTGGCGGGCCACGACTGGGGCTCCGCCAGACCTACCTCTCGCACCTGGAGCGGTGCGGCATGGTGCATGCCGTGGCCGGCCAGATGTGCGGGGTACTGCCGACGACTCGCTACCAGGCGACGGACACGGCGATCAGCCGGGAGATCAGGGCCCGGCTGGACAGTGCGATCCGTACCGGCGTCCCGCCGGACCCACGGACCGCGGCGCTCGCCGCACTGGCCCACGCGGTCGGACTCGGCAAGCACCTGTACCCGGGGAACGAGGGACGATCGTCCCGCTCCCGGTTGCGGGATCTGATCAGGCACGACCCGATGGGCGGCCTCGTGGCGCACGCCGTGATGGACGTCCAGAACGGGGTGGCCGCGCAGCCACGCCGCTCGCCCGCCACCCCGGCGGGCCGGGGTGCACCGGAGCCCGCACGGGGCGTTCCGATGCAGCAGCACCACCACGGCCCCATGGCGCGCGTCGCGGCCCACTGAGGAGACTCGGAGGCCGCAGGCACGGCACCACCCGCCGTGCACGCAGCACACGCACCACGGGCAACTGACGCACCAGCCGCACCGACAGCGCCGCACCGCAGTCCCCAAGACCCGGTTCGGGAGCCGCTGTACCGCGCGGGGTGATGCACCGGACGTCCGTCTTCCGCACCGCGGGAGCCGGACCCCGGGACATCACCCCGCGCGGTCGCGTGCGGGCGCGTCGCAGCTCTGTCATAGCTGCACACCCCTCACATATCCGCTGTTTGGCAGCGGTGACGGCCCGTTGGTGGCAATCTGCTGAGCAGCAGATACGCAACGTACAAAAAAATGCACGCAGCCGGAGGTGCACGTCCCGTGGCGTCCAACGTCAATCCCACCGTCAGGCGACGCCGGTTGGGCCAGGAGCTGCGGAGGCTCCGGGAGCTCAAGGGCATGACCGCCGAAGAGGTCGCCGAGCGCCTGCTGGTGTCGCAGTCGAAGATCAGCCGCCTGGAGAACGGGCGGCGCAGCATCAGCCAGCGCGATGTGCGCGACCTGTGCGGGGTCTACGAGGTCGAGGACCACCGCATCGTGGATTCGCTGATGCAGATGGCCAAGGACTCGCGTCAGCAGGGCTGGTGGCACTCCTTCGGCGACATCCCGTACAGCGTCTACATCGGCCTGGAGACCGACGCGGCCAGCCTGCGCGTCTACGACCCCCAGGTCGTGCCGGGCCTGCTGCAGACCCGCGGCTACGCGGAGTCGCTCATCAACGGCGCGCTGCCGGAGACGACGCCGTCGGACATCGACAAGCGCGTCCAGGTCCGGATGCGGCGCCAGGAGCGCATCCAGGCGCCCGACAACCCGCTGCGCCTGTGGACGGTGCTCGACGAGGCGGCGCTGCGCCGCACGGTCGGCGGCCGGGGCATCATGCGCGAGCAGCTGGAGCACCTGGTCGAGCAGTCGCAGCGGCCGCACGTCACGGTCCAGGTGATCCCGTTCGAGATGGGCGCGCACCCCGGGCTCAACGGGCAGTACGCGATCCTGGAGTTCCCCGACGCGGCGGACTCCAGCGTGGTCTACATCGAGGGCGTCACCAGCGACCTGTACCTGGAGAAGGCCAATGACGTACAGAAATACAGCGTCATGTACGAGCATTTGCGGGCACAGGCGCTGAACGTGGAGCAATCGCGACAGTTCATCTCCGAGATCGCCAAGGAGTACGCTCGCTGACGATCTTCGGCCGGCCTTTCCGGAAGATCGAATTCCGGGCAGATTCGGCATTCTCCGCGACTTCGGGACAAAGGCGCCGCACGGTACACCTTCGCCTCTGACCAATGGAAGACCCCAGTGGAATATGCCATCCGGTCGAGTGAATGGCCGCTTCAAGCACCCGAGTTGGCGAGTAGCGTCGATCACGCCATCAAGACATCACCGTTGGCGAGAACCGCTCTGGAACCCCGAGCGGGGACGTAATTCGACCACTGGTCGACCACTGGCTAAACCGGAGCGAACATGGCAATCCAGCAAGGCGCCACGGAATCCTGGATCAAGTCCTCGTATTCCACGGGCAACGGCGCGTGCGTCGAGGTCAAGTCCCCTGTGGTCCACGCGATCGCGGTTCGGGACTCGAAGGTCGAGGAAGGCCCCTCGATCGGCTTCACGCCCGGCTCGTGGAGCGCGTTCGTGCACGAGGTGAGCACGGGCACGTTCTGACCGGGCCGAGAGGCCCTCGGCACCGAGCGTGCCGACGCACCACGGCTCAACAACCGCATCAGCACAGCGAGTATCACTGGTATTACCGGTATCACTGTGGGAGCCCTCTCGACTGGTCCGCCGTCCTGGCCGAGGGGGCTCGGCCGTGTCCGCCCCGCGCGGTCAGCGCAGCCGGTCCACGTAGGTGTCGGTCCCCGGCACCGTCGGGACGAACGGCGCCAGCAGCTCCACCCGCGCCCCGAGCCCCGCGCCCGCCACCTGCTCCCCCAGCCCGGCGAAGCGCTCCTGCCAGCACTCCCGCGGATCCGCCTCCAGGAACCAGAGCAGCGTCAGCCGGGTGTCGACGCCCTCGACCTGCTTCACGTACGTCATCCTGTCGCCCGGCAGCGGCGTCGGCCGGAAGAGCGTCACCATGGCCGCCGGCGACCCGGCGAGGGCCTTCGGCAGGTGCCGCGCGCGCAGCCACTCGACGAGAGCGTCCCGCTGGTCGGGGCGCTCGACGTCGACGACCTCCAGGACCAGACCCTTGTACGGGTGGTCGAGCGCGTGGAAGTCCCGGGGGCCCGCCGCCCCGTCCCGGTAGACGGTCACCTCGTGGTCCTGGAAGGCCGTGAAGACGTGGGTGCGGTCCTGGTAGACCCGGCCGTCGCGGTTGAGCCGCTTGTTGATGCCGACGGTCCACTTCATGTGCTCGTCGTAGCGGCCCTCGGTGACCCAGTACGTGGAGAGGTAGCAGCCGGCCGTGACCGGCTCGGCGACCGCCGACTTCTCCGGGGAGCGCAGGAGCTGGAGGTCGCGGGTGGCGACCCAGCGGCGCCCGGCGAACATCCAGGGCATGGCCATCGCCCCGGCGTAGTAGTGGTCGTCCTCGTACCAGCGGTTGTACGCGTACTCGTGCCCCGGATGCGGTTCGACCATGGTGATCAGGGCGTGCCCGGGGCGCACCCCGTACGGCCCGACGGCCGCCAGTTCCGCGTAGGTCTCGCTGTGGGTGTCCATGCCGGTCCCCTTCCGTCCTCCGTGCGACGCCCCTACTCTGACGGTCCGTCAGAAAGATGGCCAGAGCCAGGAGGCGACCGATGGGGAATGGTGGACTGCTCGCCGGGAAGACCGTGATCGTCTCCGGGGTCGGCGCCGGGCTCGGCCACCAGGTGGCCGCGGCCGTGGTGCGCGACGGCGGCAACGCGGTGCTCGGGGCGCGCACGGAGGCCAATCTGGCCAAGGCCGCGGCGGAGCTCGACCCGGACGGCGCCCGGACCGCCTACCGGGCCACGGACATCACCGACGAGGGGCAGTGCGCGGCCCTCGCCGAGCTGGCGCGCGAGCGGTTCGGCGGGGTGGACGCGGTGGTCCACGTCGCCGCCTGGGACAGCTACTTCGGCGGACTGGAGGACGCCGACTTCGAGACCTGGCGCGGGGTGCTCGACGTGAACCTGCTGGGCACGCTGCGGATGACCCGGGCCTGCCTGCCCGCCCTCAAGGAGCGCGGCGGCTCGGTCGTCATCATCGGGACGCAGTCGGCCGTGGCCGCGCCGACCCAGGTGTGGCAGGCGGCGTACGCGGCGTCGAAGGGGGCGCTGACGAGCGCGATGTACTCCCTGGCGCGGGAGCTGGGACCGCACCGGATCCGGGTGAACACGGTGCTGCCGGGCTGGATGTGGGGCCCGCCGGTGCAGGCCTTCGTCCAGTTCACGGCGCAGACCGAGAAGGTGCCGGAGGACGAGGTCCTGGGACGGCTCACCGAACGGATGGCCCTGCCCGAACTCGCCACGGACGGCGATGTGGCGGACGCGGCGGTCTTCTTCGCCTCCGACCGGGCCCGCGCGATCACCGGCCAGCAACTGCTGGTGAACGCGGGCGAACTCATGCACTGACCACGCTGGGCCGAGACTCCTTTCACGCGACCGCACGGGACCCGCATCCCGTGCGGTCGTTCGCGTCTGTGCGCTGCTTCCGACTACTGACGAAGTGCCCGCTCATGGTGTGGCCCCGGTCACGTTCACGACAACTCCCCGCCCGGTCACGAAAGGGCAAAATCGTTCTACTTGCTGATCTCGGTTCACATCCATGACCGCGAGAGGCCTTGACCGGCTCACCGGACAAGGGGTTCAATCCCCCAAGTCCCCACTCCCGCACGGGGGCGCCCGCTGAAACGGACGTACTGACGAAGAGCCGCAACGTTCACAAGGCGGACCCCTGGAGGGGGCACATGAACAGTCTCGACTGGGTCGTGCTCATCGGCTATTTCGGCATCATGGTCGCGATCGGCGTCTGGTCCCACAAACGCGTGGACAACGTCTCCGACTTCTTCACCGCGGGCGGCAAGATGCCGTGGTGGCTGTCGGGCATCTCGCACCACATGTCCGGGTACAGCGCGGTGATGTTCACCGGGTACGCCGGCATCGCGTACACGTACGGCGTGACGTCCTTCGTCACCTGGTCCTTCCCGATCGCGATCGGGATCGCCATCGGCGCCAATCTGTTCGCGCCGCGCATCAACCGGCTGCGGTCCCGGCTGCACGTGGCCTCGCCGCTGGAGTACCTGAAGAACCGCTACAACCTGCCGACCCAGCAGGCGCTCGCCTGGTCCGGCATGCTGCTGAAGATCGTGGACGTGGCGGCGAAGTGGGCGGCCATCGCCACCCTGCTCTCGGTGTTCACCGGGATCTCCCTCAACCAGGGCATCCTGATCACCGGCGTCATCACCGCCGTCTACTGCACCATCGGCGGTCTGTGGGCCGACGCCCTCACCGAGCTGGGCCAGTTCATCATCCAGCTCCTCGCCGGCGTCTCGATGTTCGTCGCGGTCGTCATCAAGCTCGACGACAAGAACATCGGCTTCCTCGACGCCTGGAACCGGCCCGAGCTCCAGGGCCACGGCAAGCCGCTGGTCGGCCAGTACGGCGCGGTGTTCCTGCTCGCGTTCCTGTTCATCAAGCTCTTCGAGTACAACGGCGGCATGCTCAACCAGGCCCAGCGCTACATGGCCACCGGCTCGCCCCGTGAAGCCACGCGCTCGGCCCGGCTCTCGGCGATCCTGTGGCTGGTCTGGCCGGCCGTCCTGTTCTTCCCGATGTGGATGTCGCCGCTGCTCGTCCACGCGCAGAAGCCGGACGGCTCCGACTCCTACGGCCTGATGACCGAACAGCTGCTGCCGCACGGTCTGCTGGGCCTCGTCATCGTCGGCTTCTTCTCGCACACCATGGCCATGTGCTCCTCCGACGCCAACGCCATCGCGGCCGTCTTCACCCGGGACGTCGCCCCGGTGCTCTCCGTCAAGGCGCGGTCCTGGAACGAGCGGCGGGGCCTGATCGCCGCCCGGGTGACGACCGTCGTCTTCCTCGGCCTGTCCATGGCGGTGGCCACGCAGGTCAACTCGCCCACCTTCAAGGACATCATCACCGTCGTCATCAAGTGGGTCGCCGGTCTGATGGGGCCGATCGCGATCCCGATGATGCTGGGGCTGCTGCGCCCGTTCCGCAAGTCCGGGCCGACCGCCGCGCTGACCAGCTGGGCGATGGGGCTGCTGGCCTTCTGGCTGGTCAACTATCCGATCAGCTGGAACGTCGACGGGGGCGTCCCGCTCCAGTACCAGGTCTCGATCCCGCTGGCGGTCTCCCTCGTCCTCTACATCGTCATCGGCCTCGTCAAGCCCGAGGACACCCCCGAGCGGGACGCCATCATCGAGCGCATCAACACGGACGACGACTCCGGGACGGCCGCGGCCGTCCCGGCTCCGGCCGCGGCCCAGGACGACGTCCAGCGCTTGTAGCCCGACTGCGGTTCGGTCGGGGGCTGGTCGCGCAGTTCCCCGCGGCCTCAGGGGCGCGGGGAACTGCGCGGGAAGCGGCCACCGGGCCGCGGACGAACGACGACCGTCACGGGCCCCGGGCCTAGGCCCGGGGATACCGCGCCAGCCACCCCTCCGACGCCCCGGCCGGCCCGTGCAGCGCGGCCCCCTGCGTCATCTCCATGGCGAAATCATCGGCCAGCTCAAGAATCGTGGGCCGCCCCTCAAGCTCCACCACCCACGCCGGAGGCAACGCGGTCTCCCCGTGCAACGCCCCCAACAACCCCCCGCACAACGCCCCGACAGCCGCCGAAGGCCCGTCGTGGTGAACGGCGAGCCCCAGCCCGTGCCGGATGTCCTCACCGACGAGCGCGCAGTACACGGCCCCGGCGAGCGCCCCGACGGCCCCGCCGTCACCGACGAGCTCCCCGACCCGCGCGGCGTTCGGCATCCCCTGCCGCACGGCCCCCAGCGCGTGCTTGAGGGCGTCCGCGACCGGCGGATGCCCGGGCCGGGCGGCGAGCAGGGCGAGAGCGCGCTGCACGGCGGCGTCCAGCGAGTCCCCGCGCGCGAGGGCGTGCACGATCACGGCGTACGCCCCCGCCGACAGATACGCCTCGGGCGCACCGTGCGTGTGGACGGCGCACTCGACGGCCAGCTGGAGGACGAGCTGCGGCTCCCAGCCGACCAGCAGCCCGAAGCCGGCGGACCGCGTCGCGGCCTCGGGACCGTCGGCGTCGGGGTTCTTGGGCTTGTCCAGGGTGCCCATGACGTCGTTGCCGAGCCCGAGCAGACAGGCGGAGGAGGCGCCGCGGCGGGAGTACAGCCACTCCTCGCGGGCCAGCCAGCCGTCCTCCTTGCGCCGCTCGTCGGGCCCCCAGTCGCGCTGCGTGGCGGCCCACCGCAGATAGGCGCGGTGCACATCGGTGGGCGGGTGCCAGGCGCCGGTGTCGCGGCGCACCTGGGCGCGGATCAGCCCGTCGACGGTGAACAGCGCGAGCTGGGTGGCGGCCGAGACGGCGCCGGTGCGGCCGAAGGCGGGCAGCAGCTCGGCGGCGCGCGCGGCCGGGGCGTCGGCCGGGGCCTTCTCGTCGAGCGGGGCACCCAGCGCGTCGCCGAGCGCGGAGCCGAGCAGCGCGCCGCGCACCCGGCTGCGGAAGTCCTGCTGTTCGGCGCGGCCCCAGACGGCCCCGGCGGCGGGTGGTGCGCCCATGGCTCTCCTTCGCTGCCCTGCGGCCCTCGACTCGCAGCACTGTAATCGACCAGGAACGTTCGCTTCAGTGATCCAAGCGACCTCAACTGGTGTGGGAAGAGACGTCCTTGTGGTCACTTCGGCACGTATGTGCACAGTTCGCGAAGGTACAGAGGAGTCCGCTCCCTGAGGTTCCCGCGCCGTTCACCGCCTCGTCGCACGCCGCTCTCCGACAGCCCGAAGCATCCGCCCCATGACGCACATGAAGCAGCAGATGACGCGTGTCAGGGGCACGGTCACCGCTCTGTCGGCCGCCGCCTTCCTGGCCACTCTCGCAGCCCCGGCGGCCTCCGCGCACTCCGCACACGCCGGACACCACGCGCCGTCCGCCCGGATCCCCTTCACGCGCGCCGAGGTCACGGCGGCGGCGACCCCGGGCACGTACGAGATCACCTGGACGGCGCCCGGCGTCCGGCACGTCACCGTCAAGGCCAACGGCCGCACCGTGGCGAGCGGCGGCTCCACCGGCACGGTGAAGGTCACCGGCCTGCCCGCGCACGTCGACCGCCAGTGGTTCGACCTCACCCCCGGCCACGGCCGCGGGCTGCACCTCGCCGACCGGCTCATCAAGCTCGACGGCACGGTGAACTTCCGCGACGCCGGCGGCTACCGCACCGCCGACGGCCACTGGGTGAAGATGGGCGAGGTCTACCGCTCGGACGCGCTCGACAAGCTCACCGCCGCCGACCTCGCCAAGCTGAAGCGCCTCGGCATCGGCACGGACTTCGACCTGCGCATGGCCTCGGAGCGCGCCGCCGCGCCCGACCGCGTCCCCAGCGGCACCTCGTACGTGGTCGCGGACGTCCTCGCGGGCTCCCCCACCTACTCCGCGATGCCGACGACGGAGGCCGAGGCCGTCGCGATGATGACCGACGGCGAGAAGTTCATGGTCAGCGGCGCCTCCGCGAAGACCGCCTACCGGCAGGTCTTCTCGGGCATCGCCGACGGCGGCGGCGTGCTGTTCCACTGCACGGCGGGCAAGGACCGCACGGGCTGGGCGAACGCGGCCCTGCTCACCGCGCTCGGCGTCCCCCGCGAGACCGTGGTCGAGGACTACCTCGCCTCGAACGACTACCGCGCCCAGGCCAACGCGGCGGCCCTCGCCTCGATGCCCCCGGAGCAGGCCAAGGTCTACAAGCCGCTCCTGGACGTCCGCGCCGAGTACCTGAACTCCGGGTTCGACGAGGTCGAGGACGCGTACGGCTCGTTCGGCGCCTACGAGCGCCGGGGGCTCGGCATCAGCCCGGCCGAACTGCGCGAGCTGAAGCGCGACCTGCTGGTCTGACCGGCGCCCCCGGCCCCCTCTCAGTCCTCCAGGACGGGCAGCAGCTCCGGCAGATGCCCGTCCGACGCGGCCGCCGCCCGGACCCGCTCCTCCGGGACGGCGCCGTACAGGGTCGTCCGGGGCTTCGCCGGGCGGCCCGCCGCGTCGGCGACCGCGATCAGGTCCTTGACGGACTTGTACGAGCCGTAGGAGGAGCCCGCCATGCGGGAGATGGTCTCCTCCATCAGGGTGCCGCCCAGGTCGTTGGCGCCGGAGCGGAGCATCTCGGCGGCGCCCTCGGTGCCCAGCTTCACCCAGCTGGTCTGGATGTTGGGGATGTGCGGGTGGAGGAGGACGCGGGCCATCGCCGTGACGGCCCGGTTGTCGCGGGTGGTCGGGCCCGGGCGCGCGATGCCCGCCAGGTACACCGGCGCGTTGGTGTGGATGAACGGCAGCGTCACGAACTCCGTGAAGCCGCCGGTCTCCTGCTGGATGCCGGCCAGGGTCCGCAGGTGCCCGAGCCAGTGGCGGGGCTGGTCCACATGCCCGTACATCATCGTGGACGAGGAGCGGATGCCCAGCTCGTGCGCGGTCCTGACGACCTCGATCCAGGTCGCCGTGGGCAGCTTGCCCTTGGTGAGGATCCAGCGGACCTCGTCGTCGAGGATCTCGGCGGCCGTGCCGGGGATCGAGTCGAGGCCCGCCTCCTTGGCGGCGGTCAGCCACTCGCGGATCGACATCCCCGTGCGGGTCGCGCCGTTGACGACCTCCATCGGGGAGAAGGCGTGGACGTGCATGCCGGGCACGCGTTCCTTCACGGCCTTCGCGATGTCGAAGTACGCCGTGCCGGGCAGGTCCGGGTGGATGCCGCCCTGCATGCAGACCTCGACCGCGCCGACCTCCCACGCCTGCTGGGCGCGGTCGGCGACCTGGTCCAGGGAGAGGGTGTAGGCGTCGGCGTCCGTGCGGCGCTGCGCGAAGGCGCAGAAACGGCAGCCGGTGTAGCAGACGTTCGTGAAGTTGATGTTCCGGGTGACGATGTACGTGACGTCGTCGCCGTTCACCGTCCTGCGGATGTCGTCGGCGACCTTGCAGAGCGCGTCGAGGGCCGGGCCGTCCGCGTGCAGCAGGGCGAGGGCCTGCTCGTCGGTGAGCTTCGTCGGGTCGTCGGCCGCGACCGCCAGCGCCTCGCGCACGTCACCGTCGATGCGGGACGGCACCATGCCGGGCGCCGCCTGCTCGCGCAGCGCCTCCCAGTCGCCGTACACCTCGTCGAAGTCGTCGCGGCGGTCGGAGGTGCGGCCCTCGGTGTCGATGGTGCGGTGCAGGTCGGTGCGGCCGGATGAGGCGACGTACCCCTCGTCCGGCTCCTGCCAGGGGCGGCCCACGACCGGCGCGTCCGCGATCGCGAGTCCGGTGTCCGGGTCGGCCAGCGCGCGCACGTGCGGGAGCAGGCGCGGGTCGAGCCACGGCTCGCCGCGCGTCACGAACTCCGGGTACACGCAGAGCCGTTCGCGCAGCTCGAAGCCGGCCTGCGCCGACTGCTCGGACAACTCCTCCAGCTTCGGCCACGGCTTCTCGGGGTTGACGTGGTCGATGGTCACCGGGGAGACGCCGCCCCAGTCGTCGATGCCCGCGCCGATGAGACGCGTGTACTCGCCGTCGACCAGGTTCGGCGGGGCCTGGAGGTTGCCCGACGGGCCCATGATGTGGCGGGCGACGGCGACCGTGGCGACGAGATCGTCGAGGTCGGCGTCGGGCATCCCGCGCATCGCCGTGTCCGGCTTGGCGCGGAAGTTCTGGATGATCAGTTCCTGGATGCCGTGGTACGAGCGTGCGGTGCGGCGCAGCGCGAAGAGAGAGTCCGCCCGCTCCTCGTAGGTCTCGCCGATGCCGATCAGCAGCCCGCTGGTGAAGGGGACCGAGGAGCGGCCCGCGTCCTCCAGGACCCGCAGCCGCACGGCCGGTTCCTTGTCCGGGGAGCCGTGGTGCGGCATGCCCGGCTCGGACCACAGGCGCTCGGCGGTCGTCTCCAGCATCATGCCCATGGAGGGCGCCACGGGCTTCAGGCGCTGGAAGTCGGTCCAGGAGAGCACCCCCGGGTTGAGATGCGGGAGCAGGCCCGTCTCCTCCAGGATGCGGATGGATATGGCGCGCACGTACGCGATGGTGTCGTCGTAGCCGTGCGCGTCCAGCCACTCGCGCGCCTCGGGCCAGCGGTCCTCCGGCTTGTCGCCGAGGGTGATCAGGGCTTCCTTGCAGCCGAGTTCGGCGCCCTTGCGCGCGACCTCCAGGACCTCGTCCGGCGACATGAACATCCCGTGTCCGGCGCGCCGCAGCTTGCCGGGGACGGTGACGAACGTGCAGTAGTGGCACTTGTCCCGGCACAGCCGGGTGAGCGGGATGAAGACGCTCTTGGAGTACGTGATGACGCCGGGCCGCCCGGCCGCCTCGAGCCCGGCGTCGCGCACGCGGGCGGCCGATGCCGTGAGGTCGTCCAGATCCGCGCCGCGTGCCTGGAGCAGCACGGCCGCCTCCGTGACGTCGAGCGCGACGCCGTCCCTGGCCCGTTTCAGGGCGCGGCGCATCGCGTTGGCCGTGGGCCGGTCGGTCTGCTGCGTCTGGGGTACGGCGTCCTGATCACTCATGAATTGAGCATACGAGCGGTGCCCCGCGGCCCACGAGAGCGCACCCGGGGGCGCTCCACCAGCGGGCCCTCACAGGTACTGGGCGTAGTCGTCCAGCGTCTTCAGCACCGCCCCGCTCTCCCCCGGCGGGAGTTGCAGGACGACTTCCCCGAATCCCTGCTCGGCGTAGTGCGCCAGCTTGCCCGGGGTCGGCAGGACCGCGTACGGCACGATCGTCAGCGCGTCGGGGTCGCGGCCCGCCTCCTGCCAGCGGTCCCTCAGCTCGGGCACGGTCCGGCTCAGTCCGGCGCCGCCGATGGGCATCCAGCCGTCGGCGTACGCGCAGATGTGCGCGAAGAGCTTCGGGCCGGCGGCGCCGCCGACGAGGACGCGGGGCGCGCCGCCGCGCACCGGCTTGGGGAAGGCGTGGCTGGCGCGCACTCCGGGGCCGAACTCGCCTTCGTACGCGGTGGGTTCGGCCGCCCACAGCGCCCGCATCACGCCCATCCGCTCACGGACGAGGTCCCGGCGCGTGCGCCACTCGGCGACGCCGTGGTCGGCGGCCTCCTCGCGGTTCCAGCCGAAGCCGACGCCGAGCGTGAAGCGGCCGCCGGAGAGGTGGTCGAGGGTGGCGACCTGCTTGGCCAGGACGATCGGGTCGTGCTCCATGGGGAGGGTGACGCCGGTGCCGAGCGCGAGGCGGTCGGTGACGGCGGCCGCCTGGGCGAGGGCGACGAACGGGTCGAGGGTGCGGGTGTACTCGCGGGGCAGGTCACCGCCGTTGGGGTACGGGCTGGTGCGCTCCACGGGGATGTGCGTGTGCTCGGGGAGGTAGAGGCCGCCGAAGCCGCGCTGTTCGAGTTCGCGGGCGAGGCGCACGGGAGTGATGGTCTCGTCGGTCAGGAAGATCGTGGTCGAGATCCGCATGCGGCTTTCCTACCGGCGGGGGTTCCAGGAGTCCATGGGCACGGCTACGCTCCCCTGATCGCATCCCCGGAAAGCTCTTTACCGGGGTTTTGCGAAAGGCGGTCCGGAATTCTTTCCGGGCCATTCTTCACGGGGGTTTTCGATGCGTCTGCGTTCACGTCCCACGGCGGTGCTGGTGCTGTTGGGAGCGCTGCTGTTCGGGTCCGTACCGGTGACGGCGGCCGCGCGCACCGGCACCACGACGGTGTCGGCGGCCGCCGCGGCGGCGGCGCACGGGCCGGCGTCGGCGTCGGCGCCGCGCAAGGTCACCGCGGCCCAGCCGGCGACGCGCATCGGCAAATCCAAGCGGCGGCACAAATCGCGGCACGGCGGATCGTTCGGCAAAGTCGGACTGATCCTGATCATTCTGCTCGTGCTCGTGGTGCTGGTGGTCGTCGGGCTGGTCCGCAAACGCTCCCGGTCGTAATCCGCCGCTCCCCTTCCATTGGCGGGCGGTTAACGGCTCAATACCAGAGTTGCCCGGACCACATCCGACACTCTGGGGGAGCCGCGACATGTGCACCGACGCCGACCACGGGGACCTCGGCAGGCGGGCGCTGCTGGTGTCCGGAGCGGCCACCGCGCTGACGCTCGGGACCATGAGCTTCGCCGGCGCCGCCGAGGGGACGCAGTCGACCCGCACGCTCACGGGCACGCTGCCGCCGGGCGCGCCCGACTTCGTGTACCTGCCGGTCGAGGTGCCGCGCGGGGTACGGGAGATCAGGGTCGCGTACACGTACACGAAGGCCACGGTGCCCGCCGGCACGCAGAACAACGCGCTGGACATCGGCCTCTTCGACGAGCGCGGCACGGCGCTCGGCGGCGACGGGTTCCGGGGCTGGTCGGGCGGGGCGCGCACCGAGTTCTTCGTGCGGGCCGACGACGCGACGCCCGGCTATGTGCCGGGCCCGGTGCGGGCCGGGACCTGGCACATCGCGCTCGGCCCGTACACGGTGGCGCCGGACGGCCTGCCGTACTCGGTGACGGTGACGCTGACGCACGGCGAGCCCGGGGCGACGCCCGTGCCGTCCTATCCGCCGGAGCGGGCGCGCGGGCGCGGCCGGGCCTGGTACCGCGGCGACTGCCATCTGCACTCCTGGTACTCGGACGGCAGGCGCACCCCCGCCGAGATCGGGGCCCTGGCCCGGGCGGCGGGCCTGGACTTCATCAACACCTCGGACCACAACACCCACTCCTCCCACGCGCACTGGGCGGACGTGGCGGGCGACGACCTGCTGGTGATGCTCGGCGAGGAGATCACGACCCGCAACGGCCACGTCGTCGCCCTCGGCACCGATCCGGGCACCTTCGTCGACTGGCGCTACCGGGCCCGGGACAACCGCTGGGCGAAGTACGCCGAGCGGGTCCGGCGGGCGGGCGGTCTGGTCGTCCCGGCGCACCCGCACGCGACGTGCATCGGCTGCGGCTGGAAGTTCGGCTTCGGCGAGGCGGACGCGGTGGAGGTGTGGAACGGCCCGTACACGGCGGACGACGAGGTCTCCCTGGCCGACTGGGACAACACCCTCGTCTCCTACGCCCGTTCACGCGGCGGCGGCCGCGGCTCCTGGCTGCCCGCGATGGGCAACAGCGACGCCCACCGCGACCCGGACCGGGTCGGCGGCCCCCAGACGGTGGTCCTCGCCGACGATCTGACGCGGGACGCGATCCAGGCGGGCATCAGGGCGGGCCGTGCCTACGTCGCCGAGACCAAGGACGTCGAGGTCGCCTTCACGGCGAGCGGCGGCAAGGGCCGGACGGCCGGTCTCGGGGAGCGCCTCGCGGTCGCCGCCGACACCCCGGTGACGGTGGACCTGGAGGTGAGCGGCGCCCCCGGCTGCACCCTGCACATCGTCACGGACGAGGGCACCCTGTTCACGTCGGCGCCGCTGCCCGACTCCGGCACGGGTAGGGCGACCTGGCGCACGACGCCGTCCTATGCGGCCTACGTGCGCGCCGAGGTCCGCCACCCGGCGACGGTCCCGGGCCTGCCCGGCGCCCTGACGGCGTTCACGAACCCGATCTTCCTGGGGACGTGATCCGCGCCCGGCACATCTAGGACAGGAACCGACCTAGATGCCTCCTACCGTGAGTCCACCGGCACCCGAGCGGCCCTGCGGCGGCTCGGGCACGGCCTCCAGCAGCTCACGGAAGGCGGACCCCATGACCGACGAAGAGACGCTCACCCGCGCACAGGACGAGCACGCCGACTGGCTCGAAGGGCTGGCCAAGCAGCGGCACTTCCTCCGGTTCACCGCGCGCGACCTCACCGACGAGCAGGCCGGCCTGCGGACCACCGCCAGTGAGCTGTGCGTGGGCGGGCTGATCAAGCACGTCACCGCGGTGGAGCGGAACTGGGTGCGGTTCATCCAGCACGGCCCGTCCGGGCTGCCCGACTACACCGCCATGACGGAGCAGGACTGGGCCCAGCGTGCGGAGAGCTTCCGGATGCTGCCCGGCGAGACCCTGGCGGGCGTCCTGGCCGCCTACGAGGAGGCGGCCCGCGCCACCGACACCGTGGTGTTCTCCTTGCCCGACCTGAACGCCTCCTGGCCGCTGCCGAAGGCCCCGTGGCACGAGCCCGGCACCGAGTGGACGATCCGCCGCGTACTGATGCACCTGGTGGCCGAAACGGCCCAGCACTGCGGCCACGCGGACATCATCCGCGAGTCGCTGGACGGCGCGCAGAGCATGGCCTAGGTCGCGAGCCAGGCACCGATCGCCGCGAGATCGTCGCCGCGCAGCCCCCGCGCCGGGTCCACCCGGTACAGCAGCGCGGCACCCGGCGCCCGGTCCGCGGGGCCGATCTCGTCGTCGACCCAGACGAACGGCCGCCCGGCGGCCCACGCCACGAGGGGCCGGAGTTTCCAGTGCGTACCGTCCGCGGGCGGCGCGTCGGCCGTGTCGTCGGGCCACTCCACGACCGGCAGCGGGGGCAGGCCGAGCCACGGGGCCACGGACTCGTTGGCCTCGGCGCCCCACGTCGTGGCCCACACCAGTTCGCACGGCAGCGCGCGCAGCAGCGGGCCGAGGGCCGGGTCGACGCGGGGCAGGAGAGGGTTGTCGTGCGGGCCCGGGGTCCAGGGACCCGCGTACGTGCGATGGCCCGCCGGGTTCCCGAAGGGGATCAGCGGGCCGTCGACGTCGAGGAAGAGCAGGGGCGCGTCCGTCATGCACCCAGCATCCGCCGGCCCCCTACTCCTCCACCACCAGCACCGCGGTCTCCCTGTTCAGCACCTCGCCCCGGAAGAACGCCGGGCTCCGGCGGCTCATGACCAGCATGATCAGGAAGCCGATGAGCAGCAGGCCGACGCCGATGACGAAGACCGAGCCCACGCCGAAGACCGAGGAGCCGCTGCCGTACTCCGGGTTCCACATGTCCACCAGGGTCTTCACGAAGACCGCCGAGAGGAGGAGGCCGCCCAGGGCCGGGAACAGGCCCTTGAAGGCGAAGTCGCGCGGCGACGAGCGCAGCTCCGCCTTGAAGTACCAGGCGCAGGCGAACGCCGTGAGCGCGTAGTAGAAGCAGATCATGAGGCCGAGCGCGTAGATCGTGTCGACGAGGACGTGCTCGGAGACCAGCGTCATGACCGTGTAGAAGACGGCGGTCGAGACGCCCGCCGTGACGGTGGCCCGGCCAGGCGTCTTGAAGCGCGGGTGGACGCGGGCGTACGAGGCCGGGAGCGCCTCGTAGGTCGACATGGCGAGGACGGTACGGGCGACGGGGATGAACGTCGTCTGGAGGCTGGCCGCCGCCGAGGCGAGGACCGCGACGAAGAGCAGGATGCCGAGGGTGGGGCCCATCACCGGCCCGGCCAGCGCGGCGAAGACGTTGTCGGAGGTCTCCGGGTTGGCGAGGCCTAGGCCCTTCCCCCCGGAGCCGACGATCATCTGGGCGGCGACGCCCGTGGCCAGGTAGGAGCCGACGAGGACGACCATCGCGATGAGCGCGGCGCGGCCCGGCGTCTTGTCGGAGCCGATCGTCTCCTCGTTGGCGGTCAGGCAGGTGTCCCAGCCCCAGTACATGAAGATCGACAGGGACAGGCCCGCGGTGAACGCGCCGAAGGACTGCACCGAGAACGGGTTCAGCCACGACCAGGAGAAGTCCACCGAGGTCGGGAAGTCCGCCGAGCCCGCCTTCGCCACCGCCATCACGACGAAGACGGCGAGCACCACCAGCTGGAGGCCCACCAGCGTGTACTGCACGCCCTTCGTGGCGGTCATCCCGCGATAGCTGATCGCGGTCGCGGCGGCGATCAGGACGAGGCACGTGACGATGTGGACGGCCTTGTTGCCGTCGAGGTCCGCCACCGCGGAGTTGTCGGTGATCTCCCCGGCGAGCAGCCAGAAGTACGAGGTCGCGACCCCGGCCAGATTCGACAGCACGATGATCGTCGCGATCACCAGGCCCCAGCCGCACATCCAGCCCACGCGCGGCCCGAACGCCTTCACGGTCCAGGTGAACGACGTGCCGCAGTCCGGCATCACCTTGTTCAGCTCCCGGTACGCGAACGCGACGAGGAGCATCGGCAGGAACCCGGCGAGGAACACCGCGGGCATCTGCAGTCCGACCTCGCCGGCGGTGGAGCCGAGGGTCGAGGTGAGGCAGTAGACGGGCGCGACCGTGGAGACGCCGATGACGGCACTGCCGAGCAGCCCGACGGAGTTCCCGCCGAGGCCCTTGCCCTCGCCCTTCCCTGTGCCCTCCTGGGGCCGCACGTCCAGCTGAGTCATGAACAGGACGTTAAATCCTGCGGTTTCCACATCTGGCGTGATTCGCGCCTTCTGCCCCGCTTGGCAATCGATGGGCAATCCGGGCAATCGCTTTCGACTCAGCTGGACGATTGCAGAATGCAGCTATTAATGCAAGGCGATCGGCCCGGTGTCCGATATTCGGGAACCGCAGCCGGGTCCGATATGCCCCGTTCAAAAATTTCCCGTGAGGGGTGGGTCACGTCGCCCGGATCACGTCACCCGGGCCACACGATCGACTGCAGCTCGCTGTAGGCGTGCAGCGCGTACGAGCCGACGTCCCGGCCCACCCCGCTCTTCTTGAACCCGCCGAACGGCGCCTCCATGTTCCGCCCGACCGTGTTCACCCCGACCCCGCCGGCCCGCAGCCGCCGCGCGACCCGGAAGGCACGGGCGACGTCGCCGGACCAGACGTAGTCGATGAGGCCGTACTCGGAGTCGTTGGCCAGCGCCACCGCCTCGTCCTCGTCGCCCGGCCCCGCCCCGTCGAAGGGGACGACCGTCACGACGGGACCGAAGATCTCCTCACGGACCACCCGCATGTCGTTGGTGCACCCGGCGAGCAGCGTCGGAGCCACGTAGAAGCCGGTGTCCGTGCCGGGACCGGCGGGCCGCTCCCCGCCCGCGACCACCGTCGCCCCCTCCTTGCGCCCCAGTTCCACGTACGACTCCACGCGCTCGCGGTGCGCCGCCGAGATCACCGGCCCGACGACCGTGCCCCGCTCCCTGGGGTCGCCGACCTTCATGAACCCGATGTACGCGGTCAGCTTCTCGACGAACGCGTCGTACACCGAGCGGTGCACGAGCGCCCGGGTCGGCGCCGTGCAGATCTGCCCGCTGTAGAAGGCGTACGTCGTGCCGATCCCGGCGACGGCCGAGTCCAGGTCCGCGTCGCCGAAGACGATCGCGGCACCCTTCCCGCCCAGCTCCATCAGCTGCCGCTTCAGGGAGCGGCCGCACACCTCGCCGATGCGCTGCCCGACGGCGGTGGACCCGGTGAAGCTGACCATGTCGACGTCCGGCGCGTCGACGGCCGCCTCGCCGACGTCCACGGAGGCCCCGCTGACCACGTTCACCACACCCGGCGGCGCCCCGGCCTCCTCCAGGGCGGCCGCCATCCGGTACACGGAGAGCGGGTCCTGCGGGGCGGGCTTCACGACGACCGTGTTGCCCATGGCGAGCGCGGGCGCGATCTTGCCCGCCGGGTTGGCCCACGGGTTGTTGTACGAGGTGATGCAGGTGACGACGCCGACCGGCTGCCGCACGGCGAGCGCGCCCATCACCCCGGCCTTCCCCATCGGCCCGGCCTCGTTGATCTGCGGCGCCAGCCCCTCCTCCACGGGTTCGAGGGCGCCCCGCGCATACCGCCGGAAGCGGGTGACGCCGACGCCGACCTGCATCCCGCGGGCCGTCCCGGTGGTGGCGCCGCTCTCGGCCTGCGCCACCTCGGCGTGGGCCGCGAAGTCGCGCTGCATCAGATCGGCGGCCCGGTCGAGGACCGCGGCCCGCTCCTGGGGCGTCGTCCGCGACCAGGGGCCGAAGGCGTCACGGGCGGCGCGCGCGGCGTCGTGCACCTGCTGCCGCGAGGCCTCGGGGGCGGCGCCGACCACCCGCTCGGTCGCCGGGTCGAGCACGTCGTACGTACCGCCCGCGGGCTCGACCCACTCGCCCCCGATGAACAGCTTTCCCGACGTGCCGTCCACAGCGCTCACTTGGTACTCACCGTCCGGGTGTCCTGCCCCGAGCGGAGCACCTTGCCGGGCACGGCGCCGCTGACGACGTCGTCGCGGATGGCCTCGACCCCGTTGACCCAGACCGCGGTGATGCCGATGGCCTTGGAGTCGAGCCGGGGACTGTCGCCGGGCAGGTCGTGCACCAGGGTCGCCTTGCCCGCGTCGATCGCCTCCGGGTCGAAGAGCACCAGATCGGCGTGGAAGCCCTCCCGCACCGTCCCGCGCTCGCGCAGCCCGAACAGCTCGGCCGGGTCGGCGGTCAGCATCTTCACGGCCTGCTCCAGACCGACCAACTTGCGGCCGCGCAGGCAGTCCCCGATGAACCGGGTCGTGTACGGCGCCCCGCACATGCGGTCCAGGTGCGCCCCCGCGTCGGAGCCGCCCAGCATGACGTCCTCGTGGCCCCAGGCCTCGGCGCGCAGTGCCCACGAGTCGGGGTCGTTGTCGGTCGGCATCGGCCACAGAACCGTCCGCAGCCGGTCGTTGGCGCAGATCTCGACCAGGCACGCGAAGGGTTCCTGCCCGCGCTCGGCCGCGATGTCCTTCACCACGCGCCCGGTCAGCCCCTCGTTCGCCTCCGAGTACGTGTCCCCGATGACGTACCGCCCGAAGTCGGCGAGCCGCCGGAAGACGCCGGCCTCCTTGCTGTCGGCGCGGCGCAGCATCTCGCCGCGCACGTCCGGGTCGCTCAGCTTCGCGATCCGCTCGTCCACCGGCAGGCCGAGGACGTCGCCCCAGCCGGGGATGAGGTTGAGCGCGCAGAACGTGCCGAGCGACATGTTCATCGGGGTCAGGATCGGCATGGTCAGGGCGATGATCCGGCCGCCCGACTTACGGGCCCGCTCACTCGCGGCGAGCTGGCGCGGTACGCGTTCGGGGACGGCGGCGTCGATGGTCAGCACGTTCCAGTTGAGGGGCCGCCCGGCGGCGGCGCTCATCTCGACGAACAGGTCGATCTCGTCGTCGCTGAACTGGTCCAGGCACCCGGCGACGATGGCCTCGATCTGGGTGCCCTCGTGTTCGCCGACCGCCCGGCTGAGCGCGATGAGTTCGGCGGGCAGCGCGTGCCGCGACGCGACCGGCCTGCCGTCACCGTCCGAGTGCGTCGAGGACTGGGTGGTGGACAGGCCCCAGGCGCCGGCGTCCATGGCCTCGTGGAACAGCGCGAGCATGGCGTCCATCTGCTGCTCGCTGGGCTGCCCGCCGACGGCGTCCGCCCCCATCACGTACCGGCGCAGCGCGCAGTGCCCCACCATGAAACCGGCGTTGACCGCGATCCGTCCGTCGAGGGCGTCGAGGTACTCCCCGAAGGAGCTCCAGTTCCAGGGCGCCCCCTCTTCGAGCGCGACCAGCGACATGCCCTCGACCTTCGACATCATCCGCCGGGTGTAGTCGGCGTCGTCCGGCCGCTCGGGGTTGAGCGGGGCGAGCGTGAAGCCGCAGTTGCCGCCCGCGACCGTGGTCACGCCGTGGTTGAGGGAGGGCGTCGCGTACGGGTCCCAGAACAGCTGCGCGTCGTAGTGCGTGTGCGGATCGACGAACCCGGGCGCGAGCACGAGCCCCGAGGCGTCCTCACTCGTCCGCGCCCGCTCGGCGACGGCTCCGGGCTCGGCGATGACGGCGATGCGCCCGTCGCGGATGCCGACATCGGCGACGAAGGCGGGGGCGCCGGTCCCGTCGACGACGGTGGCGCCCTTGATCAGGTGGTCGAGCATGCCTGCTCCTCAACGATCGAGCCCAGCAAAACCAAGCCCCTCGGCGGGGGCACATCAAGCCCCTCCGGCGATTGAGGAGCGGGGTCCGGGGCGGAGCCCCGTGACAGCAACGGGACAGAGCCCCGGCCCTCCTGTCCGGGAGGAGGAGAACCGGGGCGGTCGCGGAGCGCTACGCGGCGGACCGGAACCGGCTCGTCCGGTGCACCGGATCCGTGTCGATCTTCGGGATGACGTGCTCCCCGATGAGCTTGATCGTGTTCAGGGTGTCCTCGTGCGAGATCCCGATCGGCAGCCCGAAGGAGAGCTGATCGGCCCCGGCCTGCTCCCACCGCTTGCACTGCTGGAGCACCTCGTCCGGATCGCCGCAGATCATCAGCTCCTCGGCGATGAGGAGTTCGATGATCTCCCGGTTGTACTCCGGAAGGATCTCGGGCCAGGCGGGTATGCCCTCGGGCCGCGGGAAGGTGTCGTGGTACCGGAAGACCAGCGACTGCAGGTAGTTGAGCCCGCCGCCGACCGCGATGTCGACGGCCTTGTCGTGGGTCTCGGCGCAGATGGCCGTCGACGTCACCATGACGTTGTCGTTGACGAAGTCACCGATGGGGTCCGGGTCCTGGATGGCGGTCTTGTACTGCTCGAGCACCCACTCCATGTCCGAGACCTTCTGGACGCTGAAGCCGAGCACGCCCAGCCCCTTCCTGGCGGCCATCGCGTACGAGGGCGGGGACCCGGCCGCGTACCACATGGCGGGGTGCGACTTGCCGTGCGGCTTGGGGAAGATCTTGCGCGGCGGCAGCGACCAGTGCTTGCCCTGGAACCCGACGTACTCGTCCTGGAGCCACATCTTCGGGAACTCGGCGATGGTCTCTTCCCAGATCTCCTTGGTGTAGTTCATGTCCGTCACACCAGGGATGAAGCCGAGGATCTCGTGACTGCCGGCACCGCGCCCGCTGCCGAACTCGAACCGCCCCTCGCTGAGGTGGTCCATCATGGCGACCTTCTCGGCGACCTTCACCGGGTGGTTCACCTGGGCCAGCGGGTTGAAGATGCCGGAGCCGAGGTGGATCCGGTCGGTCGCGTGCGCCAGGTACCCGAGGAACACGTCGTTCGCCGAGAGGTGCGAGTACTCCTCCAGGAAGTGGTGCTCGGACGCCCAGGCGTACTTGAAGCCGGACTTGTCCGCCTGGATGACGTACTCGGTCTCGTTCATGAGCGCGCGGTGCTCGGCGGTGGGGTCGGTCAGCGCCTGCTTGCCCACGTATCCCTGTACAAAGAGCCCGAATTCCAAGGAGGTTCACCGTCCTCGTCAGTTTCTGACGATCCGTCAGATTGAATGGGATGACTGTTCCACTGCGACCTGTGACCGTCAATAGCTGACGCATCGTCAGGCAATGTCGTCGGCTAGATGATGCTGACCCCGGCGAGCCACCCGCCGTCGACCACGAACGGCTGCCCGGTGATGTACGCGGAGTCCTCCTCGGCGGTGAGGAACAGCGCGAGCCGCGCGACCTCCTCGGGCCTGCCGACCCGGCCGAGCGGCACCAGCTTGCGGTACAGCTCGTCGAGGGCCTCGGTACCGGCCTGGATGTCGCCGCCCGGGTCGAGCTGGGCGGGGTTGCTCATCGCGGTGTCGATGGCGCCGGGGCAGACGGCGTTGACCCGGATCCGCTTCGCCGCGAGCTCCAGGGCCGCGACGCGGGTCAGGCCGACGATGGCGTGCTTGCTCGCGGCGTACGCGCCGACCAGCGCCATGCCCGTGACCCCGGTGAACGAGGAGGTGTTCACGATCGAGCCGCCGCCCGCCTCGGCGATCAGGGGGGCGAGGGTCTTGATGCCGAGGAAGGCGCCGACCTGATTGACGTTCACGATCTGCTGGAACTCCTCCAGCGGAGTGCTGGTCAGTTCGTTGAACCGCAGGATGCCCGCGTTGTTGACCAGCCCGTCGACCTTCCCGAAGGCGTCCTTGGCGGCGCGCGCGGCGCCGGCCCACTCCTCCTCGCTGCTGACGTCGAGGTGCACGAAGTGCCCCCCGATCTCCTTCGCGACGGCCTCGCCCTGGTCGTCGAGGACGTCCGCGAGGACGACCTTCGCCCCTTCGGCGGCGAACAGCCGTGCCTCCTGCTCGCCCTGCCCGCGCGCCGCACCGGTGATGAGAACGACGCGCCCGTCCAGCTTGCCCATGCCCTGTGCTCCTCAGTTGAGTCGGGGTGCCACGCCGTCCGCGAAGGCGGCGATCTGGTCGACGAGCTCGGTCCGCCCGCGGCTGCGGAAGCGCACCTGGATCTGGTGCACGCCCATCGCCGCGTACGCGCGCAGCGACTCGGCCAGCGCCTCGGGCGAGCCGGTGAGGGTGCGCCGCCCGACGTGCCAGGAGGGATCGCCGACGTACAGCGGCTCGGCGATGGCCCCGATGGTCAGGGGCGCCTCGATCCCGGCGTCGGCGCGCAGCCGCCCGATGGTCCGGATCTTCTCGGCCAGCTGCTCCCGCGGGTCCCCCTGCGGCAGCCATCCGTCGCCCTTGAGCGCGGCGCGGCGCACGGCGGGCGCGGAGGAGCCGCCGACCCAGACGGGGACGCGCTGCTGTGCGGGCCTGGGCTTCTGCCCCAGCCCCTCGAACTGGAACAACTCCCCCTTGTACGAGGGGTACTCCTCCTGCGTGAGCGCCGCCTTCAGCGCGTCCACGGTCTCGTCGAGCACCGCCCCGCGCCGCGCGAAGTCGACCCCGAGCGCCTCGAACTCCTCCTGTACGTGGCCGGCCCCGACCCCGAGGATCAGGCGGCCGCCGCTGAGGTGGTCCAGGGTCGCGTACTGCTTGGCGGAGAGCAGGGGGTGGCGCAGGGCCACGACGGCGACGTGGCTGAGCAGTCTGGCCCGCTCCGTCACCCCGGCCAGGTAGGAGAGCGTGGCGACGGGGTCGTACCAGGTCGTCGACATGGCGTCGGCCAGCCGTCGCGGGATGCCGACGTGGTCGCAGACCGCGATGTAGTCGAAGCCGCCTCGGTCGGCGGCCCGCGCGATCTCCACCAGGTCGTCGACTCCGGCTCCGTCCTCCCACTTCTCGGCGTACATGGTGCTCTGGGACTGAATGGGGAGCTGAATCCCGTAAGCGAGCCGCGCCATACCCGGTTCCCTCCATCTGACGGTTCGTCACATCCAGGCGCCCCTCATCCTCGTACCTGACGCTCCGTCAGACAAGGGGTGCGACTCCGCGGGGCTCCCCGCGCAGTTCCCCGCCCCAGGGGGAGGCCGCGCGCCAGCGCATGCCTCAGGGGCGCGGGGAACTGCGCGACCGGCCACGACGAGAGCCGCGCACGAACGACGGCTCATGAGGGGCGCGGGGAACTGCGCGAGAAGCGGCCACCGGCCGTCAGCCGACGACGAAAGCCGTGCCTATGGGGGCGCGGGGAACTGCGCAATCAGCCCCGGGCAACCCCGACTTGCGGTCAGATCAAGGCGCCGAGGGCCCCCACAGCCCACCCGGAGTCAACCCGAGCAGATCAATGGCGTTCCCGCGCACGATGCGCTCCACCACATCACCCGCAAGATGCCCCATCTGCGCCTCCCCCACCTCCCGAGACTTCGGCCAGGTCGAGTCGGAGTGCGGATAGTCGGTCTCGTAGAGGACATTGGCGACCCCGATCGAGTCCAGGTTCCGCAACCCGAAGGCGTCGTCGAAGAAGCACCCGTACACGTGCTCCGCGAAATACTCGCTCGGCGGCTTGCGCACCTTGTCGGCGACCCCGCCCCACCCCCGGTTCTCCTCCCACACCACATCGGCCCGCTCCAGGATGTACGGGATCCACCCGATCTGCCCCTCGGCGTACATGATCCTCAGGTTCGGGAACCGTTCGAACTTCCCGCTCATGAGCCAGTCGACCATCGAGAAGCAGCAGTTGGCGAAGGTGATGGTGGACCCGACGGCGGGCGGCGCGTCGGGCGACGTCGACGGCATCCTGCTGCTGGAGCCGATGTGCATGGCGATGACGGTCCCGGTCTCGTCGCACGCGGCGAGGAACGGATCCCACTCGTCGGTGTGGACGGAGGGCAGCCCGAGATGCGGCGGGATCTCGGAGAAGGCGACGGCCCGCACCCCGCGCGCGGCATTGCGCCGCACCTCGGCGGCGGCCAGCTCGGCGTCCCAGAGCGGGACGAGGGTGAGCGGTATCAGGCGCCCGGCGGCAGCCGGCCCGCACCACTCGTCCACCATCCAGTCGTTGTACGCGCGCACCCCGAGCAGCCCCAGCTCCCGGTCCTTGGCCTCGGTGAAGGTCTGCCCGCAAAAGCGCGGGAAGGTGGGGAAGCAGAGGGCGGACTGGACGTGGTTGACGTCCATGTCGGCCAGCCGGGCGGGGACGTCGAAGGACCCCGGCCGCATCTGCTCGTAGGTGATGACCTCCAGCTTGATCTCGTCCCGGTCGTAGCCGACGGCGGTGTCGAGACGGGTGAGGGGCCGGTGCAGGTCCTCGTACACCCACCAGTCGCCGATCGGCCCGTCGTCGCCGGGGCGGCCCATGACGGGCGCGAACTTTCCGCCCAGAAAGGTCATTTCCTTCAGGGGCGCGCGGACGATGCGCGGCCCCACGTCGGCGAACTTCTTCGGCAGCCGGTCGGACCACACGGTGGGCGGCTCGACGGTGTGGTCGTCGACGGAGATGATGAGCGGCAAGTCGGCTGATTCCGGGGCACTTTGGCTGTTTGCGGTCTCGGTGGTCTCCATGGATTCACGGTAGCGCCGATCTGACGACCCGTCAGCTAGTGGGCGCCGGGCGGATTTGCGCGGATGGTGAGGGTCGTTCGCGTGAGATGTCTGTGATGACAGTCTCCCGCGGCTGACGTATCTGCCATGAACAAGGCAAACTGACGGAGTTGCCTCGGGGGGCGCGCGTCGACGGCGGCGCGCCGTCTGGACAGCGAGGGCAGGGGCGTCGGAACGACACCGGCGCGGAGTACGGGACGAACAGGTGCTGGTGCGGCGGCAGGGGGGCGGCGACGATGGACGGTGGACCGCGGGTTCCGGAGCAGCGACGGTCCGGGACGCCTGAGGACGCCGTGTCCGCCGCGCCCGAATCCGGCCTGCGCTTCAGCGTGCTCGGCCCGGTCCACGCCTGGCGCGGCGCCGAAGCGCTGGCCGCCGGCTCCCCGCAGCAGCGCGCGCTGCTGGCCGCCCTGCTGCTGCGCGACGGCCGCACCGCGACGGCGCCCGAGCTGATCGACGCGCTCTGGGGCGAGGAATCCCCCTCGCAGGCCCTCGCGGCGCTGCGCACCTACGCGTCCCGGCTGCGCAAGGTCCTGGACCCGGGCGTGCTCGCCAGCGACTCCGGCGGCTACGCGATCCGGCTGCCCCGGCGCGACGCCCTGGACCTCTCGGTGGCCGAGGAGCTGGCGGCGGACGCCGAGAAGGCCCGCCAGTCCGGCGACCTGGGCCAGGCGCGGGCCCTGCTGCGCAAGGCCCTCGGCCTGTGGGACGGCGAACCGCTCGCCGGCGTCCCCGGCCCGTACGCGGAGACCCAGCGCGCCCGCCTGGAGGAGTGGCGCCTGCAACTCCTCGAGGCCCGCCTCGACATGGACCTGGAGCAGGGCTGCCACGCGGAGGCGGTCTCCGAGCTCACCGCCCTCACCGCGGCCCACCCGCTGCGCGAGCGGCTGCGCGAACTGCTGATGCTGGCGCTGTACCGCAGCGGCCGGCAGGCGGAGGCGCTGGCCGTGTACGCGGACACCCGCCGCCTCCTCGCCGACGAGCTGGGGGTGGACCCGCGCCCCGGCCTGTCCGAGCTCCAGCAGCGCATCCTGCGCGCCGACCCCGGCCTCGCCGAGCCCTCGGCGCCGACCGCCGAACCCGCCGCCGCCCCGGTCCGCCCGGCCCAACTGCCGGCGACCGTGCCCGACTTCACCGGGCGCGCCGACTTCGTCCGGGAACTCAGCGACGCCCTGTCCGCCGCCTCCTCGGAGACCGGTGCGGGCGGCGTGATGGCGGTCTCCGCGGTGGCCGGCATCGGCGGCGTCGGCAAGACGACGCTGGCGGTGCACGTGGCCCACGCGGCCCGTTCCGCCTTCCCCGACGGCCAGTTGTACATGGACCTGCAGGGCGCGGGCCCGCACGCGGCCGAGCCGGAGGCGGTCCTCGGCTCGTTCCTGCGGGCGCTCGGCACCGCCGACTCCGCGATCCCCGACTCCCCGGACGAGCGGGCGGCGCTGTACCGCTCGACGCTGGACGGCCGCCGCGTCCTGGTCCTGCTGGACAACGCCCGGGACGCGGCGCAGGTCCGCCCGCTGCTCCCCGGGACGGAGGGCTGCGCGGCGCTGATCACGGGCCGGGTCCGGATGGTCGACCTGGCCGGCGCCCACCTGGTGGACCTGGACGTCATGTCCCCGGAGGAGGCCCTCCTGCTGTTCACCCGCATCGTCGGCGAGGAGCGGGTCGCCAGCGAGCGCGAGGCCGCCCTGGACGTGGTGGCGGCGTGCGGCTTCCTGCCGCTGGCCATCCGGATCGCCGCCTCCCGCCTGGCCGCCCGCCGCACCTGGACGGTCTCGGTCCTCGCGGCGAAGCTGGCCGACGAACGGCGCCGCCTGGACGAGCTCCAGGCCGGCGACCTCGCCGTGAAGGCGACCTTCGAGCTGGGCTACGGCCAGCTGGAGCCCGCCCAGGCCCGCGCGTTCCGCCTCCTGGGCCTCGCGGAGGGGCCGGACATCTCGCTGACGGCGGCCGCGGCGGTCCTGGACCTGACCGCCGAGGAGACCGAGGAGATCCTGGAGACCCTGGTCGACACGTCCCTCATCGAGTCGGCGGCCCCGGGCCGCTACCGCTACCACGACCTCGTACGGCTCTACGCGCGTGCGTGCGCCGAGCGCGACGAACTCCGCTCCGGGAACAGCGAGTCGGCGATGTCCCGGCTGCTGGACTTCTACCTGGCGACCGCCGCGGGGGTCTACGCGATCGAGCGGCCCGGGGAGCGGGTCCTCGACCACCTGGCCCTGGGGACCTACCCGGGGCTGCGGTTCGACGACCGCGCGCAGGCCCTCGACTGGCTGTTCTCCGAGGCGAACGGCATCCTGGCCACGGCCCAGCAGGCCACCTCGCCGGGCATGCTGCGCAGGGCCGCGGATCTCCTCGTCGTCTCCGCCGACCTGGGCGAATCGGGCATCAGCTCGCGCCAGTGCGTCCAGGCCCTCAGGTCGCTGATCGAATCCGCGGGGGCGGCCGGCGACGCCTGGGCCGAGGGGCGCGCGCGCGTCACGCTCAGCCACATCCTCGAACTCTCCGGCCAGTTCGACGAGTCCGACGCCGAGGCCGAGCGGGCGCTGCGGGTGGGCACGCCCATCGACGACCCGATCGTGTGCAGCCACGCCCCGAACCAGCGCGCGATCATCGCCCTGTACACCGGCCGCCACCGGGAGGCGGAGGAGCATCTGACGCGGGCCCTGCACGCCTTCCAGAAGGACGGGAACAAGCCGGGCGAGGCGAGTGTGCTGTGCAATCTGTCCCGGGTCCACCTCGCGACGGGCCGCAACATGTCCGCGGTCGCCCTGGCCAGGGAAGGGCTGACCATCTACGAGGGCGACACGTCGGGCAGAGCGCTGCGGCTGGCCAACGCGAAGTACGCGCTGGGCCTCGCCCTGACGCAGGCCGGGGACATCGCGCAGGCCCTCGCGACCCTCACCGAGGCCCTGCGCGTCTTCCAGGACGCCCGGCAGCGGCTGTGGCACGGCATGACCCTGTACCGGCTGGCCGAAGTCCACCTCGCCGACCGGAATCCGGCCCAGGCCGCGGCCCACGCCGAACAGGCCCTCTCCGTGCTCCACGGCCTCGGCGGCGACTGGCGTCGCGCCAACGTGCTCACCACGCTGGGCAGCGGCCTGCACGGCATCGGCCAGACCGGCCGGGCCCGCGTATGCTGGCGCGAGGCGCTGTCGATCTTCGACGAGCGCGGGGGCGCGGAGGCCGACGACGTGCGCCGACTGCTCAGCGCCGTACCGGCGAGCTGACCTTCCCGGCCCGCGCCCCGGGCGCGTTCATCGTTCGTTTATCGCGACCCGGCACTCTCTGAACTACCGAGCCACCGCCACGGGGGGGGCAGGTGGCTCGGGGCCTGGGTCTCACCTTTATGGTGAACGGCCTTGCGCTGTCTGTCCGGCAGTCCTCGGGGGAACTGCCGGGCGGGCGCGCTCCCTACCGTCCCACATCGAGGAGTTGACCGTCATGGCCGACGAGACCGGCACCGTCAAGCCGAACGACTACCACGCCACCGGCGCGGAGACCGAGCCCACCCTGGCCGCTGCGAAGCCCGTCACCGGCAAGCCCGTCGTCGTGAAGCCGAACGACTACCACGCCACCGGCGAGGGCGACGCGACCACGGACGACTACCACGCCACGGGCGAGACCGCCTGAACAGACTTTCATTCCCGACGGGGATCGGCCGCGGCGGCGCGGAGGGGAAGCCGCCGCGGCCGAGGCATGCCCGGACAGGAACGACCCGCGACCGGCGGCGCCCTACAGCTTGCGCGCCACCTCGGTCGCCCAGTACGTGAGGATCATGCTCGCCCCGGCCCGCTTGATCCCGGTCAGCGACTCCATGATCGCCGCATCCCGGTCGATCCACCCGCGCTGCGCGGCAGCCTCGATCATCGCGTACTCACCACTGATCTGGTACGCGGCGACCGGCACGTCCGACGCCTCCGCGACCTTCGCCAGAATGTCGAGGTAGGGCCCGGCCGGCTTGACCATCACCATGTCGGCGCCCTCCTCCAGGTCGAGCGCCAATTCCCGCAGCGACTCACGCGCGTTGGCCGGGTCCTGCTGGTACGTCTTGCGGTCACCCTGCAGCGACGACGCCACGGCCTCGCGGAACGGACCGAAGAAGGCGGAGGAGTACTTCACCGAGTACGCGAGCACACCCACGTCCTCGCGCCCGATCTGGTCCAACGCGTCCCGGATGACCCCGATCTGACCGTCCATCATCCCGGACGGGCCCACCACGTGGGCTCCCGCGTCGGCCTGCACCTGCGCCATCTCGGCGTACCGCTCGAGCGTCGCGTCGTTGTCGACCCGGCCCTGCTCGTCGAGGACCCCGCAGTGCCCGTGGTCGGTGAACTCGTCGAGGCACAGGTCGGACATGACGATCAGGTCGTCGCCCACCTCGGCCCGCACATCGCGCAGCGCGACCTGGAGGATCCCGTCGGGGTCGGTCCCCACGGTGCCCGCCGCGTCCTTCTTCTCGTCCAGCGGCACGCCGAACAGCATGATCGCGGAGACGCCCGCCTCGACGGCCTCGGCCGCGGCCTTCTTCAGGGAGTCACGGGTGTGCTGGAGGACGCCCGGCATCGAGCCGATCTCCACCGGCGCGTCGATCCCCTCGCGCACGAACGCGGGCAGGATCAGATCGGCCGGATGCAGCCGCGTCTCGGCGACCATGCGCCGCATCACGGGAGTCGTCCGCAGCCGCCGGGGCCGGGAACCGGGGAAAGAGCCGTACCGAGTCACTGAACTGTCACCTCGTACCTACACGTACTTCTACGTACCTACACGTACTCACGAAAAACGAAGCGGGGCGGGCACCCGGCCGAAACCGGACACCCGCCCCTCAACTCTGCCCTACGGAGCGGCCCGCCGACGGCGCGCCCCCGGCCTCCGCTCGCTCGGCCGGGTCACCGGGTCGCCGGCCTCGATGGCGGCCAGCCGGCGCCGGGCGCCGAAGTCGGCGAGCGCGGCGGCCAGCTTCATGACGGACGGCTCGGGAGCCATCACGTCCACCCGCAGACCGTGCTCCTCGGCCGTCTTGGCGGTGGCCGGGCCGATGCAGGCGATGACCGTCACGTTGTGCGGCTTGCCGGCGATGCCGACCAGGTTCCGCACGGTGCTCGACGACGTGAACAGCACCGCGTCGAAGCCACCGCCCTTGATGGCCTCCCGGGTCTCGGCGGGCGGCGGCGAGGCGCGCACGGTCCGGTACGCGGTGACGTCGTCGACCTCCCAGCCCAGCTCGATCAGACCGGCGACCAGGGTCTCGGTCGCGATGTCGGCGCGCGGCAGGAAGACACGGTCGATCGGGTCGAAGACCGGGTCGTACGGCGGCCAGTCCTCCAGCAGACCGGCGGCCGACTGCTCACCGCTCGGCACCAGGTCCGGCTTCACGCCGAACGCGATCAGCGCGTTCGCCGTCTGCTCACCGACCGCGGCGACCTTGATCCCGGCGAAGGCACGGGCGTCGAGCCCGTACTCCTCGAACTTCTCCCGGACGGCCTTCACCGCGTTCACCGAGGTGAAGGCGATCCACTCGTAGCGACCCGTGACCAGGCCCTTGACCGCGCGCTCCATCTGCTGCGGGGTGCGCGGCGGCTCGACGGCGATCGTCGGCACCTCGTGCGGCACCGCGCCGTAGGAGCGCAGCTGGTCGGAGAGCGCCGCCGACTGCTCCTTCGTCCGGGGCACGAGCACCCGCCAGCCGAACAGCGGCTTCGACTCGAACCAGGACAGCTGGTCGCGCTGGGCGGTGGCACTGCGCTCCCCGACCACGGCTATCACCGGCCGGTTGCCCTCCGGCGACGGCAGCACCTTGGCCTGCTTGAAGGTCTGCGCGATGGTGCCGAGCGTGGCGGTCCAGGTCTTCTGCCGCGTCGTCGTCCCCGCGACCGTCACCGACAGCGGGGTGTCGGGCTTGCGGCCCGCGGCGACCAGCTCACCGGCGGCGGCCGCCACCGAGTCGAGCGTCGTCGACACCACGACCGTGCAGTCGGACGCGCCGACCTCGGTCCAGCAGCGGTCGGAGGCGGTACGGGCGTCCACGAACCGGACGTCGGTGCCCTCCGCGTCCCGCAGCGGCACACCGGCGTACGCGGGCACGCCCACGGCCGCGGCGATGCCCGGGACGACCTCGAAGCCGATGCCCTGCGCGGCGCACGCGAGCATCTCCTCGGCCGCGTACGTGTCGAGCCCGGGGTCCCCCGTGACCGCACGCACGACCCGCTTGCCGCCCCGCGCGGCCTCCATGACAAGATTGGCCCAGTCCCTCAGAGCCGGGACCGCGACGGCAGTTGACGCCTCGTCAGCGAGGCCCGTCTGCCCCGGCGTGCCCGTCGAGTCGAGGACGGTCACGCCTGCCCGGGCATGCGTGCGCACGACGTCGAGCACTTCGGGCTCGGCGATCAGCACATCCGCTCGGGTCAGGGCTTCCACGGCCCGTAGGGTCAGCAGTCCTGGATCACCGGGACCGGCACCCAGGAAGGTGACGTGCCCAGGTGTACAGGCGGTCGATTCAGCGGTGGTGGGGCTCAAAGTGCTCGCTCCCCCATCAGACCGGCCGCACCCTTGGCCAGCATCTCGGCGGCGAGTTCCCGCCCGAGAGCCAGCGCCTCGTCCTCCGACGAGGGCACGGGACCGGTGGTGGTCAGCTGCACCAGCTCGGAGCCGTCGGTGGTGCCGACGACGCCGCGCAGGCGCATTTCCTTGGCAATCTGCCCGTCGGCCAGCAGGTCGGCCAGCGCACCCACAGGTGCGCTGCAACCGGCCTCCAGGGCGGCGAGCAGGGACCGCTCGGCGGTCACGGCGGCCCGGGTGAACGGGTCGTCCAACTCTCCGAGCGCGGCGGCGAGTTCACCGTTGGTCGCGGTGCACTCGACTGCCAGAGCCCCCTGGCCGGGGGCGGGCAGGACGATGTCGGTGGAGAGGAAGTCGGTGACCTCCGCGCTCCGACCGATGCGGTTGAGCCCGGCGGCCGCCAGCACGACGGCGTCCAGCTCGCCCTTTTCGACGTAACCGATGCGGGTGTCGATGTTCCCGCGGATCGGCACGGTCTCGATCCGCAGGCCGTGGCTGCGGGCGTACGCGTTCAGCTGCGCCATCCGGCGCGGCGAACCGGTCCCCACCCGGGCCCCGGCCGGCAGCTCGGTGAACGTCAGGCCGTCCCGGGCTATCAGGACGTCGCGCGGGTCCTCGCGCACCGGCATCGCCGCCAGCACGAGCCCCTCGGGCTGCGCGGTCGGCAGGTCCTTGAGCGAGTGCACGGCGAAGTCGACCTCATTGCGCTCCAACGCGTCGCGCAGCGCCGTCACGAAGACGCCGGTGCCGCCGATCTGCGCCAGGTGCTCACGGGACGTGTCGCCGTACGTCGTGATCTCGACCAGCTCGACCTCGCGGCCGGTCAACTGCCGTACGGCTTCGGCTACATGCCCCGACTGGGACATGGCGAGCTTGCTGCGCCGGGTGCCCAGCCGCAGTGCCCTCTCGGCGGTCATGCCGGGCCTCGATTCTTGCCTGCCGTGCCGGTAGCGGATTCACGGTCTTGGGGGGTTGCCCGGGAGACGGAGTCGACCGTCTCCTGGTCCAGGTCGAAAAGGGTGCGCAGCGCGTCCGCGTATCCGGCGCCACCGGGCTCGGCCGCGAGCTGCTTGACCCGTACGGTCGGTGCGTGGAGGAGCTTGTCCACCACGCGCCGCACGGTCTGGGTGATCTCCGCGCGCTGCTTGCCGTCGAGGCCGGGCAGTCGCCCGTCGAGCCGCGCGATCTCACTGGCCACGACGTCCGCGGCCATGGTGCGCAGCGCGACGACGGTCGGCGTGATGGTCGCCGCGCGCTGGGCCGCGCCGAACGCGGTGACCTCCTCGGCCACCAGCGCCCGCACCTGGTCCACGTCGGCGGCCATCGGGGCGTCGGCGGAGGCGTCGGCGAGCGACTCGATGTCGACGAGGCGGACCCCGTCGATGCGGTGCGCCGCCGCGTCGACGTCCCGCGGCATCGCCAGGTCGAGCAGGGCCAGGGCGACATCGCGCACGGGCCCGGGAGTCCGCTCGCGGCGCATCTCCGGCACCCGGCCGACGGCGGCCAGCGCCGCGATGGCGTCCGCCTCCGAGGCCTCGGGGGCCTGCGTCCGGCGGCCCGGCGCGTTGTCCACCCAGGCGCCGTGCTGCTCCAGCTCGGCGGCGTCCATCCCGGCGACGGCGGCCTCGCCCTCGACGGAGAACCCGCCGCGGACCACCTCGACCGGACAGGTGTCGGCGACGCTCTTGCCGGTGCCGGCGGCCGTGGGCGCGGACACCTCGGCCCCCGCGGTGGGGGTGCGCCCGGCGACGGCCGCGCGCACCGCGTCGGCGGTCAGCACCAGGCCGGTGGCGCCGGTGCAGGAGATGGCGACGTCGGCACGTGTCAGTTCGTCCGCCACGGCGTCCATCGCGACGGCCCGGGCAGTGAACCCGCCCTCGGTCAGACCGTGTCCGTAGTTCTCTTCGAGAAGGGCCACCAGCCGGTCGGCCCGCTCGGCGGTCCGGTTGGCGACGACGACCTCGGCGACCCCGGCCCGCGCGAGCGTGGCGGCGGCCAGCGACGACATCGACCCGGCACCGATGACCAGGGCGCGCTTCCCGGCCGCCCAGTCCTCCACCGGCCGTCCGAGCGCGAGCTGTTCGAGGCCGAAGGTGACGAGCGACTGACCGGCGCGGTCGATGCCGGTCTCCGAGTGGGCCCGCTTGCCGACCCGCAGCGCCTGCTGGAACAGATCGTTCAGCAGCTTGCCCGCGGAGTGCAGCTCCTGGGCGCGCGCCAGGGTGTCCTTGATCTGGCCGAGGATCTGGCCCTCGCCCACGACCATCGAGTCGAGCCCGCACGCCACCGAGAACAGGTGGTGCACCGCCCGGTCCTCGTAGTGCACGTAGAGATAGGGAGTGAGCTCGTCGAGCCCCACACCGCTGTGCTGCGCGAGCAGCGTCGACAGCTCGGCGACACCGGCGTGGAACTTGTCCACGTCCGCGTACAGCTCGATGCGGTTGCAGGTGGCGAGCACCGCGGCCTCGGCGGCCGGCTCGGCGGCGAGGGTGTCCTGCACCAGCTTGGCCTGCGCGTCCGCGTGCAGCGCGGCCCGCTCCAGGACGCTGACCGGAGCGCTGCGGTGGCTCAGCCCGACGACGAGGAGACTCATGCCGGCATCACGGCGGGCACGTCCCCGTCGGGTCCCTTGCGGTTCTTGTCGGCCGGCTGCGCGGCGGGCTTGGTGACCTTGGCGGCCGGACCCTCGACGCCGACGGCGCCCTCGGCGGGGCTCTCCCCCTCCAGGGCACCCTCGCCGGCCTTGCGCTGCTCGTGGAAGGCCAGGATCTGCAGCTCGATGGAGAGATCGACCTTGCGCACGTCCACCCCGTCCGGCACGGACAGCACGGTGGGCGCGAAGTTCAGGATGGAGGTGACACCGGCGGCGACGAGGCGGTCGCAGACCTGCTGCGCGGCACCGGCCGGGGTCGCGATGACGCCGATGGAGACGCCGTTGTCGTCGATGATCTTCTCGAGCTCGTCGGTGTGCCGCACGGCCATCCCGGCCACCGGCTTCCCGGCCATCGCGGGATCGGCGTCTATCAGCGCGGCGACCCGGAAGCCACGGGAGGCGAACCCGCCGTAATTGGCCAGCGCCGCACCGAGGTTACCGATACCGACGATCACAACCGGCCAGTCCTGGGTCAGCCCCAGCTCGCGGGAGATCTGGTACACGAGATACTCGACGTCGTAGCCCACGCCACGGGTCCCGTACGAACCGAGGTACGAGAAATCCTTGCGCAGCTTCGCGGAGTTGACCCCCGCCGCGGCCGCGAGCTCCTCGGAGGAGACCGTGGGTACCGAGCGCTCCGACAGTGCGGTCAGGGCTCGGAGGTACAGCGGAAGCCTGGCGACGGTGGCCTCGGGAATTCCTCGGCTGCGGGTCGCCGGTCGGTGAGTTCGGCCAGTTGCCACGGTGCTCCTGCGGGTAGAGCGGGGCTGCAGGCGGCCGTTCGTTCCCAGACCGCCCCGTCGAATGCAGGCTATGTCTTTGTGAACGCGTGCACAAAGATGGTGTCCGATTTGCCCGGCCAACGTGACCGGGGTCACGCGCCCCCGGCGCGCCCTGGTGGAACCGGCGCGCAGGCAGCTTCGTTGCTCACCTGTTGGGGGCAAAACCGCACACACTCCTTACGATCCACGCCCCCGAGACCAAAACCGCCCTCGATCCTAAGCGACTTTTGAGCCTGTTTGGACTCGTCGGTCAGTGACGTGTGCGACGGCTGTGCACCCCCTCATCCCGTCAGCGCCCGCCGCAGCCGCTCCTCCTTCACCCGCCAGAAGTCGTGCTGCGCCCCGTCCACCAGGACGACCGGGATCTGCTCCCAGTACAAGCGGTGCAGCTCCGCGTCCTCGGTGATGTCCTTCTTCTCCCAGGACGCGCCGACCTCGGCGCAGACCTTCTCGATCACCTCCTGTGCGTCGTCGCACAGATGGCACCCGGGCTTCCCGATCAGCGTGACCACCCGGTCGGCTGGATTCTTCTTCTCGCTCCGGCGAAAGATGGGACTCATACCGGCCATTCTGGCCCCACGTCCGGACCCCTCACGACGCCTGGATTTCACAGAGCGACAGCTTCCCGAAATCCGCTCGACTCCGGAACCACCGAACAAACTGGCTATGCTCACCGCATGGCCGCTCTCGGATGGCTCACACCCCGTAGGCGCTCCGCCACCGCGCGGAGCGTGCTGGCAGGCGAGGCTTCGGCGGAGGCCGCTCGCAAGTCCTCGCTGGAGCTCGAAGACCTCGAGAACCTGGAGGACCAGGCACCGCCGGGCGAGGAGGAAGCGGGCCGGGAACCCGATTTCCCGGTCGTCGGGGACGACAAGGCCGCGGCCTTCTTCGACCTGGACAACACCGTGATGCAGGGCGCCGCGATCTTCCACTTCGGCCGCGGCCTGTACAAGCGGAAGTTCTTCCAGCGCCGCGAGCTGACCCGCTTCGCCTGGCAGCAGGCGTGGTTCCGGATCGCCGGGATCGAGGATCCCGAGCACATGCAGGACGCGCAGAACAGCGCCCTGTCCATCGTCAAGGGCCACCGGGTCGCCGAGCTGATGTCCATCGGCGAGGAGATCTACGACGAGTACATGGCCGAGCGCATCTGGCCCGGTACCCGCGCCCTCGCCCAGGCCCACCTGGACGCCGGGCAGAAGGTGTGGCTGGTCACGGCCGCCCCGGTGGAGATCGCCACGGTGATCGCCCGCCGCCTGGGCCTGACCGGCGCCCTGGGCACGGTCGCCGAGTCGATCGGCGGGGTCTACACGGGCCGGCTCGTCGGTGAGCCGCTGCACGGCCCCGCGAAGGCCGAGGCCGTCCGCGCCCTCGCCACCGCCGAGGGCCTGGAGCTCGGCCGCTGCGCCGCGTACAGCGACTCCCACAACGACATCCCGATGCTCTCCCTCGTCGGGCACCCGTACGCGATCAACCCGGACGCCAAGCTCCGTACGTACGCCAAGGAGCGGGACTGGCGGCTGCGCGACTACCGCACCGGCCGCAAGGCGGCCAAGGTCGGCATCCCGGCGGCGGCCGGCGTGGGCGCCGTCGCGGGCGGCACGGCGGCCGTCATCGCCCTGCAGCGCCGCCGTCGCTGACCCTCCCCGGAGCGCATTCCGAACGTCTTACCCGGCCCCGGACACGGCCAGTCACGCGGATACCACTCGGCCACAACGCGTCACGAGCGCTGCCGGAACATGACCTAATCCGATCAACAAGTGGTCACTCTCCGGTGCTTGAACCATCGCCGATCAGCTACAGAAGTGACGTAATCGGTGATTTGAGCAACTGGGTGTAGCGCTCCCTGCACGAAGCGTTATTCTCCTCAGACGCATTCCGGCACCCACTCGCCAGTACGACGAGTGAACAGTCCGGTACTGCACGTGATGGAAGCTCTGCCTCTGGGAGTCCCGTGTTTCAACACGTCGGGGTTGACGCCTCGGGCCTGGCTACGCTGCGCGCAACGGTCGTCGACCGGCTGCGCGGCTTCGTCCCCACCGCGTACGCCGTCCCCGCCCTCGCCGTCCCTGCGCCCGCCCGTCCATGCTTCGCGATGGCCGACAGCGGCGCGGCCACGGCGGGCAGACGAGCGCGCTCCGGCGCCGCCGGCACGTCCGGCACTTCCACCGCCCGCCGTCCCGCCGCGGACAGCGACAGCGCGCGCATGATGGACCTGGTCGAGCGCGCCCAGGGCGGCGAGGCCGACGCGTTCGGGCGCCTCTACGACCAGTACAGCGACACCGTGTACCGGTACATCTACTACCGCGTGGGCGGGAAGGCCACAGCGGAGGACCTCACCAGCGAGACCTTCCTGCGCGCGCTGCGCCGGATCGGCACCTTCACCTGGCAGGGCCGCGACTTCGGCGCCTGGCTGGTGACGATCGCCCGCAACCTGGTGGCCGACCACTTCAAGTCCAGCCGCTTCCGCCTGGAGGTCACCACGGGCGAGATGCTGGACGCGAACGAGGTGGAGCGCTCCCCCGAGGACTCGGTCCTGGAGTCCCTCTCGAACGCGGCCCTCCTCGAGGCCGTGCGCCGGCTGAACCCGCAGCAGCAGGAGTGTGTGACGCTCCGCTTCCTCCAGGGGCTGTCCGTCGCCGAGACCGCCCGCGTCATGGGCAAGAACGAGGGCGCGATCAAGACCCTCCAGTACCGGGCCGTCCGCACCCTCGCCCGGCTCCTCCCGGACGACGTGCGCTGACCGACCGTCACGATCCGCATCCTCCAACTCACCTTCCGTGAAAGAGAGATGCGATCGCGGTCGGATCATCCGTCGGTCCGTAACCCAAGTGCCGCGCCGATCGTTGTGCGGGATGCAGGCTCCCTGTGGTCACATCCGGATCGGTTTCACTCACTCGATCGTGTGCAAACTCTTCCGGTGTGCAACCCCAGGACCACCTGGGGAGTCGACCGTCATGACGAGAGGAGGTGCCGCCAGTGATCGCACATGTCTCGGCACACCGGCGGGCGAACGCCTTCGCCCAGGCCCTGGAGGACGAGTCCGCCCAGGACTCGGTGGCGCAGCAGCCGGAGGAGCCGGTCGCCCCGTCCGAACAGTCCGAGCAGGGCAGACTTCTGACCCTGACCGAAGGCCTCGGCGAACTGCCGAAACCGGAGCTCGACCCCGAGGTCAAGGTGGTGCAGCGAGCCCAGCTCGTTGCCGCCATGGAGGCCATGTTCGCGGAGGGAGCGCCGGGCCCAGCCGTACCGGAACAGCGGTCGGCGAAGGCCAAGGGCGCACATCGCGCCAGCCCGTTGCGGAAGCTGCGGCCCCGCTCCCGCCTCACCAAGGGCATCGCCGCGGGCGGGCTCACGGTCGGTGTGGCCGCGGGCGCGTTCGGTGGTGTGGCGGCCGCCAGTTCGAGCGCCCTGCCCGGAGATCACCTCTACGGCCTCAAGCGCGGCATGGAGGACCTCAAGCTGGGCATGGCCGACGGTGACTCCGACCGCGGCCAGATCTATCTGGACCAGGCGTCGACGCGGCTGAACGAGGCCCGTCGGCTGATGGACCGCGGCCGCACCGGACACCTCGACCACGAGTCCGTCGGCGAGATCCGTCGTGCCCTGTCCGGCATGCAGTACGACGCGTCGGAGGGCCACAAGCTGCTCAGCGCGGCCTACAAGCGGGACGGCTCCCTGGGCCCGATCCAGGTCCTCTCCGCCTTCACCGAGTCGCACCGCAAGAGCTGGTCCGCCCTCAGCGACAAGCTGCCGGTCCAGCTCGGCGACGTACGCGACCAGGTGAGCTCGATCTTCGCCGCCATAGACGAAGAGGTCGGCCCGCTGCGCTCCCTGCTGCCCCAGCCTCCCGGCCAGGACAGCAAGGGCGGCACGGACCGGGGCGGCGGCACCGCCACGGACACCCCCGGCACCGAGCACTCGGCCCCGTCCGGCACCACGGGCCACGACCGGCACTCGTCCTCGGCGAAGCCCAAGCCGTCCAGCTCCAGCAGCGGCAAGGACGACGGTCTGCTCGGCGAGACCACGGGCGGCCTGCTCGACCCCCCGAAGGACGCGTCGACCCCGACCCCGTCCGAGGGCAGGTCCGGCGACAGCACCACCGGCCCGGCCAAGCCGGACGTCACCCTGCCCCCGCTCCTCCCGGGCCTGCTCCCGGGCCTGGGCATCGACAGCGAGGACGCCGACTAGCAGCAGGCATCAGGGCCCGGGGAACACCACCCCGGGCCCTTTTGCACGCACTCTCGAAGGCCCGTCAGAAGAACACCGACCGCCGCTGCACCAACAGCTTGTACAGCGTGTGCTGGATCTGTTCGCGGACCTGGTCGGTCAGGTTGAACATGAGCATCGGGTCCTCGGCCGCCTCCGGCGGATATCCGTCCGTCGGGATCGGCTCCCCGAACTGGATCGTCCACTTCGTCGGCAGCGGCACCGCGCCGAGCGGTCCCAGCCACGGAAACGTCGGTGTGATCGGGAAGTACGGGAAGCCCAGGACGCGTGCCAGGGTCTTCGCGTTGCCGACCATCGGGTAGATCTCCTCCGCCCCGACGATCGAGCACGGCACGATCGGCGTCCCGGCGCGCAGCGCGGTCGAGACGAAGCCGCCCCGGCCGAACCGCTGGAGCTTGTACCGCTCGCTGAACGGCTTGCCGATGCCCTTGAAGCCCTCCGGCATGACGCCGACCAGCTCCCCGCCCTCCAGCAGGCGCTGGGCGTCCTCCGCGCAGGCGAGGGTGTGACCGGCCTTGCGGGCCAGCTCGTTGACGACCGGCAGCATGAAGACCAGGTCGGCGGCGAGCAGCCGCAGATGGCGGCCCTCGGGGTGGTTGTCGTGCACGGCGACCTGCATCATCAGGCCGTCCAGCGGCAGCGTCCCCGAATGGTTGGAGACGATCAGCGCTCCGCCGTCGGACGGAATGTTCTCGATGCCCTTCACCTCGACCCGGAAGTACTTCTCCGCGATCGGCCGCAGCAGCGACATCAGGACCTGATCGGTGAGTTCCTTGTCGTAGCCGAACTCGTCGACGTCGTAATCGCCGGTGATCCGGCGCCGCAGGAAGGCGAGCCCGCCCGCGATCCTCCGGTCCCAGCCGCCCCGCTGCTCCCCGGCCGCCTCCGGCTCCGGGACCGGTCCCGGCTCCGTGGCAGGCGTCGGCTCCTGGACGGGCACGGCCGCCATCTCGCGTACGGCCGCGGGCTCGCCCCTGCGCCGGCCGCCGGGCCCCCTGCGGCGTGCGGCAGCCTTGCCGGTCGCCCCCCGCGACCTGTCGTCGTCGAACGGAATGACCTTGGCATCCGCCATCGTTGATGCGCTCCTCAGTTGGCGCTCTGCGTCGGGGGCCGGCTCGGAGTACGGGCACCGCCCAGGAAGGGCAAGGCGGCCACCCTGTCCACGGCTGACGCCAGGGCCTGGGGTGGCAGCAGTCCGGGCCCCCGGCCGCGTACGAAGTCCGCGAAGGTCTCCGCGGTCGTGTACGCGGGCCGGAACCCCAGGGTGTCGCGCATCTGGGCCGTCGACACCACTCGCCCGTGGGTGAGCAACCGGATCTGCTCGGGCGAGAAGTCCGTGGCACCCAGCGTACGCAGCGCGCCGCCGACCCAGGTGACGGCGGGCAGCAGGACGGGCACGGTCGGCCGGCCGAGCCGGCGCGAGCACTGCGAGAGCAGCAGCACCCCGTCCCCGGCGATGTTGAAGGTCCCGCTGTTCAGCGTCGCGCGCCGCGGCTCGTGCGAGGCGATGCGCAGCACCTCGATCACATCGTCCTCGTGCACGAACTGCAGCCGCGGGTCGTACCCGAACACGGTCGGCAGGACGGGCAGCGCGAAGTACTGGGCGAGCGGTGAATCGGCGGTCGGACCGAGGATGTTGGCGAACCGGAGCACGCACACGGCGACATCGGGACGGCGCCGGGCGAACCCGCGCACATACCCCTCGACCTCGACGGTGTCCTTGGCGAACCCGCCGCTCGGCAGCGACTTGGGCGGTGTCGTCTCGAAGAAGACGGCCGGGTCGCGGGGCGCGGACCCGTACACGTTCGTACTGGACTTCACCACGAGCCGCCGCACACTGGGCGACTTCTGGCAGGCGCCGAGCAGCTGCATCGTGCCGATGACGTTGGTCTCCTTGACCGAGCCGCGGCCGCCGCTGGCCAGCGGGGTCCCGGTGACGTCCAGGTGCACGACGGTGTCCACGGAGTGCTCGGCGAGCACCCGCCCGATCGCCGGCTGCCGGATGTCGGCCTGGAGGAAATCCGCCCCGCCCAGATGGTGCGCGGGCGGCACGGCGTCCACCGCGATGACCCGCTCCACGTCCGGGTCCCGCTGGATGCGCCGGACGAACCGGCCTCCCAGCTGCCGGGCCGCCCCGGTCACGAGCACGACCTTGCCCAAGATCAGCGCCTACCTTCCGTCGCGTCCCCGCCGCGCTCCGCAATCACTGCTTGCGGCTCACGTTAGCGGTTCGATGTTGCGCTGTGATGACCAGGCGATGCTTGAAGTGACGACAGCCACAGGCGCCCGTACATCGCCGGAACGGCCGGCGCGCTCCCTGCACGGCCGGCCAACGCACTGTGGCCCTCCCACCGAACGGTGAAAGGGCCACAGATGATGCGCTTGACGCAGCAGTCGCTTACTTCTTGTTGCGACGCTGCACGCGGGTGCGCTTCAGCAGCTTGCGGTGCTTCTTCTTCGCCATCCGCTTACGGCGCTTCTTGATAACAGAGCCCACGACTACCCTCGCTCACTTCTCGGACAAGCCCCGCAAAGCGGGGACCATCACTCGGTGCGGGGCTGCATTGGGGCCCACACGACCTACGGGGGGCCAGCCTACCCCGCCCGAGTGCCGAGCCAGAAATCGAGGCCTTCGCCGGCTACGGATCAGCCCGCATCCACCCCCACATAGGACTCGCGGAGGTACTCGTGAACCGCTTGCTCCGGGACGCGGAAACTGCGGCCGACCCGGATCGCGGGCAGATGACCGCTGTGCACCAGCCGGTACACGGTCATCTTGGACACTCGCATGACCGAGGCGACTTCCGCCACGGTCAGGAACTGCACCTCGTTCAGAGGCCTACTCTCACCAGCAGCCATGTCACACCTGAACCTTCCGCACTCGACGGCCACCGGCTTCCCCTTCCGGTGACTCAACGTCGTTGCGTGCTCACTCCCCAATGTAGGGGCGTGTGGTGCGAGTGGGGAAGAGGAGATGCGATCGGCCGCCTACTGTGACAGACACGCTCGATTGAGTACATAGCGAGTAAGCGGTCGGTAGTAATCAGACCGCACAGCGTCATCAAGCGGAACGACGACGGACACCTGCCCCTCGGCCTCACCGACGAACAGGGCCGGATCATCCGTATCGGCCAGGCCGATGGCGTCGAACCCCAACTGACCTGCACCGCAGACCCATCCGTGGTCCCCCACGACAAGTCCTGGAAGCGGTTGCCCGGCCTCCGCCAGAGCGGTCAGAGCGGTACGAACCGGGAGGGGGGAGTGCGTGTGCGCGCCGGTCTCACTTCCGGGCGGCCACGCCTCCGGTTCCCGCACCAGCGCGACGCCTCGTACGTAGTCGAGGTTGTAGGTGCGTAGGCCAAACCGGGTCGTTATGTCGACACTGAGACCCTGCGCGGGAGTGAGAACGGGACAGCCCGCCGCCGACAGGGCACCCGCCAACGAAGCGTAGAAGCCGAGCAGACGGTGCGGATGTCCGGTCCCGATGAGCACGGGGGTCCGGGCGTCGGCGGCCCTGCCGAGGCGGTCGCCGAAGGCGTCGAGCGCCGCCAGCGTACGTTCCGGATCGATGATGTCGTACCCCGAGGTGTGCCCCGGATCCGGCGAGACCCCGCATCTGTCGGCCATGAGGGCGAGCAGATCCCGCTGCCCCCACGCCCATTCGGGATCGAGCCCGAGCAGCACACGCGGGTCCCGCGCCTCGAAGAGCCGGTAACTGCGCAGACTCTCCTCACGGGAGGTCGCCACGGGCCCGGCAAGCCGAGCCGCCAACAGATGCGCACGAAGGGCGCCGGTGCTCAACACCCTTGCGATGCTGGCCCATTGAACAGCCCCCCACCCCCAAAACCCCAAAACACCCCACAGTCGGAGTAATCCAGCCAGAGCCTTGGACAGTCCGCCGCCGGCCCGCCGCACCACCGGCCCCGCTAAGCCAGCAACCCCCGGAGGGGAAACGCCGCCTTCCGCGTAGCCAGAATCGCCTGGTCCAGCCGATCGGCGGGGTCGTACCCCTCGTCCCACCCCCGGAACTCCACGGGCCACCGCCCATCGGTCATCCGGGCAGGAGCCAACTGCCGCGTACGGGCGAAGACTTCCTGCCGCCACGACTCCGGGATCACGGTCTCGGCCGCGAGGTCCCGCCCGGCGGCGACCGCCACCAGATGCGTCCAGGACCGCGGCACGACGTCGACGACGGCGTACCCGCCGCCCCCGAGCGCGACCCACTTCCCGTCCGCGTACGTGTGCGCCAGTTCGTGACAGGCGACCTGCACGGCCCGCTGCGCGTCGAGCGACACCGCGAGATGCGCGAGCGGATCCTCGAAGTGCGTATCGGCCCCGTGCTGGGTGACGAGCACCTGCGGCCGGAAGTCGGCGAGCAGCTCCGGCACCACGGCGTGGAACGCCCGCAGCCATCCGGCGTCCCCGGTCCCGGCCGGCAGCGCGACATTCACCGCGGACCCTTCGGCCGCCCCGTCGGACCCGGTCTCCTCGGGCCACCCGGTCTGCGGGAACAGCGTCCGGGGATGTTCGTGCAGCGAGACGGTCAGCACGCGCGGGTCCTCCCAGAACGCGGCCTGGACCCCGTCCCCGTGGTGCACGTCCACATCGACGTACGCGACGCGCTCGACGCCCAGCTCCAGGAGCCGCGCGATGGCCAGCGCCGCGTCGTTGTACACGCAGAACCCGGACGCGGCGCCCGGCATGGCGTGGTGCAGCCCGCCGGTGAAGTTCACCCCGTGCAGGGCGTCCCCGCGCCACACGGCCTCCGCGGCGCCCACCGACTGCCCGGCGATCAGCGCGGACACCTCGTGCATCCCGGCGAAGGCCGGATCGTCGGTGGTGCCGAGCCCGTACGCGGGATCGGCGGCGGCCGGATCGAGGGAGGCGGCCTTGACCGCCTCCACGTAGTCCTCGCGGTGCACGAGCTGGAGCGTGGACTCCCCGGCCCGGGCCGCGGCCACGACCTCCACGTCCCCCGCCCGGTCGAGCCCGAAGGCCCCCACCAGGCTCCGGGTCAGCTCGAGGCGGACCGGGTCCATCGGATGCCCGGGCCCGAAGTCATACCCCGCTACCGCCGGGTCCCACATCAACTGCACGCGGCCGCTCATGCCCGCCACCGTATCGGTCACCGCCCTTGCCGAACGAAGGGGCGTACACCAGCGTCACCAGCACCAACGCCATGGGGACGAGCATCGCCCCGCGGTAGCTCCACGCATCGCCCAAAGCGCCCACGAGCGGCGAACCCACCAGAAAACCAACGTAGTTAAAGATATTGAGCCGCGCGATGGCCGCGTCGGAGGCCCCGGGGAAGAGCCGTCCGGCCGCGGCGAAGGTCTGCGGCACGATCACACACAGCCCGAGCCCGAGCAGCATGAAGCCGAGCATCCCGACCCATGGCCCGGGCGCCACGGCCACCACACCGAACCCGGCGGCCGCGATCACGGTCCCCAACCGCACCACGGCCACGGCCCCGAACCGCCGCACGCCCACATCGCCCACGGCCCGCCCCACGAGGGTCATCACCATGTAGACGTTGTACGGGACCGTGGACAGCTGCTCCGAGCTCCCCAGCACGTCCTGCAAGTACTTCGCGCTCCAGTTGGAGACGGTCGAGTCCCCGATGTACGCGAACGCCATCACCAGGCACAGCGGCAGCAGCATCTTGAACATGACACCGCCCGCCGCCTGATCGGCGTCGATCTCCGCGGCGGCACCGGCACGGGCGTCGACGTACCACCGGCTGGCGACGAGACAGAGCGGCAGCAGCACGACGGCGACCGGCAGGTAGGACACGAACAGCGACAGATCCCAGTGCGCCCCCGCCCATGCGAGCGACGCTCCCACGATGCCGCCCAGGCTGTACGAGGCATGGAACCCGAGCATGATGCTGCGCCCGTACGCGCGTTGCAGGCTGACTCCGAGCATGTTCATCGACGCGTCGAGCGCGCCCACGGCCAGGCCGAACGCGCCGAGGGCGACGGCGACCTCCACCACGGTGTCCCCGGCCCCCACGCCGAGCAGTGCGAGGAGCACCACGGGCTGCGCCCACCGCAGCACCCGGCTCGGCCGGACCCGCTTGACGAGCTGCTCGGTGCAGACGCTGCTGACACCGGCGAGGATCGGCACGGCGGCGAGAAAGACGGGAAGCAGCCCGTCCGAAATCCCGTACTGGTCCTGAATGGCCGGAATCCGGGTCACAAGGAGCGCGAACGCCACCCCTTGGGCGAAGAAGCTGAATCCCAGCGCTCTTCGGCCCCATCTCATCGCGCCTGGTATGCCTGCGTTCCCATCGGTCATGGCGGCTCAGCGTATGCGCCAGGCCTACCGCTGGGTAGATAGATCAAGCACCCAATTCCCGGGGAAGGCACTTCAGTTCAGCCCAGGAGCCCGGCCAATTCACGCATATCGCCGAACAGTCCGTCGGCGTCCTTGAGCCTCTCGGCCGGCGTCATGGCGGTGAACCCGTACACGTCCATCCCGGCGGCGACGGCCGCCTGCACCCCGAGCGGACTGTCCTCGATCACCACACACTTCTCCGGGGCGACCCCCATCCGCTCGGCCGCGTACAGGAACAGGTCCGGCGCCGGCTTCCCCCGCCCGACGTCCTCGGAACTGAATACGCGCCCCTGCCCGAACCACCGATCGAGCCCGGTGGTCCGATGCCCCACCCGAATCCGCTCGTGACTCCCCGACGAGGCCACGCAGTACGGCACTCCCTCGGCGACCAGCTTCTCCAGCACCTCCACGACTCCGGGCACCGGCTGAAGCTCCCGCTCGAACGCGGCGAATACCCGCGCGTGAAAGACATCGTCGAAGTCCGCGGGCAGCCGCTCCCCGCTCCGTTCGAGAACCAGGTCGTGCACGCGGTGCAGGGCGGCCCCCATGTAGTCGCGCAGGGAGTCCTCGTACGAGGTCGGGTGCCCGAGCTCGGTGAGATAGCCGGCCAGCAGCGTATTGGAAAGGGGCTCACTGTCGACGAGTACGCCGTCGTTGTCGAAGATGACCAGTTCGTAGCGCATACGACGACTTTACGACGCCTAAACGCAGAAAAGCCCGGACCGTTCCCGGTCCGGGCTTTTCTCAAAATTTGTTCGGCGGCGTCCTACTCTCCCACAGGGTCCCCCCTGCAGTAC